>JBBAUO010000010.1:0-18534 GCA_040398185.1 Microcystaceae cyanobacterium | reverse complement strand
GCCTCTGATGTAGGGGATAAAGCCAAGGAAGTTATCGCCCAAGGTAAGGAAAAAGCGACCAACCTTAAGGAAATTGTATTTGACCGTGCAGAGGATTTAGGAGAAGGAACGACTGGTTTAGGTGAACAGGCTCGGGAAATCTTAGCTGAAGGCCGACAAAAAGCCGAAAACATCCAAGATAATCTCCTTAGTCGTGCTCAAGACGAACTCAAATAATGTCCATCAATTTTAGAAAAACTTTCTCGGCTTGCTCAGGCAAGCTTTTTTTGGTGAAATCGAGGAATAATAATGATAATAAACCAGAAATACCGTCAGTAAATGTTTGATTATTATATAGTGAGTCAACGCCAAACCCGATCTACTCCCGCCCAAGGATGTCTCATTGAATTTGAAGATGTCATTGCCCATTGCTGCGAGGGTAGGATAATTACCCCCAGATTGAACCCCCCAAAACTTCTGACTCAGAACACCTATTCTGTCGAGATTCCCCCCAGACGAACTCAAGACAAACAGATACTGCTGATAATTGATTTAGAATTAAATGGCATACCCCAAGTGCTAGGTAATATTCCCAATTGGCGATCGCGGTTTGACATTGTCTGCGCTTACATATTCGATGCCTTTATCCCCAAAACCGAATATGATAAACCCCAATGGAGAAGGAATTTGTCCCCCTTTAGCCGTGCCATTGCCTCCCTTGATCACTTATTTATTCCCATGACCTCTAATGTCAAGGATTTTCAGGAATTATATAATATACCCGTATCAGTAATCCCCATGGCTTGCGATGTCAGAAAGTTTGGCTGTGGTGATGCTAATCGTTTTATCGACGTAATCGGTTATGGAAGACAAAACCCAGAACATAGTCGTATCTTTGCCAATGTCTATAACGACCCCCAATCAGAACGCATGTATTATCATACAGACCATATGCAAATCGCCAAAATCCATAACTTTTATGAACACAGAAGCTTCTTTTGGAAAATTCTCAGTCGCAGTCGCATTGCTTTAGCCTATGATGCCCTCAAAGTAGACCCCAAAAAAAGATTTCCCTTTTCCTTTGTCGGACAAAGATGGTTTGAGTCTATTACCGCAGGATGTGTAATTGTCGGGCAAAAGCCTACTTGTCCTGAAATGGAGGAGTTGTTTTTCTGGGAAGATGCGACCATTGAACTACCCGAAAATTCCCAGGACATTATCCCCTTTACCGAAGCCCTTCTAGCCGATAAAAAACGCCTAGAGGCTGCCTATCGCCGCAATGTGGAGAAAGCAATATCTCACCACGACTGGCGCCATCGTCTGGCTCAAATCCACCAGTGCTTAAAGCTACCATTACCAGAAATGCTACGGAAAGAATTAATTTCCTAACCCCTGAGATACCAGCAGGAGTGACTTTAGCAACAAAAATGTTGTTTAAGTGGTGTAGAATTAACTTAAGCAACAGAAAAGTTGTTTAAGTCCTTAGAGAGAGAACAGCCCATGAGCGCGACGACTGTTAAAAACCTAGTCAACCAACCCTACAAGTACGGCTTTATCACGGATATTGAGTCAGAAACCATTCCCCGTGGCTTAAATGAAGATATTATCCGTCTGATTTCCTCCAAAAAAGACGAGCCAGCATTCATGCTCGAGTTTCGCCTTAAAGCCTATCAGCAATGGCTAAAAATGACCGAGCCTACTTGGCCTCATGTTCATTACCCCCCCATTGACTACCAAAATATTATTTATTACTCAGCGCCGAAGCAGAACAAAGAAAAACTCAATAGCCTCGAAGAACTCGACCCTACCCTCCTAGAAACCTTTGAAAAACTGGGGATTCCTCTATCTGAGCAAAAAAGACTCGGTAATGTGGCGGTAGATGCTATTTTTGACAGTGTTTCCATTGCTACCACCTTCAAGGAAAAATTAGCCGAACACGGAGTTATTTTTTGTTCCATTTCCGAAGCCCTACAGGAACATCCCGAACTCATCAAGAAATATATCGGTACTGTCGTCCCCACTAATGATAACTATTTTGCTGCCCTTAACTCGGCGGTTTTTAGTGATGGCTCCTTTGTCTATATTCCCAAAGGGGTAACTTGTCCCATGGAATTGTCGACCTATTTCCGTATTAACAATGGCGAAACGGGACAATTTGAAAGAACTCTGATTATCGCTGAAGAGGGAGCATCCGTTAGCTATTTAGAAGGTTGTACGGCTCCCATGTACGACAGTAACCAACTCCATGCGGCGGTTGTGGAATTAATTACCCTCGATAATGCGGATATTAAATACTCCACTGTCCAAAATTGGTATGCAGGGGATAAAAATGGTAAAGGTGGTATCTACAACTTTGTGACTAAACGGGGTTTGTGCCAAGGTATTAACTCAAAAATTTCTTGGACTCAAGTAGAAACTGGCTCCGCCATTACTTGGAAGTATCCTAGTTGTGTATTAGTGGGAGATAATTCCATCGGGGAATTTTATTCTATCGCCCTTACTAATAACAAACAGCAAGCCGATACGGGAACAAAAATGATTCATATAGGCAAAAATACCCGTAGTACCATTATTTCTAAAGGAATTTCAGCAGGAAACTCCCAAAATAGCTATCGAGGCTTGGTGAAAATGGGAGCAGGGGCTAAGGGGGCAAGAAATTACTCCCAGTGTGATTCAATGTTAATAGGGGATAATGCCGAAGCCAATACCTTCCCCTATATCCAAGTCGATAACCAGAGCGCGAAAGTTGAACATGAGGCCTCTACTTCCAAAATCGGAGAAGAACAATTATTCTATTTTGCCCAACGGGGTATTTCCGAAGAAAATGCCGTGTCTATGTTAGTAAGCGGTTTCTGTAAGGATGTTCTCAGTAAACTCCCCCTAGAATTTGCCTCGGAAGCGGATAAACTGTTGAGTCTAAAACTAGAAGGAACTGTCGGCTAAAAGTTACTAAATACAAAAAGTTCAAACCCAATGACCCAGACAATTTTATCCGTTCGTAATTTGACCGCTAGTGTCGATGGTACTCCCATTCTCAAGGGGGTTAATCTCGAAATTAAAGCTGGCGAAGTCCATGCCATCATGGGACGCAATGGCTCAGGTAAGAGTACCTTTTCTAAAATTATTTCTGGACATCCCTCCTACGAAGTAACAGGAGGAGAGGTGATTTACAAAGGAGAAAATCTCCTAGAAGAAGAACCCGATGTTAGGGCTAAGATGGGAATTTTTCTCGCTTTTCAATACCCCTTAGAAATTGCTGGGGTGAGTAACTTAGATTTCTTGCGCGTTGCTTACAATGCTCGTCAAAAATATTTAGGGGTAGAGGAATTAGATGCCTTTGATTTTGAAGATTTGGTTGAACAAAAATTAGAAATTGTACAAATGAATCCTAGCTTTTTGGGTAGAAGTCTCAATGAAGGCTTTTCTGGGGGAGAGAAGAAACGCAACGAAATTTTACAAATGGCTCTACTAGAACCTACCCTAGGTATTTTGGATGAGATTGATTCGGGGTTAGATATTGATGCTCTCAAAATTGTCGCTAATGGGGTTAATCAATTGAGAAATACTGAAAATGCTTTTCTTTTAATTACCCACTATCAACGATTACTAGATTATATTGAGCCAGATTTTGTTCATGTTATGTACGATGGCTCTATTGTCATGAGCGGCGACAAGGAATTGGCCCTAGAGCTAGAAGCTAAAGGCTATGACTTTTTAGAACCCGTGGGGGCTAAATGACAACAGCATTAATTCTTAATCCCTTAGAGGATTGGCTCCGACAGTCCCAAAGCCAAAAGTCAGTTATGGAGGGGGTTTTTTTAGAAAACCTACGCAAGGAAGCTAGTAATCTGGTTTCCTTGGGCGGACTTCCCCAGAAAAAAGATGAGCAATGGCGGTTTACGGATTTAGCTGAGTTACTAGGGGTTAATTTTCAGGTAGCTCCCTTGGTAAATCTGACGCAGGATGAGATTGCCCATTTCTATCTTCCTGAAGCGCCCCAAAGTCGTCTGGTTTTTGTCAATGGTATTTTTGCTCCTAGTTTATCTGATGTCTCGGCTCTACCCGATGGCGTATTTGTCGGTAATGGAGCACAGTTAGGCACTGCACAAAAAGAGATTCTTGTCAAGTATCTAGGTCAGCAACCAGAGCAGGGTGAGGTATTTACCGCCCTCAATACAGCCGGATTAACCGATGTGGCTATAGTTTGGGCCCAACCAAAGCAAATTATAGAAACCCCCATTCATCTGCTCTTTTTGAGCATTGTTTCCGAAACTCCTAGCCTAACCCAACCACGGATTTTAGTCGTAGCAGAAACCGGAGCTAGTTTTACCCTCATTGAGAGCTATGGAGCAATAGCCAGTAATTGTACTGATATTCCCCAGAACCGTCCCTATCTTACCAATGGGGTGGCAGAAATCTATCTTGGGGAAAATGCCAGGATAAATCAGGTACGAGTGCAAAGGGAATCGGGGGATGGCTTTCATCTTGCCCGCACGGCGATCGCCCAGGAAAAAAATAGCAGTTATACTTTTACTGAGGCTAGTTTGGGGGCAAAACTCTGCCGTCACAAGCTAGATATTTACCAAAAAGGGGAACAAACAGAAACCTATCTCCATGGTTTAACCATGATAGAAGGGAGACAGATAGCAGATACCCATAGTGCGGTGTATCTAAATCATCCTTCGGGTACGGTGCATCAGTTGCATAAATGTATTGTGGATCAGCGAGCTCATGCGGTGTTTAATGGTAGGATTATAGTCCCAAAACCTGCACAACTTACTAATGCCACCCAACTAAATCGCAATTTATTACTCTCAAATAAAGCCAGGGTGAACACTAAACCCGAATTACAGATTACAGCCGATAATGTCAAATGTGCCCACGGAGCAACAGTTAGTCAACTCGAAGCGGATGAACTGTTTTACCTAAGCAGTCGTGGCTTAAGTGAAGATAACGCCCGCAATCTGCTAATAGATGCCTTTGCTGCCGAGATTCTTGACAAAATGCCCCTAGTTTCCCTACGACAACGCCTTAGCCAATGTGTGGCTTGTCGATCCTTTGAATGATTCCCCTGAAGAACTATGACTTTTATTCAAGAAAAACCCGTTATTACTAATCTTGCTACCCAGGTTCGCGCTGATTTCCCTATTTTAAATCAACGGATTAACGGTCATCCTCTGATTTATTTTGACAGTGCGGCCACCTCCCAAAAACCAAGGGCGGTTTTAGATACTTTACGCCATTATTATGAGTACGATAATGCCAATGTTCATCGGGGAGCACATACCCTAAGTGTAAGAGCAACCGAAGGTTATGAAGGGACGAGGGATAAGCTAGTTAAATTTATTAATGCCAAATCCCGCCAAGAAGTTATTTTTACCCGTAATGCCACCGAAGCCATTAACTTAGTAGCCTATAGTTGGGGTTTAAATAATCTCAAACCAGGGGATGAAATACTATCGAGCGTTATGGAACATCATAGTAATATGATTCCCTGGCGAATCATTGCCCAGAAAACAGGCGCGGTGATTAAGTATGTAGGATTAAATGCCTCAGAAGGATTAAATTTAGAACAGTATAAAAATCTACTCAATGAAAAAACTAAATTAGTTTCCTTAGTTCATATTTCTAATACCCTAGGATGTATTAACCCTGTAGAAGAAATTGTTAAACTGGCTCATCAAATTGGCGCGAAAGTATTAATAGATGGCTGTCAAAGTGTTCCCCATTTGCCCGTGGATGTTCAGAAAATTGGCTGTGATTGGTTAGTGGCTAGTGGGCATAAAATGTGTGCTCCAACGGGGATAGGTTTCCTCTACGGTAAAACCGAGGTACTTGAGGAAATGCCGCCATTTTTAGGAGGGGGAGAAATGATTGGCGAGGTACATTTAGATTCCTTTACCCTCAATGAATTACCCCATAAATTTGAAGCAGGAACCCCCGCAATTGGGGAAGCTATAGCCCTGGGTGCTGCGGTAGATTATTTAACCAAGATAGGGATGGAGAATATCCACGCCTATGAGGAAGAGTTAACAGAATATTTGTTTAAAAGATTAAAGGAAATTCCTTCTCTAAGAACCTATGGACCTAAACCTAGCCAAGAAAGACGGGCAGCCCTAGCTGCTTTTAACATACCAGAAATCCATGGGAGCGATATAGCAACTTTATTAGATCATGAAGGTATTGCTATTCGTTCGGGCCATCACTGTACCCAACCTTTGCATTGTCTTTTTGCAGCATCAGGAAGTGCCAGAGCTAGTTTGTCTTTTTACAATACTGCTGCGGAAATTGACCGCTTTGTTGAGGTATTACAAGAGACTATTGAGTTTTTTTACTGCCATGATGGGAATGGTTAGAATCTTCCATTCACCTGTAACCAGATTTCTAAACTCACTACTAACCACAACTTAACCCCATACCGTCCCCAAGTATCCCCCCGATAATTAAGCCATTCCTTGATTAAACCTTGATTAAGATAGGGAGCGATCGCCGCCTTGGGGTTCAATAATAGGGTTTTGGCTTCCCGTTGCCAGTATTTCTGGAATCCTAACTGTACGGGCACCATCATCCCACTTTTAGGACGGAACAAAATTTTCTCCGGAAGTAGATCCGCAACAGCTTGTTTTAAGACGGCTTTTTCCTGTACTCCGGATAACTTGTATTGAGGGGGAATTTCCATGCTTAATTGGACAACGCGCTGATCAAAAAGAGGCGATCGCCCCGCTATACCTGCGGCTTGGGTGAGGTTATTTACTTTCGTCAAAATCTGATCTGCTCCTTTAAACTTAATGTTTAATGCCATCAGACGATTTAAGTAACTCATAGATGAATTTAGATCCGCATCAAAGGGGTAGGGTTGATCCTGCACCATTGCCCAAATATCAGGTTTTAGGAGTTGGGGTAGATCGGGCGCGCATTTTTGAAAGGAGAGTAGGTAGGCTTGGAGAGTATCTTGTCCGCTTACAACACCATACAACTCGTTGAGTAACATCGGTTGATTTTTAGGACCGCCAAAACAAGGATCACCCCCTTCTCCATTGAGCACTACTTCTACGGATTTCTTGGCGAGATTTGCGAGTAGTAGGTTAGGTACCGTCAATGGATCTCCTATGGGATCATCTAGGTATCCCATGGTTTCTGGGAGCTTTTGCCACATCTGACGAAAGGGTATTTCTAAAATATGATGCTCGGTTTGGCAGTGGTTGGCAACTAAACTAGAAAACTCCAATTCATTGGGACAGGTTTCTCCAAAGTGAATAGAATAGGTATGAACGGCTTGGCTATGGAATTTTGTTACTAAGGCGGTTACTAAACTAGAATCTAAACCCCCGGAAAGAAATACCCCTACGGGTTGATTTTTAGGTAAGTATTCCTGAATTATTTGCTCTAACAGTCTTCGTAATTGCTCCCCGTAACACTCCAAAGAATCATCTGTGGTTACATTTTCTTCTAGTTGCCAATAGGTTTGGATTTTTTGATCGGGAAAGGAGATAATGCTCCCAGGGCGTAATTCTCGCACTCCTTGCCATAATGTCCGCTCTCCTGGTACAAAGGAACAACAGAGGTAGTCTCGTAGGGCGACTATGTCCAATTCCCTAGAGTGATAGGGATTTAGCGATCGCAGATTTGCGGCTATCGTGTGGGTTGTTCCCTCGGTGGTAAAGTAAATAGTATAGCCCCCCGTGCGATCGCGTCCTAACCAGAGTTTTTGTTCTTGCCGATCCCAAATTGCTAACCCAAAAATCCCTACTAATTGGTTAAAGGTTTCTATTCCTAGGTTGTCCCAAGTATTGGCAACAAATTGTAGATGGGATAAGGGCTCTGAAGACGGGTGGCTTAACCAGACAGATCCCACTACAACAAAGCGTTGGGAAGGGCTAAAAGCGATAGGTAAAATGGCTGATGGGGGGCAAACAATAGCAATTTGTGAGTCTTGCCATGCTGCTCCCATGGTGGTATTACCTTCTCCATAAACTAAATGCCATTGGGCTTGGTAGGGGTGATTAAGTGACATTTTACGGCGATTTGTCGGAATATTTCCTTATTTTAACTGCTTTAGTTCCCTTTCAAAAAGTTTTAATAATTCGTAAATTTCTAAAAAATTTTCCCTAGTCACAGATGGAGCGTCATAGGTTCTAGTTACTCCCTTTAAAAAAGTGTGCGCTGCTTCATTTCTCTGTTCTATTATTTTTTTTAAAGCACTCTTAAGCTTAGTGATAATTCCCTGTTTTTCTAATTTTATTTCTAATTTTTCTAATTGAATAATACCAATAGTTTTAACCAACATTTCCCTAAGATTTTCATCATAACGAAATCCATAATTAGGTTTGATAATATTATTTTTTAGATATTTCTTGTTTTTATCATCTTTCAATTTTGAGTTAGAATATTGCCGAATAATATCATCCATACTTTCCTCTATCCAACCGCACAACTCTAATAAAGCTAACTTAGAATAGTAAATGGCTTGCTTGTCATTCTCTTTATTTGTTGCCCCATTATAGAGTTTATCTAGCTCATTAAGATTTTTAAGTAAATGCGATTTAGTAATCATCCCAAAATCTTAATAGCTTCTTTAATTCTCTCTATTGGCTTATCTTTTTGATAAAGTCCTCCTGAAAGGCTTTCTTTTAAATAAGGTGTTGTTTGGCGCAATTGTTCATATCTCTCTTTAAATTCTTGACTAGATAAATTTTCTATTGTTTCTATATTTTTAGCGATTCCCACTAAAACACCTTCCATAACCACGTTACTAACTTCACCAAGTAGTTTATTTTCAGAAAGCTGACGATAAGCTAAATCAACGGTTCTGGTAAATATTTCTTTCTTTTTATCTAAATCAGCATCCTTTGGATCTTGATTAATATCCATATAATCGTTAAGAAATTTAGTTAGTCTTCCTTGGTATTTATATTTTTTTTCCTGTTCGACATAGTCATAAAAAGCAAAAAAGCGTAATATTAATTCCTCACGAGCAAAACGGTAAGATTTATCTTTTTTTAGAGGAAACAACTTTCGCCAATTATCATTATTCTCAACTAACTCTTTTAATAAATTATTGAGTTTACCGTGATATATACTATTTCTAATTTCTTGATTATTTAGTGTCGTTCCGCCAGTATTTAAGCGATGAAAAATAGTAAAAAGGTACTGATTGTGATTTTTCTTTCTTGCATCATATCTGATAACTGTTATGGGAATAGTTAGATTTTCTACCCTTTCATATAAATCCTTATGGTGCTCCTTTACTTCTGCTACAGTTTTCCCAGAAATTTTGCCGTCTATATCATCTAATTTGGACATTTTCCAATTATCATCTGTTAAGAACTTAATTATACTATATATCCTTTGTAGTCCGTCAATAACAAACCGCTTATTAGTTTTGTAATCTAAGCTAATACACATACTAGGAATAGGTAGTTGTTTAGTCAAACTATCTATAAATCTGGTTTGTTGAGTGTCTTTCCAGACAATGCCTCTTTGAAATTCGGGATCGATAACTAATTGCTTACTTTTATACATTCTGACAATATCAGCGCAGGAACGGAGTTCGTTAAAAGCCACAATATCTGAAGGGGGAAATTCTTTAGAGTCATCCTCTAAATACGTCTCTAAATAGATTGAGCTTTCCTCCGTTAATTCCCCATTCTCTAGTTCTAAAAGTTGAGTCATGATTTTTATCTCCTATAGTTTTTTATTTGATTTAGGATGTGGTTTAAATTTACAGCCTTTTTCAGAATAATGAGGTGTACTTCTTCCTGCCTCCTGCCTCCTGCCTCCTGCCTCAAAGCGACAATCTCTGTACCTCACTAATATGAGAAGTGCTATAATTACACACCCTAAACCTTGAAACTAGAACTCCCCTTTTAAAGCAGAATTACATCTTTCACAAATAGTTGGGTCTTCCTTAAACTCACCTACATGGGTAGAATAGTTCCAGCATCTGTCACATTTTTGACCATCGGCTTTAACAATGCCGACAGATACTAATTCCGATTCCCCTTTGTAGTTAGCGGTTTCAATGCTGGCTTTACTATCTACTAACTCCACTTGGGAAGCTAGGAAAAAGTAACGCAATTCATCCACTAGGTTTCCCGATAAACTATCCCCCAGATTAAAAGCCTCTAATTCTTGTTTAAAATCAGCATCTGCCAGATACAATAAAACCTTAGCATCTAGAGAAGAACCGATAACTTTCTGGGTTCGGGCATTTTCCATTACCTTATTAACTTCGGTACGAATTTGCCGAATTTTTGTCCATTTGCTGATTAATTCTGGTTTATTCCATTCTGGTTTTACTACTACCCATCCCGACTCAAAAACCGATGGATAGGGACTGGTATAGGGGAGGTATTGCCAAATATCCTCAGCTAGATAAGATAACACAGGTGCGATCGCTTTGGTTAAATTTTCTAAGGCTAGGGCTAGGATAGTTTGACAACTACGACGACGAAAGGCATTAGTATCACTAATATAAAGTCTATCCTTGGCAATATCTAAGTAAAAAGTCGATAAATCCACCACGCAAAAATTCTGCACCACTTGAAAGAAGCGAGAAAATTGAAAAGTTTCAAAGGCTTCTGTTACCTCGGTAAATACTTCGCCGATGCGGTGGAGCATATATTTATCCAATTCGGGCAAGTCCTGGTAAGAAATAGCATCTATACTAGGATCAAAACCCTCTAAACTCCCTAACAAAAATCGGGCAGTATTACGGATTTTATTACGCACATCTACCAGTTGCTTGAGAATATTTTGACCAATGGGAACATCCGCCGAGTAATCTACCGAAGACACCCACAGACGCAAAATATCTGCCCCATAACCTGGTTCTTTTTTCTGATCTTTTCCCCCATTAATAATAGTGGCAGGATCGACCACATTGCCCAAGGACTTGCTCATTTTGCGCCCATTTTCATCCAAAACAAAGCCGTGGGTTAAAACGGTTTGATAGGGAGCGATACCATTGGCGGCTACACTGGTTAAAAGACTCGATTGAAACCAGCCCCGATGTTGATCAGAGCCTTCTAGATACATATCCACAGGATATTTTAACTCCGGGCGAGTATTAGCTACCGCAGCCCAGGATGAACCAGAATCAAACCAGACATCCATAGTATCAGTACCTCGGCGATAGGTGCGCCCATTATTGCGTACTGAGGGGGGAAGTAATTCCTCGAGCGGTAATTCCCACCAAGCATCGGAACCTTTTTCGGCAATAATCCCCTGCACATGATTAATGCTTTCTTCGGTTAATAGGGGCTCATTGGTTTCCTCGTCATAAAAGACTGGAATCGGCACCCCCCAATGGCGTTGACGAGAGATGCACCAATCCGAGCGATCGCCTATCATAGGAGTAATACGGTTTTCCCCTTGGGATGGTATCCATTTGACGGTTTTAATGGCCGCCAAGGCCTCTTCTTTAAAGCCAAGGACCGAAGCAAACCATTGTTCAGTAGCCCGGAAAATAGTCGGTTTTTTCGTTCTCCAGTCGTAGGGGTACTTATGTTGATAGGGTTCTTCTTTTAATAAGGCTCCTTGTTCCCCTAAAGCTTGGATAATGGCTTCATTGGCATCCTTGAGTACATTCAAACCAGCGAATACACCCGCCTCTGAGGTAAAGTTTCCCTTATCATCTACAGGGGAGAGGATAGGCAAATTATAGCGTTGACCCACCAGATAATCTTCCTGTCCATGGCCTGGGGCTGTGTGGACTAATCCCGTCCCTGACTCGGTAGTAACATAGTCCCCTCCGATGAGGATTTCGCTTTCACGGGCAAAAAGAGGATGACGATAGACAGTATGCTCTAAATCTTTGCCTTTTACCGTTGCTTTGATAGTCAAGGGAGTGTTAAAGGTTTCTGTTAAGGTAGTTACCAAATCCGTCGCCACAATTAGATATTGGTACTGACAAAGCCTAGAGTGTGCTTCAACTACAGAGTAATCTAGCTCAGGATTTAAAGCTACTGCTAGATTACCTGGTAAAGTCCAAGGGGTTGTCGTCCAGATGGCTACAGCCAAATTAGGGATAAAGGGTTCTAAAACCGGAGTAGAAGCTTTAATGATGGGGAATGCTGCGAAAACACTCCGAGAAACATGACCTTCTGGGTATTCCAATTCTGCCTCAGCTAAAGCGGTTTGGGAAGAAGGACTCCAATGGACAGGTTTTAAACCACGGTAAATGTATCCTTTTAAGGCCATTTTCCCAAAGACAGCAATTTGTGCGGCTTCGTATTCGGGAGTTAGTGTCATGTAGGGATGTTCCCAATCTCCCCAAATACCGAAGCGTTGAAAGGCAGTAGACTGTTCTTTTTGGGTTTTTTGGGCGAAATCGCGGGCTTTTTGTCGGAGCGCAAGGGGGGTTAATGTTTCCCGTTCCTCCTGCTTCATGTTTTGTAAAACCTTAAGCTCAATGGGTAAACCATGACAATCCCAGCCAGGTACATAACGAACCTTATAACCCTGTAGTAATTTATACTTATTAATAATATCCTTAAGAATTTTATTGAGAGCATGACCAATATGTAGGGACCCATTGGCGTAGGGAGGTCCATCATGGAGAACAAATAGATCGTGAGGATTATTTTCTGCTAGTTTTTCGTATATCTGATGATCTTTCCAGAATTTATCAATTTCTGGTTCCCTTTTAAGGGCATTAGCCCGCATATCAAAGTCTGTTTTGGGCAAGTTGACGGTTTCTTTGTAGCTCTTTGCTTCTGTCACGGTTTTCTCTAAGGCTATAGGATTAGTCCCCTGATTGCTCAGGGGTATATATTAATCAATGTTAATAGATGTAGGACTCCCATCGGGGCTACTTTGTCCCGTTAAGGGCTGACGATATTGGGCATACAGGCGATCGCGCCAGTCCCAAAAAGCATTATAGGTGCTATTATCGGCAAGTCCCGGGATACCTTTACCCTGAAAGTCCCCCGGAGCATTAATATAGCCCCTGGGGGGAAACTTGAGTAAAATACTCAGGGCTGCGACGCTTAAATCAGCTAAAGTCGGTTCTGAACCTAGTAAATAGGGACGATTTTCTAAAATTAGGGTTAATGCGTCTAAATCCTGCTTTAGTCCCCTTTGGGCATCTTTTACCGCCTCTTTACCGAAACCAACTCCCGTACCGAGGATGTCTAAAAACTCCGAGGGAACGGCTTCGACTAGGGTTTTTAAGAAATCTGGGGTTTCCCTGGGTAAGAAGGCAGTTCGGAAGTTTTGATTTTGGCTAAAGGCGCCAATAAAAGCGATTCTTCCCTTTAAACCGATGGACTCATCCGCCCACTCTTCCATGATCAAACATTGTGCCCTAGCTACAGGATCACTGGGAAGAATAGGTCTTTCGGGATATTTGCGCTCTAGGTACAGGGCAATTTCCGTAGAATCGGCAATAAATGTCTCTCCGTCTTTTAAAACAGGGACTTGGCGTTGTCCCGACAAACGAAAAAGGTCTAGTTGTCCGACTCCAGGTACTATCTCTATTTTACGGTATTCTAGTCCTTTATAGTCTAGAATGAGGCGAACTTTCTCGGAAAATTGGGATAGCTCGAATTGATAAAGTTCTAACACAAGATTTTATCTCCTGGTAACTTGCTCAACTTTAGCGAATTTTCTCAATCTCGGCTATGAAAATAGGCGATTTATGTCGTGTATTTTATTTTTTGATCTAGAGCAATGCTATCCCATGTAGGATCGCTATATATTTACTTAGATTGTTATGAAACCCAAACGAGTATTAATTCTAGGCGGTACCACCGAAGCAAGAGAACTCATAACTAAAATTAGTTTGATTTCCGGATTGGAAGTGATCAACTCCCTCGCAGGACGTACCCGTCGGCCAGTGATAATGTGGGAAAATACCCGATTGGGGGGGTTCGGTGGTGTACCTGGACTCAAACACTATCTAGAACAGCAACAAATTGATATACTCATTGATGCTACCCATCCCTTTGCGGCTCAAATTTCTGAAAATGCGGCGATCGCTGCGGGCCAACTCCGTATCCCCCATTTAATGCTAGTTCGTCCTGTCTGGGAAAAAACCCCCGAAGATCAATGGATTGAAGTAACCAGTAACCAAACCGCCGCCATGGTTTTACCTGGGTTAGCCCAACGGGTATTCCTGACCATAGGGAGACAGGAATTAGCGACCTATGCTTATGTTAAGGAGGTTTGGTTTTTAATGCGAATGATCGATCCCCCCTTAAGTAGTACTGCAGTACCAGCAGGTAAGCTAATCCTAGAAAGAGGACCCTTTACCCTAAAAGAGGAAAAAGCATTATTAGAAACCTACGAGATCGGGGCTATAGTTAGTAAAAATAGTGGTGGGGAAGCCACCATGGGTAAAATTATCGCTGCGCGGGAGGCTAAAATACCCGTGGTGATGGTACAACGCCCACGGATTCCCCAGGGAGAAAAAGTAAGTGACATAGAAAAGGCTATCTCTTGGTTAGAAAGCCTCTAGGGATGGGCTTGGACTATCAAATTTCTTCCTTGTTTTTTGGCCGCAAATAAAGCCTGATCCGCCGAGGAAATTAAACTAGACGGCGTTTTTCCATGGTCAGGAAAACTGGCTAATCCGATGGAGATAGTAATCGGCGGTAGGGAAAGGTCTTTATAGGAAATATCCAACTGGTAAACCTGTTGACGAATTTGTTCAGCGCGAGGATAGAAATTTTCTGAGGAACTATCGAAAAGAATGATCATAAATTCATCTCCCCCATAACGAAAAACAATATCCGAATCTCGGACGTTACTCCGCAAACAAGAGGCTAACTTCTGAAGAACAAAATCTCCTACTAGATGTCCAAAATCATTAATTTCTCTAAAATTATCAATATCAATCATCGCAATACCGATGGGTGACTTACTACGCTTGGCTCGCTTAATTTCCTGGGACAAACTCTGATGAAGATAACGCCGATTGAACAAATGGGTCAAAGGATCATGGATAACTTGCGATTGGAGTTTATCCCTCAATTCTAGACTGGATAAAGCTAGGGCTGTTTTATGGACAACTTTATAAGCTAAATCCTGTTGTCGGGATGTTAAGGGATTATTTCCTTCAGTCTGGATAGATAAAAATTGTAAGCTATTGTCTCGGCATTTGATACTAATACTCACGGACTCTGGGGTAATTAAGAGGGGATAAATCTGACTATCCGATGAATTATGATTGTGGTTTGATTGATGACCGTAGAAGTCTAAATTTCCGACTAATTCCTGACTATCTACCACATCACCCCAGGTGGCTATGGACTTGATATAACCACTCGAACAGTCAACGGCAAAAAATCCACCTTTGCTCCCCAGAAAGAGTCCTGGTAATAATTTTGTTAAACCCTGATATACTTCATTTTTACTTCCACATACCTGTAACAAGTCACTAATATCGTTAAGAACGGATAATTCCCAATTGTGCCGATCAAGCTTTTTGATGGTTTTTCGTAAATATTTTTCCTGGCTATAAATAGAGCTATTTACCATTTCCTTGTCTGCGACACCAAGGCAATAATCAGGAGCGAAGATAGAAGCAACCTTATGATCATACAAGACACAACTATGACAATCCAAAGAATGTATGGCTGGTTGAAGAATATACTCTGGCGATTTTTCGATAAAATCTGGATGGGTTTCTAAAAATATTAAAATCCCCTTTTGGATGACACTCTCTATATATAACTTCTCTTCTATGGGGAATCTAAACAAGTCGGAATCTCTGGAGATATCCTGCATTTCTTCCATAACTACATATCGATTAGAAATATGTGTAAGAATGTAAGAAATTAGCCTTTGTCGCCAGTGGGGGACGGAAAAAGCCTTATGGTGAGGGTATTCAGGACAGGCCAACAAGATATCTTCAATTTCCTGAATGATAAATAGATAGCTCAAGTTTATCGGCTTGGAGAACATAGCATTTCCCATATAAATATAGGGGTTATTTGGATATCAATTAAAGCAGCGACATACGGAAAATCTTAAAAGAACCCTTCCACTCCACAATGCTGAGACAGATTCGATACTTCGATACAGTTAGGTTCACCTCACCGACAATGATAAGTGTTAGGGATTACATTTGTCCGTACACAAACGTACATATAGCACAACTAATTAGCTGGCTATTATCTACTTAAATAGTTTAAACTTAATGTATCATACCAAATCTGGTTTTAAAATCGGGTTATAATCCTCCTGCCTCCTGCCTCCTGCCTCCTGCCTAGCCTTCACGATTGTCTAGTAGTAACATAAGCGGATTTAGTATCATCCTCTTCTAGAACCCAGTAAGCGAATAAATTCATTCTGTACAAGGCGATAACACTCACAGGCTGTTGCTTCTAAATGTTCTTGGTTGAGAATGGTAATTTTTCCCCTGGTGTAGCGAATCATACCCGCCTGTTGTAAGGTACTAGCAGCAATTGTGACACCGGCGCGGCGCGTACCTAACATATTGGCAATAAATTCTTGAGTTAAGGGCAATTCATCCGCCATCACACAATCTTGTACCGACAAAAGCCAACGAGCTAGTCGCTCCTCTATAGTGTGTTGACGGTTACAAGCAGCACTTTGGGAAACCTGGGTAAAGATAGCCTGGGTGTAGAGCAAGATGCGTTTTTGCAGAACTTCTCCCCGTAGAAATTCTCTTTTGAGGATATCCCCTTTTAATCTCATTCCCCCATCTTCCACCTGCACAATAGCCCGACTAGGGGTAAGATCACCTCCTAGGACCACGGGTAATCCCACCATACCCTCATTGCCAACTAAGCCTATTTCTGTAGTTGAGCCATCTTCCATAATAGAAACTAAAGAGATCATCGCCCGACTGGGAAAATAGACGTATTCAATTTTGTCATAGGCTTCGTGCAGGATTTGTCCCCGTTTAAGAGATACCTTTTCTAGATGGGGTTCAAGACGCTTATATTCTAAATCTGGTAGGGCCGCTAACAGTTGGTTAATCGGTTTCGGTGTACTTTTAGGCATTGCTAAAGATGTATACGTAAATCAAGGCAAATATCGTCAAAAAAAAAGATATGTCTAACGTCTCCCAGTAAAACTAAATAGACCCATCTCAATACTTGATAGATATTTGATCAGGTTTTAATAGTCCCATTATATTAGCCAATTATCAGTACGGTGGCGTACATAGAACTAAAGTCCACTAAAGTTATGACCACAAACCCTTTTTATAGCCTTTTTTAGCATAATGAAGTACATTCTCCTCCCGCCTCCTGCCCCCTGCCTCCTGCCCCCTGCCACCTGCCTAGCCTTCACGATAAGATATTTATCTAAGCGGATTTGGTATATTTTTTAGAGATTTAGTGGTGGCTAAAGTGCTACTGTAATATGTTGAGATATGTTAAGACCTTTTAAATGGAGACTGCATGACGGCAACAACAGACAAGTTTAGTGGGGAGTCCTACTCAGCGATCGCCACAAAAAACCTGAGACTGAAAGATATCATTAAGACAATTCCCCCAGAATGCTTCCAAAAAGATCGGCGTAGGGCTTGGTCATCGGTGGTGATCAATGTTTTAGCAGTGATTGTCGGCTATATGGCGATCGCTTTTTCCCCCTGGTATTTGCTTCCCTTAGCTTGGATTTTTACAGGTACAGCCTTGACGGGTTTTTTCGTCCTCGGCCACGATTGCGCCCATCGTTCCTTTGCTAATCGACGCTGGGTTAATGATCTAGTCGGTCATACCCTCATGTTACCTTTGATCTATCCCTTCCACTGCTGGCGGTTTCTGCACGATCGCCACCATGCCCAGACCAATATGATAACAGGGGATAACGCTTGGGTGCCCTGGGAGTCAGAAGCTTATAACGAGTCTAATTTCATTGTTCGTTACTTCTATGAAGCTATACGCATGAATTTATGGTGGACAGGCTCTATCTTCCACTGGGCCATGCTCCACTTCGATGTCAGGCAATTTAGCGATCAAGAAAGAGATAAAGCCAAATTCTCCATGGCGGTTGTCATTATTTTTGCCATAATTTTCTTCCCCACGCTGATCCTGCTAACAGGTTTTTGGGGCTTTGTCAAGTTTTGGCTACTACCTTGGCTGGTGTACCATTTTTGGATGAGTACCTTTACCATTGTCCATCACACCGACCCCGATATTCAATTTAACTATCCCCCCGAATGGAATCAAGCCCTAGCCCAACTCGAAGGAACAGTTCACTGCACCTATCCTTTTTGGGTTGAGATTCTCTGTCACGATATCAATGTTCATATCCCCCATCACCTTACCGTAGCCATTCCTTCCTACAATTTGCGGAAAGCCCATGCTAGCTTACGGGAAAATTGGGGACATCATCTCAAGGAAACCAGCTTTTCTTGGTCGATGATGAAGCGCATTGTCGATCGCTGTCATATTTACGATGCCCAAAACGCTTACAAAACTTTTCAAGAAAGTCGGCAGAGTTAAATCGCCAAACACACTGGGTTGAGTGGGAGGTATATCCCCCAACCCCAGTTAAAAACCCTGCCCGTTGTGGTAGGATCATCAAGGCGTTGCATAATAGAGATATGAATGGAGGAAATCAAAATGCAATGTCCTGAGT
>JBBAUO010000009.1:0-93866 GCA_040398185.1 Microcystaceae cyanobacterium | reverse complement strand
TTGGTAAGTTGACTGGGGGAACTGAGAATCTCCCGATTTATCGGGGGAGCGTCAAGTTTCCTATCATATCCTTTTTAATCATGAGCTTTTTTCTCTCCCTAGGGAGTTTTTTCTGTGACATCAATAGTGCGATCGCTTTAACGGCTCAGGGACAACTCTCACCCTGTCCTAAAACCCCTAACTGTGTCATCAGTCAGGGAGAAGATAAAGATCACAAGATCGCTCCTTTGGGTTATACTGGCGACTTAAAAACAACACGGGAAACCCTACTTAAAGTTTTATCGGTCGTCCCTCGTACCGTGGTGGTGGAAGAAACCGATAATTACATCCGAGCCGAATCCACGAGTCGGGTATTTCATTTTGTCGATGATGTAGAATTTTACTTTCCCTCTGACGAACAAGTGATCCACGTTCGTTCTGCTTCAAGGGTGGGGGAGTCAGATTTAGGAGTTAATCGTCGTCGTATTGAGCAGATTCGACTGGCTCTGGGGGATTTAAACGTATAGAGGTATGAATTTACAAGAATCTTGGCAGCATCAATACATCACCAGTAATTAAAGGTTTAGGTTATTCTATTTTTCTTCTTAGGACGGCTTGAAGTTCCTCACGAAGTGCGGTAATTTCATTTTGAAGGTTGGCGATCGCCTCTTCCCCAGCCACCTCTGCCGAAGGGTTGCCAGCATCTTGACCGACAAAAAAGGATGCTAGGCTAGCCGAAAGATAACCGAACATAGCAAAGGCATATACCGCTAAAAGGAGGCAAAGCAGACGACCTTCAGAAGTTTTTGGAAAAGAATCTGACCCCATTGTGGTAATCATCATAGCCGTCCACCAGAGTGCCGTTCCGTAATCAGATAAACCGGTATCAGGAATATCTCTTTCAAAAAGGTATATCCCAACCGAGCCGACAAGGACAACAAAAACGGTTAGTATGACGATATAGCCGAACCCCCGGCGGCGAAAACTTTCAGTCATAGAACGCATTCCCTGGTTAGTGCGTGTTACGATCTGTAACATCCTTACGCCACGAATACCTTGGGTACCCCGTAAAAGTCCCAGGGTGCGAGTAAAGCGAAAAAGCCTTAGAGCAGGTAGTAACAAGGATAAAACAATTAACCAGTTACGCTTCAAATAGGTAATTTTAGAGGGCGTAAGCATAAACTCAAGCCCAAAATCTAGGATAAACAGCATCCAAATACCTAATTGCAGAGTATCTAGGAAAGATGTCAGTTCCCAAACCGATTCAACGATAAAGAGGACTAACCAAATAAAACTGAGAAATAGCATCGGTAAATCTAGCCAGTTCTCAATTTGTCGCAAAACTTCATATCTTTCTTGCTCTAAAACCTGTTTTGTATTTTCATTGAATCGGTTCATTGGGTTAACTCCTGTGCAATGTTATTCCTATCGAAGATTATGATAAACCAATATCCAAAAAGTGAATCTGGTTATCTGACATAAACGGAATCCAATCTAAGTAACTGGTTATAATTAAATCGAAGTGATTATTGCGCCTTCGATCCCCCCTGCCCCCCTTAATAAGGGGGGTGCCGATAGGCGGGGGGATCTGACAGTTTTTAACACCTACCTACTTAGTAAAGTAGATATAAATAAGATAAAGTATAATTACCGTTTAAGCAATTAAAATGTCTGTAGTTAATCAAGCTGATAAGATAGAGTGTAAGCCCTTCGTGAAATGGGTAGGTGGAAAATCTCAATTACGCTTGGATTTGTTATCGCGCTTACCTACTTCATTTATAGGTTATTTTGAGCCATTTTTAGGAGGAGGGGCACTGTTCTTTGCCCTACAGCCTTCAAAAGCTTATCTAGCAGATATTAATAGGGATTTGATTAATGCTTATCGGGTTATCCAAAATAATGTATCAGAGCTTATAGAAGACTTAAAACAGCATAGGTATGATAAAGATTATTATTATAAAATAAGAAATATTGACAGAACACTAGATTATTTAGAGTGGAGTGACGTTAAGAAAGCCAGTCGTTTAATTTATCTAAATAAAAGTTGTTTTAATGGTTTATATAGAGTAAATTCCCAGGGATATTTTAATGTTCCTATAGGAAGCTACAAGAACCCCAAAATTCTGGATGAGCAAAATTTATTGGCTTGCAGTAAAGCATTAGAAAAATGTGTTATTTCTGTTAGTTCATTTCTTGAAATTGAAGGAATTGTTAATAAAGATGATTTCGTATATTTTGATCCTCCCTATGCTCCACTGAATACAACCTCGAATTTCACCAGCTATACTCAAGATGGTTTTGGCAGTGAAATGCAGATAGCACTTAGAAATTTTTGCGATCGCTTGACGAATAGAGGTGTAAAATTTATGTTATCAAACTCATCAGCACCATTAATTTTAGAGCTTTATGAGAAATACCATATCGAATTTGTCTATGCCTCAAGAGCGGTTAATTGTAAGGGGGAAAACAGAGGAAAAATTCCTGAAGTTATCGTCAGGAATTATAGAAAATAACTACCTTGTCATCACCCCCTCCCTAGGGAACTTGCACAAGAGCTAAAATCCCCTGTAACTCATCCCCTTCTAATACCTCTTTCTCTAGTAGGATTTGCGTGGTAGACTCCAATAGTCCGTGATTGAGTTGGAGAATTTCTAACGCCGTACTGTGAGCTCGGTCAATGTTTTGTTTAACTTGACGGTCAATCTCCACTGCTACCTCTTCACTAATAGCCCGGCGAGAAATACTATCACCTAGAAATTGGGAGGAGTTTTTTTCAAAGGCAATGGGACCGAGGGTATCACTCATACCATAACGAGTCACCGCTCGCTCTGCTAAATCCGTTGCTTTTTGAATATCATCACTAGCGCCGGTGGAAACCTTACCAAAGATAATCTCCTCGGCGGCTCGTCCCCCTAGTAATGTCGTTAACTGTCCCCGCAATTCATCCTCTAGCATTAAAAAACGATCCTCCTGGGGCATTTGCAGAGTATAGCCTAAAGCTCCCGCTCCGCGAGGCACTATGGAGATTTTAGAAACCTTACTACCCCCTGGCATCAAAGCACCCACTAGGGCATGGCCAACCTCATGATAGGCGACAATTTGCCGTTCTAGGGGAGTAAGCAGACGCGATCGCTTTTCTAACCCCGCCACAACTCGTTCTAGGGCTTCGTGGAAGTCTTTCATCAGAACTACCTCACGATTTGCCCTGGCGGCCATGAGGGCGGCTTCATTGACGAGATTAGCTAAATCGGCACCCGCAAAACCGAAGGTTTGGTTAGCGACAATATCTAGGTCCACATCTTCCCCTAGGGCGACTGTCTCTGAATGTACTTGTAAAATTTCAACTCGGCCACTTTTGTCGGGGCGGTCCACCAAAACCTGTCGATCAAAGCGTCCTGGGCGACGGAGAGCCGCATCTAAAATTTCAGGGCGATTGGTGGCGGCAATGACAATTACACCATCATTCCCATTAAAACCATCCATTTCCGTGAGCAATTGGTTTAAAGTTTGTTCGCGCTCATCGTTACCCAAATTAGGATTATTACCGCGAGCTTTGCCAATGGCATCTAGTTCATCAATAAAGACAATACAAGGAGCACATCGTTTGGCACGGTTAAACAAATCCCTGACTCTGGAGGCACCTACACCCACATAGAGTTCCACAAACTCTGAGCCTGACATACTCAAAAAAGGTACTCCAGCCTCACCCGCAACAGCTTTACCGAGAAGGGTTTTACCCGTTCCGGGGGGACCCACTAAAAGAATACCCTTAGGAATTTTCGCACCAATTTTACGATACTTGTCCCCATTAGAGAGAAAGTCAACAACTTCCTGGAGTTCCTGCTTGGCTTCATCTACTCCAGCCACATCAGCGAAACTAATTCCTGTTTTACCTTGGTTATAAACCCGGGCCTTACTTTTGCCCATCCCCATACCGACACCAACGCCACCACCGGCGTTACTAAATTTCATCAGCGCGGCTAAAGTTCCCACTAATGCACCCGCAGAAATAACTAAGCCGAGTAGGTTTTCCACTGTTGCTCCCTGAGCTTGGCTGGAAGTATATTCTATTCCCAGGCCCCGGAGCAGACGGTACAAATCCTCAGCTTCTCCCGACAGTTGGGTGTAGTATTGCTGATTACCAAATTCTGGTTTTAAAGTGTATTCAATGCGATTGGGCTTAATCTCCACCCGTTGAACTTGAGAGGACTTGACCTGCTCTATAAATTGACTGTAAGCCGATGGTGAACGGGTTTCTGTTTTCATGTCAAACAATTCCTACTGGGGACAAAGAGAATATTGAGAAGTCAAAAATTCAGTTTCCTTTTACCTTTAGACTTCCGACTATTTTTAATTTTCGTGGCAACTGCTTCTGGGGGGATAGATGAGATTTCCGCACTATCTTAGGGGGTTGTCGCCAAGCAATCTACTTTCCCAGTGTTTATGATTTCTCACCCCGTCACTCCGTCACCCCGTCACCCCATCACCCCGTCACCCCGTCACCCCGTCACTCCGTCACCCCGTCACCCCATCACCCCGTCACCCCGTTACCCCGTCACCCCGTCACCTAGTGTGTAGTTTTTCAGACGCGGATTTATATGTGATTGCTGGTTTTTGTTGTAGATTAATGATCGCACCCAAAAACAAGCCCTTGATAAATCATGACAAAATCTTGGGAATAGTATATATTAACGACGTTATCCTCTCCCCAAAGTAGAAGTGTTCCTCTATCCCCAGCCCTAACCCTATCAGTATTCATGTTCTCCATTTATATCCTGACCCATAACGAAGAAATTGACATCGCCGACTGCATTGAGTCTGCCTTGCTTTCCGATGATGTTATTGTTGTTGATTCCGAAAGTAGCGATCGCACGGTGCAGATAGCCTCCCATTATCCCGTGCAAATTTTTTCCCACAGGTTTGAAAGCCATGGAAAACAAAGAACATGGATGCTGGAAACGATTGAAACTAAATATAAATGGGTATATATCCTAGAAGCAGATGAGCGCATGACGGAAGCCTTATTCCAGGAATGTCTCAGGGCTATTGAGCAGAGTGAGGTGGTGGGTTATTATGTAGCCGAGCAAGTTATGTTCATGGGGAAATGGATTCGCCACAGTACCCAATATCCTCGCTATCAAATGCGGTTGTTCCAAAAAGGGAAAGTCTGGTTTACAGATTACGGTCATACCGAGAGGGAAGTCTACAAGGGAAAAACAGAATTTTTAAAGGAAACCTATCCCCACTACACCTCTAGTAAGGGATTAAGTCGTTGGATTGATAAGCATAATCGTTATTCTAGCGACGAAGCCAAGGAAACTATCCGTCAAGTTAGGGAGGGAGGGGTAAATTGGTCAGAGTTGTTGCTCGGAAACTCAGAAGTAGCCCGTCGTCGAGCCTTAAAGGATCTATCTTTGCGTTTACCTTTTCGTCCCCTCATCCGTTGGGTATACATGTATTTTATTCTGGGGGGGATTTGGGATGGAAAAGCAGGATTTGCCTGGTGTACCCTGCAAGCATTTTATGAATATTTGATCTTATTAAAAGTAGAGGAAATTCAAAAAGGTTTTGCTCCGGATCTCAAAATCAAAGCCTTGGACGAACGCTTTGGGGAAACCCAAGAACCCTCAGCATTGGTTACTTCTAGTCCTTCCCATCCCGAAGATAGTAGCTTTTAAAACGAACAAATCCCCATCCCCACTAACACCAAATCTAAATCTAGGTGTATCCTTTCCCCAAGCTCAGGGTATTGGTTTTTCAAAAAGCCCGATAATACCGTCCCATCTCCCCCAGTTAAAATCACCGGACTATCGGGAAACCGTCGCCACCAGTCCCAGATAAAATCAAAAATTCCGGACAAAACCGTATAGAGAATGCCCCCAGAAATCGCCTCATCGGTAGTTTTAGCCCAACGGGGAGGTAAAATGGGGGGTAACGTAATCTCCGGTAGAGTGGCGGTTTGTTGGGAGAGACTCAGGAGTTGTAGTCTTAAACCGGGTAGAATTGCTCCTCCTACCAAAGAGCGTCCCCTATCAACCCCTGTAAAAGTCAAAGCCGTACCCCCATCAATCACCAGACAAGGAAACCCATACTTAGCCCCTGCACCCAACAATCCTAGGGCTCGATCTATTCCCAGGGTAGGGTATAAATTTTTTAGGGGGATAGACTCTAGGGTAAGCCAGGCGACTGTAGTTAACTTATCAATTAAAGCGGTTTGACTCGGTACAACGGAAGCCCCATAAAGAGAGAGAGCGCTTAAATAAGCCCTTAAATCTGGGGGTAATGCCGATAAATCATGGCATAAATGGGGAGTATCCCAACGCTGGCTCAAGACTCCCCCCTGAAAATATCCCCAATGGAGGCGAGAATTACCAATTACTAAACCTAATCTGGTCATCTTGACTGCTAAACTGGAGCTAGAAACGTTCTTGACGGCATTTATGGGAAGATATTGGCGAATTTTAACATTATTTTGGTCAACCGCGATCGCCGCAGAATTAGAATATCGTCTTAATTTCCTAATTGCGACTCTGAGCAGCCTAGCCAACTTGGGAGGTAGTTTATTTAGTCTTTTCCTTTTCTATCGTACAGGTTATGAGTTTGCCGGTTGGAGTTGGCAACAAGCCCTACTTGTCCTAGGTATTTTTACTCTATTGCAAGGAGTTTCAGGAACATTTTTAGTGCCGAATTTGAATCGCATTGTCCAGCAGGTTGAGCAGGGAACCTTAGATTTTGTCCTCCTAAAACCCATTAGTAGTCAGTTTTGGCTATCAACTCGTGCTCTTTCCCCTTGGGGGATTCCCGACTTATTTTTTGGTCTAGCAACCATTATTTATGGGGGGATATTACTACATCTAAATCCCCTTAACTATCTGCTCAGTTTAGTACCAATAACTTTCGGAATTATTATCCTATATAGTCTTTGGTTTATGTTAGGAGCTACTAGCATTTGGTTTGTTAAAATATATAATATTACAGAGGTTTTAAGAGGTTTATTAGAAGCAGGGCGTTATCCAATAGCAGCTTTTCCTAATGTTTATCGCTTTTTCTTTACCTTTATTGTTCCCGTGACTTTCCTAACTACAGTTCCCGCGGAAACTTTACTGGGGCGAAGTCCTATACCTTGGATTATCGGGGCAGGTATTTTAGCCGTTTTGCTCTTTACCATAGCTAGTTTCTTCTGGAGGTACGCCCTCAGATTCTATACCAGTGCTTCTAGTTAAAAAGAGATCACCCTTGTGATAGGATCGACACTAATCTAGTTGAGGTTGACTTATGCCGTTTACGATAGATTCCGCACGCAACATTTTTCCGAATACTGTAACCGCCGATGGAGTACCTGCAACAATCGCTCGCTTTGTTCAGTTAAGCGCGGAGGATCAGTTAGCTTTAATCTGGTTTGCCTACCTAGAAATGGGAAAAACCATTACCGTCGCAGCACCTGGGGCGGCTAGTATGGTTTTTGCAGAAAATACTCTCAAGGAACTTCGCGCCCTATCCCCTATTGAGCAAAGTAAGGCTATGTGTGATCTAGCCACCCGAGCCGATACCCCCATCAGTCGCGCCTATGCCTCCTGGTCTGCTAATATCAAGCTAGGTTTTTGGTATCAACTGGGAGAATGGATGGAAAATGGCTCTGTTGCCCCTATTCCCCAAGGATATCAGCTTTCTGCTAACGCCAAAGCAGTTCTAGAATCTATTAAACAACTAGAATCTGGCCAACAAATTACGGTTTTACGCAATTCTGTAGTAGATATGGGTTTTGATCCCAATAAACTAGGTAGCGATGCTCGTGTATCTGAACCCATTGCCATTCCTAAAGACTTGTCTGAGCGTACCAGCGTTGCCATTGAAGGGGTAACAAATCCTACCATCCTCAGCTACATGGATAACCTCAACGCTAACGATTTTGAGGCATTAATTCAGTTATTTGCCCCTGATGGCGCACTACAACCGCCTTTTCAGCGTCCTATTGTCGGCAAAGAGGCAGTTCTCCGATTTTTCCGCGAAGAATGCCAAAATTTAAAATTAATCCCTGAACGGGGCGTTACTGAACCCGCAGATGGTGGCTACACTCAAATCAAAGTCACGGGTAAAGTGCAAACCCCTTGGTTTGGCGGTAATGTGGGGATGAATATCGCTTGGCGATTCCTGCTAAATCCTGAAAATCAAGTTTTCTTCGTGGCAATTGATCTATTGGCTTCTCCCAAGGAATTGCTCAACCTAGCCCGTTAGCACAAAAATTAATCTTTTTTGAGAGAGTCTCCTTGCCAAGGGAACTCTTTTTTTTTTAAGATATAGGAGGCTGATTAGAAAAACCTATCATCGGCATAGCCCTACTTTAACAAACTACAGCAACTTAAGAAAAAACGTGAGCGAAACAATTTGGTCTGAAACTGAGAAAATAGTAGCAGATAAGGCTTTTAAAAAAGCCTACGACTGCGAGATAACGAGTTTAATGGACATCATTCGCCAAAAAACTACTGAAATTGCGGAAATTGGCGACCTATGGCGTTTACATGACTTTTTGAGTGCCAAGAGACATCAAATTGATGGAAAATATGACTACCGAGATGGTGTGCTGATTTTTGTCTTCGCTCAGTTAGTCCAGGAAGGATGGTTACAGGTAGAAGACTTGGACGGATTAACCACCGATAAGTTGTCTAAAATCTCGGCCCTTGCTCGCGTCGGCTTTTAGAAAATCCTTACCACTTTTTGTCCTAGGGCTTTGATTTAATATAGCGTTTCCTAAGCTACTGAAGTCTATCTAACACCTGCCTCCTGCCTCAAACGACGATCTTTGTACCTCACTCAATCGGGAACTGCTATATTTACCCTAGGTATTTTTCTATGAAAGTTATCGTCATTGGGGGAGGAGCGGCGGGTTTTTTTGCCGCTATTAACTGCGCTCTTAACTACCCGGCAACGGAAGTTATTTTAATTGAAGCAGGAAACCCCTTAGCTAAGGTGCGTATTTCTGGAGGGGGAAGGTGTAATGTTACCCATCACTGTTTTGAACCTTCCCAATTGGTACAAAATTACCCTCGCGGCGGCCAAGCCCTAAGGGGTGCTTTTACTCGTTTTCAACCCCAGGATACTGTAGCTTGGTTTCGCAGCTTTGGAGTTGAACTAAAAACCGAAGCCGATGGGCGGATGTTTCCCATTACTGATAGTTCAGAAACCATTGTTAATTGTTTGTTTCTAGCCGCTAAAAATGCCGGGGTAAAAATCCTTACAGGTACACCGGTTAAAAGTGTTTTATCGGGATTCCAAGTGACTTTAAAAACCGGGGAAATTTACCAAAGCGATCGCCTATTAATCGCCACAGGAAGCCAGCCATCGGGTTATGGATTTGCCCAAGCCTTGGGCCACACCATCGAGTTACCGGTTCCCTCCCTCTTTACCTTACAAATCAAAGATCCACGGCTAGAAGGGTTAGCGGGAGTTAGTATGGAATCAGTACAGATTAAATTACCAAAAACTAACCTAGAACAAACAGGACCTTTATTAATTACCCATTGGGGAATCAGTGGACCTGCGGTTTTAAAATTATCGGCTTGGTCTGCGAGAATTTTATCAGAAAATAAATATAAATATCCCCTGAGCATTAATTGGGTTCCCGACTACACGCCCACAACTTTAAAGGAATTATTTTTAACCGTTAAAATCAACTTTGCCAAACGGAAAATAGTCAGTCATTCACCCCTTAATCTACCTAAACGTTTTTGGCAACAGATAGTATTGTATCTAGGTATTAGTGCAGAAACCCCCTGGGCAGCACTCTCAAAAAACCACCTAAATCAACTAATTTCCCAATTAACCCAAGGTATTTATCAAATTCAAGGTAAGGGAGTTTTCAAGGAAGAATTTGTTACCTGCGGGGGAGTCAGTCTTAAGGAAGTTGATTTTAAGAGCATGGAAAGTAAAATTTGTCAAGGATTATATTTTGCGGGAGAAGTGTTGGATATAGATGGAGTAACCGGGGGATTTAATTTCCAAAGCGCCTGGACAACGGGATGGATAGCCGCCTTGGGAATGGGGAGAAAAATTACCCCAGATTTGGGATAAAATTTAACTATGATCGGATCTAACTGGGAAAACTTTTTAAAAAATCTTGGCCAATGGCGGGGTTCCTTTACGGAAATTTCCCCGGAGGGAGAATTGCTTGGCTCTACATCTTCTCTTCTTTCTTTGGAGGGATTGGACAATAATCAATTAGTTAATTTCAGATTGCGGCGTTATGGCTCCGATGACTATAACCAACCGCCGATTAGCGATTATTCCCAGGAGCATCGTTCCTTAGGTAAACAAATCATCTTTTTTGATACAGGGGCTTTTTCTAAGGGCTCTCTACAACTAGCACCCTTTAGCCAATTTGGTGCTGAGTATGGCTTTGTGGCTGAAAATCGTCGGTTACGTTTTGTGCAATTGTTTGATGGGGAGGGAAATTTTACCCGTCTGATTCTAATTCGGGAATTTCGCAGCGAAACCAACGCCGAGGAGCGGCCAACATTAACCCCGGAGCAACTTTTAGGGGAATGGGTTGGGTCCGCCTGTACTGCATACCCCGATTGGACACCCCCGGAAACCTATACTACCCATTTACAGATTAAAAAAGTTTCTGACTCCTATCTAGAACAAACTCTATCCTTTGGAGAGCAAAAAATTACCTCCACTGCTCGTATTGATGGGACTAAACTACACTTCAAAAACAGACAGATATTACTATTGCCCGATGGTGGATCTAGTAATACGCCTTTACAGGTTAAACTGAGACAGTCTTTTTTTGTCGAAGTAGGTTGGTTAGTTTCCCCCAAGGAGAGACAGCGCTTGATTCGCAGTTATAACGACAAGGGAGAATGGGTTAGTGCTACCCACGTTAGCGAACACAAAATTACTTAAAATCGGCTCACCTGCACAGAAACACCAAACATTTCCTCAAATAAATCCTCTAACATTTCTTCCCTGGTACCTCCTAGGCAATCAGGACCTTTTAAAAAATGTTGTAGCGTGATTTTTTTGTTTTTAAAATCCCTGACAAAGTCTCGGACACCTTCGATCATTTTTGCCTCTCTCTGGGCTTCTTTAACCATCATGGCAATGGGATCGATATCTTCTTTTATTGCTTTACGATAATCCGAAACCATTGAACCTTCAGGGGTTCTTTTGAACATGGTTAATTCCCGTTTTAGGTTCTCGTACTGACTTTTGAGGACTTGGTTTTGCTGCTCTAATAGTTGACAACGCCTGGTTAAATCGTCCTGATTGTCACTTGCTATATCCCCCCCTGATAGATGTTGTTTTTCAATTTCTAACAAGCGAGCTAGATCATTTTCATGGTAAGCGCGGTTAATTTCTTGCATGATCTCTGTGTGACGCTGTTGGCTTTCTTCATCGGCAACCTTGTCCGGGTGAAAAATTTCTGCAAGTCTTAAAAAAGTTTGTCGAATATGCTTAGGTTGCTCAGATTTATGTTCTGGAGGAGCATCGGAATCTGTTTCTGTTTCCTCAAAAAGCTCATCTAATTCTTCATTTTCTTCATCGTAGTCATCGGGGGAATTTTGGGGACGAATAATTCCCATCATTTGTAGATTTTCGTAAATAGTTTCAATTTTATGTCTACTTTTTTTACCTAGTTTTTTATCAGCTAAAATCTCATCAAAAAGTTGATGTATCTCTTGATCAAGGGCGATCATTTTCTTGACTACAGCATCGGTTTTGCTAAAGATTTGCGTAGCTAGAGAGCGCAACTGTTCCACGAAATTATTTAACTCTGTTCGCTTTCTTTTAATTTGGGTAATTAAACGCTGATGTTCCGTCTCTAGAGCTTCTAGGGTAATATGCAAGGAAGACATAGCCAAGGTAGCTACAGAACTATTTTGATTAATAGGTTTAGGTTGGCGACTTTTGCGGGCTGACTTGGCTTTAGGCTTAGGCATAGGAGTAGAAAGTAGACTTTTTAAAATTCTACCCAATTATCTATGACTTTGAGCAGCAATTTCGATAACCTGAATTAATTGCTCCACATTATTCTCCCCAGGAGGCAATAAACAGGGGAAAATTGCTAAATTACTGATTTTATTAGCAGATTCAGTCAGATTTTGTCCTAGGGTAACTAGGGGAAGATTGGCTAGATGTTGACAATGGCTTAAATGCTGTAGATATTCTCCAGAATCCGGTTCTAGGTTGCCATCTAAAATAACTACGTCCACATCCCAAACACTAGCAATCATTTCTCCCTGCTCCAGACTAGAAGCCGATAGCAGACGACCATTGAGATTAGATAGTTGCGCTCCTAGCAGGAGATTAAGGGAAGTATTTTCCTCCCGATGATTCGGTAGATAAAGCTGTAAAATCGTTAGTTTAGTCAGATTTTGAGCTTTTAGGGGTGGAGACTCTGGTAGTAGATCCTTGAGCTTTTCCAATTCTAGGGGTAAGCTTAAAAAACCCGCGGCGCGATCGAACCCCTGGGGAAAGGGATTTTCCTGATGGTTGATAATAACTATGGGTATAGAAGCAGTCTCAGCATCGGATTTGAGTAGGTTTAAGACATCCCATCCCGATAGCAGGGGTAAAAGCGGATTCAAGAAAATACGCCTAGGATGTAGTTGTCGAGCTTTTTCTAAGGCTTCTGTTCCTGTACGAGCAACTACCACAGGATAGCCTAGGAGGGTTAACTGTTCAGACAGATCATGGATAATTTGGGGAATCGTTTCCACAATTAGGATCAAACTACCGGTTTGTGTATCTGGGGTAGTGACAGGTGAAGATGGTAGTAGAATTGTAAATTGACTCCCCTCACCGACTTGGGAAATAAAAGAAATATCTCCTCCGTGGGCTTTAGCAAGATTTTGGGTTAAGACTAATCCGATTCCCTCTAGGTGAGGGGTTAAGGGACTTTCTGGCTGTCGGAACTTTTCAAAGATCAGCGATTGACATTCTTCGGGAATACCGCTACCTTTGTCCCAAACGGTGAAAGCCAGCCAATCTCCCAAAAAATCGACTTTTATGCCCACAGCTTCGCCATCTTGACTGAATTTTATGGCGTTGTCTAGCAGATACACTAGCATTTGCTGTAGTCGCATTTCATCGGCTAGGACTCGTTCTAGATGGGGTGCAATGCTGAGAGTAAAAGGGATCAGGCGATCGCCCTTGGTTTGGTACTTAGCGAAAATAGTTTGATAAGCTCTTTGGCAAACTTGGCGAACATCCAGCCAAGTCGGGGTTAGTTTTAGTTTTCCTGTCTCTAGGCGAGTTAAATCTAATAAATCATTGAGCAGAGTCATCAGTTGATGTCCACTTTGATAAATCATTTCAGCGTAACGACTTTGACGTTCATTGAGTTTACCGATTTTCTCCTTTTTGAGCAAAGTCGATAGGCCAATCACAGAGGTTAGGGGAGATTTCAATTCATGGCTAATGCAGTCAAGAAATTGATCCTTGAGACGATTGAGATGGGTTAAATCGGCATTTTTGCCCGCTAAGGCTTGGGAATACTGCGCTTGTTCGGTGACATCCCACGCCATCACTAGCCAAGTTGGTTCAGACTCAGCTAAAAAGGAGAGCGGAATTGTGATAAACTCCCAAACCCGATCCAGATGAGTCGGACGATGGGAACGAATCCCTTGGTGATTGCTTGGGAAATGATTTTCTAGAGCTTGACTGACTGGGCAATATTGGTATATTGGCTCCGAAAAAACGGCAAAAGAGCCGCCTATTTGTTCTTGCCAAGGCTTATTTTGCTGGATAATCGGTCGTGATCGACTCCCCATCATCAAAGGTAGGGGGAATTGTTGCAAAAATTCTTGAAAAAGGAGTTCACTTTTAGGGAACCCAGAACTATAGCCCAATTCCCAGAGTCGCTCACAATTGAGTAATCCTATAAATTTATTTTTTTTATCGACTAATCCGTACTGATAAAAGCCTTGGGAATCCGGGTGATTATGCCGCCAATCTCTAAACTCATTAATGGTCATTTGGGCACTTAAGACCTTCATGGGAAGCATCAGGGATTTAAGGTCGATTAAAGGTTCTATTGTCCTTATAAATGGCGATTTTTGCCAACATTCAACGACATATTGCAGTAACTGTCGCCAGGAAATCGTACCCAAGGGATACCCCTGTTGATCAACCAAAACAACGGTTTCCACCAGATTCGACTGAGCCAAAGCCAATAAACTCTCTACCGAAGCAGTAGCGACACAAACCGCCGTTGGTTGGCTAAAATGTTCTAGAGTGAGTACAGCAGTAGACATGTATAAATTCAACACTAACACCCACGAATCAGGACCACTAGGGAAAACTCTTTCCTGTACACAATTAACGATTGACTGTCAAGCCAGGCTTCCTTGTTTTATTTTATGACTGCCAGAGGAAAAAAAGAAGGCTGTTTCAATTAAAATTAATTACGATCAATTACCAAAAAGTCATATATGGCACTTCTCATAATGGTGAGGTACAGAGGTTATCGCTTTGAGGCAGGGGGCAGGAGGCAGGAGGCAGGAGGCAGGTGTTAGATAGGTCACTAAACCCATTACCCAAGGCCAGTCTTGTCCCCTAGGCTGCCCTATAATCCCATCAAAACCCGCTCTGTCCCCCTAGAAGATGGTAGGATGTTTTGTATCCAACCTCTCTCTTCTTGTATCAAGAACTGCCATCCATCTTTATTTGACCATAATTCCCTTGCAGCACATTCGACTAACGATTTACTCATTCATACCCGAAGCGACAATAGCTCAGTCTCTGATCACCTTACTGAGTGGGGAGCGCTATAGTTTAAACTTGATTGAATCCGCCGATGAGTTAATGCGCTGTATTCAAGAGTACACAGAGAAAATTGATTGTTTAGTAGTTCTCAATCATGCTTCTTTACTACCACTGTTTAATCAACTCTATGAAGAGGGAATTATCCTACCCGTTGTCGTTATTGATTCCCAGGCAGAAGCAGTGATTGCATCTGAACTTCCTACCCTTCTCTATCACAACGCAGAAATTCGCATTACTCCAACCAGAATATCAGAAATTAACGTCTTAATTGACCAAGCTATCACTCAGTTCCTGCATCTTAGACCTAATTGTGGCCTAGCAGAACAGCTAAAAACTGCAACTAAAATAAATACGGAAGCTGATCAAGAGAGCTTTCTCTTACAACAACAGCACCGACTGGCCCAGAAGCTCAAGGAGAGACTAGGGTATCTAGGAGTATACTACAAAAGAAATCCGCAACATTTTTATCGCAATCTCCTTGCCGATGAAAAAAGAGAATTTTTAGAGCAACTGACCCTAGAATATCGAGAAATTATCCTGAATTATTTTTCTCAAGACGAGTCAGTTAATCAACAAATTGATCAATTTGTAAATCGCAATTTTTTTGCTGATATGTCAGTTTCTCAAATTTTAGAAATTCACATGATCCTCATGGATGAGTTTTCCCAACGATTAAAGTTAGAAGGACGCAGTGAAGAGATTTTACTCGATTACCGTTTGGCTCTTATTGATATCCTCGCCCATTTGGGGGAAATGTATCGGCGCTCTATTCCTAGAGAGGACATACCCTTTAATTTAGATTAATTATCCTAACTCAACCAAACTTGACCTTTCTTTACAAAAATTAATTTAGACCCATGAGTATACTCAAAAAAACCTACGTTCTCAAGCTCTATGTGGCGGGCAATACCCCCAACTCCGTCAGGGCCTTAAAAACGCTCAAGGATATTCTAGAGCAGGAATTTCAAGGGGTTTATGCCCTAAAAGTGATTGATGTCCTCAAAAATCCCCAACTGGCTGAGGAAGATAAAATCTTAGCCACTCCTACCCTAGCCAAAGTTCTACCTCCCCCTGTGCGTAAAATTATTGGCGACTTGTCGGATCGGGAAAAAGTCCTGATTGGCTTAGATTTACTCTATGAAGAAATCCGCGAGCGAGAGGCAGAGGGCTAGGGAAAAAGCTATCATAGAGGATTGACTTTAACACAAACCAGCTTAAAAAATCTAGAAAACGGTCTTAAAAATCTAAACGATGACACAACAGAACCCCCAAGGACAAAACCAATTTTCTGGTTCTTCCCAAGGAGTCCGCAAAATTCGGACTATGATCGAGGGATTTGATGAAATTACCCATGGTGGTTTGCCCATCGGTCGGACTACCCTTGCTAGTGGTACATCTGGAACGGGAAAAACCCTACTGGCTATTCAGTTCCTTTATCATGGCATTAAATACTTCGACTACCCTGGTCTTTTTATCACCTTTGAAGAGTCCCCCATCGACATTATCCAAAATGCCTACAGTTTTGGCTGGGATTTACAAGCCTTGATTGAACAGGGAAAACTCTATATTTTGGATGCTTCCCCAGATCCCGATGGGCAAGAAGTAGTAGGTAGTTTTGATCTTTCAGCCCTAATTGAGCGGATTCAATACGCCGTCACCAAATACAAAGCCAAACTGGTATCCGTCGACTCTGTTACCGCAGTTTTTCAGCAGTATGAGGCGGTATCGGTGGTTAGACGGGAGATTTTTCGCCTTGTCGCCCGACTCAAGCTTTTGGGTGTCACTTCGATTATGACTACAGAAAGGCTGGAAGAATACGGAGCAGTAGCCCGGTTTGGGGTGGAAGAATTTGTTTCTGATAACGTCGTTATTTTGCGGAATGTGTTAGAAGGAGAACGCCGTCGCCGTACCGCCGAAATTCTGAAATTGAGGGGTACAACTCACATGAAAGGGGAATATCCCTTTACGATAACCAATGATGGTATTAATATCTTCCCCCTAGGTGCCATGCGACTGACTCAACGTTCTTCTAATGCGCGGATTTCCTCGGGGGTAAAAACCCTAGACGAAATGTGCGGAGGTGGTTTCTTTAAAGATTCGATTATTCTAGCTACAGGAGCGACAGGGACGGGTAAAACCCTGCTGGTGAGTAAATTTTTAGAAGAAGGCTGTCGGCGTTCAGAAAGGGCTATTTTATTCGCCTACGAGGAATCTAGGGCGCAATTGTCCCGCAATGCCTCTTCCTGGGGTATAGATTTTGAAGAAATGGAGCGCAAGGGTTTACTCAAGCTTTTGTGTACCTATCCAGAATCCGCTGGACTTGAGGATCATTTACAAATTATTAAATCGGAAATTTCGGACTTTAAACCCGCCCGTATTGCCATTGACTCTTTATCGGCTCTGGCGCGGGGTGTTACGAATAATGCTTTTCGTCAGTTCGTCATCGGCGTAACGGGCTACGCCAAACAGGAAGAAATTACAGGTTTCTTTACGAATACAACCGACCAGTTTATGGGCGCTCATTCGATTACCGAGTCCCATATTTCCACTATTACTGATACGATTCTTATGCTGCAATATGTGGAAATTCGCGGGGAAATGTCTAGGGCAATTAATGTTTTTAAAATGCGAGGATCTTGGCACGACAAGGGGATTAGAGAGTATAGTATCTCTCAAGATGGACCTGATATTAAGGATTCTTTCCGTAATTATGAACGCATTATTAGCGGCTCGCCTTCACGCATTACCGTTGATGAAAAAAGCGAGCTATCTCGTATTATGCGAGGGGTTAAGGATAAAACTCAGGATGAGTAATAGCTGGACTATTTGCCGATATCTTCGTACCACAGTGCGGAATTTTTTTCAATAAAGTCCTGCATTAACTTAACACAATCCTCTAACTCTAAATCAATTACCTCCACCCCGTGGGATTCCATAAATTCCCGCGCCCCCGCAAAGGTTTGGGATTCCCCCGCAATTACTTTTTTGATGCCAAATTGTACTACAGCCCCCGCGCAAAGATAGCAGGGCATTAGGGTAGAATAGAGTACGGTGTCACGATAACTACCAATACGTCCAGCGTTGCGTAAACAGTCGATTTCCGCATGGGTAACAGGGTCCGCCTCTTGAACTCGTTTGTTGTACCCTTGACCTAAAATTTGTCCATCCCGAACCAAGACTGAGCCGATGGGAATCCCTCCTTCCCTCAGCCCTTGGCGGGCCATGGTTATGGCCATTTCCATAAAACTATCCACGTTTAGTATCTTCCTTTGAGGGCTTTTTGAAAGTTTTTCCGATAGGAGGCGTTAATGGCGAGTAAAGCTGGCCAACCCAAGGACAGTAGTAACCGATTGGGAAGACCAGGGCTAAAATTGGTATACTGATAACCTTGCCAAAATTTCCAAACGCCCCAAAGATATCCACCTAATATTATTAAACCCAGTATCTGCATGGTTTTGTTTCCTTTAAATTGAGTACCCACTACCCTCTATTTTAGCGGATGGATGAAATATAGCACTTCTCATATTAGTGAGGTACAGAGATTGTCGCTTTGAGGCAGGAGGCAGGAAGAAGTGCACCTCACATTATTCTGAAAAAGGCTGTCAAGCGGAGCAGAAGCAGGTTTTTTTAACCATGATTCGCAGTCATCAAACTACCTTACAAATTATAGAAACCCTACTGTTAATCTATCGGAATGATTCAGAGGGTTTAGAGCTAAGTTGTCATCCCGTTGATTTAGGGGCGATCGCGGAAGAAGCAACTAAGCCTCTATTGGCTCTGGCGGCTAATCGGCGGATTCATTACTAAAAAAGGTTCGGTATTCCTCCCTTGTCTACTTTACCCCCTTGTCTTGTCCACACAGGCAAGTAAAAAACCTACATCTGTGAGGGGGTAAGATCGAGGTAGTATTAGAGGCGGGCTCCTCCGTACAAACAGTGAAAGTTATGGATACGGGTGCAGGAATTGAAACATCTATCCATGTATCTGCTCTCCAAAAAGTTTTTTCTTGGCTAGTAAAATCTTGTCGGAAAAGAGAAATTCAACTTTTTTTAACTACCCACAGTCTGGAGGCAATTGATGCGATTATTGAGTCTGATATTGAGCAAAATGAATTAGTTGCTTTTCATCTTAATGGGCAAAAGCAATCACCTCAGAGGATTTATGGAAACTTGCTTCATAGACTACGCTACGAACGCGGATTAGATGTGAGATAGTGATTATGAAGTAATACCAAATCCGCGCCATACCGACAAATCGTGCTTACAAAGCCAATAGGATTGCTATAATGGAAGGAGGAATACTTTCTGGGAGTGACTTTTTAAGCAATGACACAAGCAACCGAAACCCAAACCAAAGGCATTTTACTCTCTGAATCCGCCCTTAAGCACGTTATGATGCTCAGAGATCAACAAGGAAAGGATCTTTGTTTGCGCGTCGGAGTACGCCAAGGCGGTTGTTCGGGGATGTCCTATACCATGGACTTTGAAGAAGTCGTCAACGTCGGTGAGCATGATGAAGTCTTTGACTATAACGGCTTTAAGATTATCAGTGACAAAAAAAGCTTACTTTACCTCTACGGGCTCATGTTAGACTACAGCAACGCCATGATCGGCGGCGGCTTCCAATTTACCAACCCCAACGCCTCTCAAACCTGTGGCTGCGGTAAATCCTTTGGAGTCTAGTCTAAACCTACCCCCTTTGCAATCTATGACCGAAACAGCCGAAACACTCTTTGAACAAGGAATCGAGCGCTATAAAGCCGGGGAAGAAATATCAACCCTGATTCCCTATTTCAAAGACATCTGCGATCGCGCGCCCAAAAATCCCACCGCCTGGACTTGTTTATCTTGGTTATACCTCCTCAGTGATCAACCAAAACTAGCCCTAAAAGCCGCCCAAAAGGGAGTAAAATTCGACAAACTCTCCCCCCAAGCGCGGATTAATTTGGTTTTGGCCTTGCTAGATTCGGGAGGAAAGGGCGTAAGGGAACATATCGAAGTCATCCAGCAGGTTGTGGGTTTAGATAGCGAAATTCGTCGGGATGTTGAGGAAAATATCCAGGATGGATTCACCCGCAAGCCCAACTGGAAAAGCTTACAACGGGTTAAAGATTGGCTTAATTCATAAAAATTAATACTATGGGCATTGACAAACAACTACTTTTAGGTCTTAAAGCCGACGACTTCCGCCATCCTCTGGATCTACAGGCAACAAATACGCTGAAGCAATTACCCGGCTTAGATTTAACCGTAAGAAGTCTACTAGGTTCGGTGGCTGAGGAGTTTTTCTACTTAAATAATATCGGTGCTAGTGTCCAAATTAACGAACAGCAATTACCAGACTTACATCAACTATTACTAGAAGCCTGTCAGATTCTAGATTTAGAGCCTCCACAGCTATACCTACAACAAAACCCTACCCCCAACGCGTACACCTTCGCCATGCGTGGGAAAAAGCCCTTTATGGTGCTGCATACTTCCTTGGTGGAAATGCTTACCCCTCCAGAAATTCAGGCGGTAATGGCCCACGAATTAGGCCATCTCAAATGTGAGCACGGAGTTTATTTGACCTTAGTTAATATTATGGTGCTATCGGCTGGTCTTTTGCCCAGTTGGGGGACAGTTTTAGCCCAGTCTTTGCAAAATCAAATGTTAGAATGGTTGCGCTGTGCCGAATTTAGTTGCGATCGCGCTGCCCTCCTAGCCAGTCAAGATCCCCAAGTTGTGATGTCGGTTTTAATGAAGTTAGCTGGCGGTTCCCCGACAATTGCCCCGAGACTGAATCTGGAAGCCTTTGTCAGACAAGCGCGGGACTATGAAGCCATGGGAGAAACAGAGATGGGAGAAATGTTAAAAGCGGCTCAAACCCAACAACTGAGCCATCCTGTACCCGTTATGCGAGCCAAAGAAATAGATCGTTGGTCTAGTTCCCAAAATTATTTAGACTTGCTAAATCGTCGCCGCACAGGGAACAATGGGGAAACCGCTATTCAGGGTGGATGGCGAAACTGGTAGACGCACCACACCCGTTTCTTTGCCGCCGGATATCATTCATTAGTGATGCTTCGGTGGTTCCTTGGCTTTGTCGTCCTTGGGTTTAACATTAAAATAAGTCTCCATCACTTGACGTACTATCGGCGCTGCCACTGAGCCACCACCCCCTCCAGAATGTTCCACAAAAGCCACCACCACAATTTCCGGTTTATCCGCAGGTGCATAACCTCCAAACCAAGTATGGGACTTTCCAGGGGGAGCTTCGGCGGTGCCACTCTTGCCCGCAACGGCAGGTAGATGGGGCATATTTAGAGCTTTCCCCGTCCCTTCTGCTACCACAGATCTCAGTGCTTGATGGAGCATCTTCATCGTCTCGGGTTTAATATTAATGGGTTTACGCCACTTACTCGCTTCACCATCATTTTTGAGCAGATGGGGTTTAACCCGATAACCATTATTAGCTACTGCGGAAAACATTACCGCCAGTTGTAGGGGTGTCGCTAGGGTAAATCCTTGGCCAATGGACATATTGACTGTATCTCCTTCGGTCCATTGCCAGTTAAATTGCTCTCTTTTCCAAGCATCGTCGGCAATTAATCCCGCCGTTTCATCGTCTAATTCAATACCTGTTTTTTCACCAAACCCATAACGTCTTGCCCATTTAATTAAAGCCGGTCCCCCCACACCCCGCCCGATTTGCCCATGAAAGGTATTACTACTCATAGCCATGGCGCGTATATAGCCCAAGGGACCAAAGCCCGCTCGATTCCATTCCCCAAAAGCTGTACCACCAACGCGCAGATAGGCAAAGGTATTGAGGATAGTGTTAGGAGGATATTTACCAGATTCTAGCCCCGCAGTCGCAGTAACGACTTTAAAGGTAGAAGCGGGAGGAAAACCCCGTAAAGAGCGATTGATAAAGGGATTACCTGCTGCTTGTAGTTTTTTCCAAGTTTCACTGGTAATGGGACCGGAGAAAACATTGGGATCAAAACTAGGATAGCTAACCATGGCTAAAACTTCCCCATTTCTAGGATCTAAGGCAACAACAGCCCCTTTGCGATCGCCCAAGGCCTCGGAAGCCGTTTTTTGTAAAGCTAAATCTATAGATAGGGTGACATCTTTCCCAGGCTTGGCTTCTTTTTGTCCGAGGATTTGCATCACTTTTCCTGAACCATTGACTTCTAGCTGAATCCCCCCCCATTCTCCCCTCAATTTGGATTCATAGGCTTTTTCTACACCCATTTTGCCGATGATATCCCCTAGACGATAACCCTGGGATTGTAATTCCTTAAACTCCTCGGGGGTAGGTTCTCCCGTATAACCTAGAACATTTGAACCAATTCCCCCTTGGGGATAGTGGCGCAGGGTTTCAATATCGACTTCAATACCATTGAGTTGATCCCGATATTCTTCTAAGGCGGTAATTTGCGACGGAGTCAGCCCCCGGGCAATTCTGACGAGGGTTGAACCATTGCTATTATCTTGTTCAATTTTTTGAACTATTTCCGCTTTAGGAATACCGAGCATTTGCGCCAAACGAGTTAGATTTTCGTCCCAGTTAGGGGTAATCTCCTTAGCCCTGGGCCAAAGATAGACAGCATGGGTAAGGCGAGCCGTAGCTAAAACTTTGCCATGGCGATCAAAAAGATTTCCTCGAATTGGTTGCTTGGGAAGAATGCGAATACGATTATTTTCGGCGCGATCGCGGTTTTGAGCACCTTGATATAATTGCAAATAAGCCAAGCGCGAACCCACTCCCCCTAATAACGCTAGACTAATTAGGAACATGATCAGAAATGGTTGTAACTTCTGCCCAACTTCGCGCTCTACGAGTTTTTGTTTGTCCTTGAGAGCATTGACTCTTTGGAAACGTATCGGTCGGGGTTTGGGTTTACTTTTTGGCTGGGGGTGGAGTCCGATAGGGCGCATTCTTTTGGATGACGGGGTAAGAGTAGTAGCTTTAAGGAGATTATCTCTTTTAGTATAGAAGTGTTTAACAAAGCAATAGCAGCAAAATGTCACCTATCGAGAAGACCCTAAACCCCGCTCAGAGTTCCGCCCTAGAAACGGTTGATCGTCTTTGGAGCACCCTACGTCAGGAAACTCCGACAATGGAGCCGTTGGTTGTCATAGATAAAACCAATTTAGGAGAGTTAGATGCGGATGTGGCTATTTGTGGGGGAACCCTAGGGATTTTCATCGCTGTAGCCTTGCAAAAACAAGGACATAAAGTTATTCTTTTAGAACGGGGTAAACTCAAAGGCAGGGAGCAGGAATGGAATATTTCCCGCCCAGAGTTACAGGTTTTTTTAGATTTAGAGCTATTATCAGAGACTGAGTTAGATCAGGCGATCGCGACGGAGTATAATCCCGCCAGAATTAGCTTCCATCAAGGTTATGAACTCTGGGTTAAGGATGTTCTTAATATTGGCATTGATCCCATTTTTTTGCTAGAAACTCTCAAAAATAAGTTTTTAGAAGCGGGGGGAACTTTATTAGAATATACTTCCTTTGGCTCGGCAACTATTCACCCGGATGGGGTTTGTATTCAAGGCTCGGCAAATACCACCATTAAAACCCGCCTACTTATTGATGCTATGGGTCATTTTTCCAGCCTAGTCAAACAAGCAAGACAGGGAGAAAAGCCCGAAGGCGTTTGCTTAGTAGTAGGTAGTTGCGCCCAAGGATATACTCAAAATCAATCTGGGGATTTGATTGTTTCCTTTACCCCCATTAGCCATCAATGTCAATACTTCTGGGAAGCTTTTCCTGCCAGGGATGGACGTACTACCTATCTTTTTACCTACCTAGATACCCACCGCGATCGCTTTAGCCTCAAGTTCCTTCTCGAAGAATATTTAAGACTATTACCCGAATACCAAAATATCGAAATCTCCGAGCTACAATTTGCCAGATTTTTGTTTGGTTTCTTTCCTAGTTATCGTCAAAGTCCCCTACAAATGCCCTGGGATAGGGTAATCGCTGTAGGCGACAGTAGTGGTAGTCAATCCCCTGTGAGTTTTGGAGGTTTTGGAGCTATGCTTAGACACCTAAAACGCCTAACTTTTGCCCTAGATGAAGCTCTCAAAATTGATGCCCTATCTTTCCCAGATTTAGCCTTAATTCAACCCTATCAACCAGGACTTTCGGCAACTTGGTTGTTTCAGAAAACCATGAGTGTTAGAATGGATAGGGAAGTAGACCCTCAGCAGATAAACCAGTTAATGAGTGGAGTCTTTCAGACCATGGATCGTTTAGGAGATGATGTACTTAAGCCTTTTTTACAAGATGTCCTACGACTAGACTCTCTTTCTAAAACTTTACCCCTAGTAAATCCTAAAGTAGTCTTACCCCTCCTACCACAACTGGGAATTAATTCCCTCCTAGACTGGAGTAAGCACTTTCTAAACTTAGCTTTATATACGGGTTTATACCCCGTGGGCAAGTCCTTAGAAAATATCTTGACAGAATTGCCCCAACAACAGCAATATATTTATCATCGTTGGTTAGACAGATTAAAATACGGTGCAGGTTTAGATTATGAAGCTTGAGCAAGTTTATTATCTATTTTCCCAAGAAGTTGAACGGCCCGATGCTGAAATTAATCTGGCGAGGGCCGCCCTATCTTTTGTTTTGGATGAATACCCTGATCTGCAGGTGGATAAATATTTAGGACTCCTCGATATTATGGCACAGGATATACAAAATAAGTTGCCATTATCTCCCTACCCACTTAAGGTTATTCAAACGATTAATAACTATCTATTTGAGCATTTAGGCTTTCAGGGAAATCAACAAAAGTATTATGATGCCCGCAATAGTTTTTTAAATGAGGTGATCGATCGCGGTTTAGGGATTCCCATTAGTCTATCTGTGATCTATTTAGAGATTGCTAAACGCCTGAATTTTCCGATGGTGGGTATAGGTATGCCAGGACATTTCCTGATTCGCCCTGATTTTGAGGATGTTGGCATTTTTGTTGATGCCTTTAATCGGGGTGAAATTTTATTTGAGCAGGATTGTGTAGAGAGGATAAATCAGCTTTATAAGCAGCAAATTAAGCCAGAGCCTCATTTTTTTGACCCTGTGACTAATCAACAAATTATTGTTAGGCTATTGACTAATTTAAAGTTCCTTTACCTCAAGCAAAAGTCCCTAGAAAAAGCTCTAAAATTTGTCAATTTAATTTTATTAGTCTTGCCTAATCATCCCTTAGAAGTACGCGATCGCGGTTTAGTTTATTATCAATTAGAAGTCTGGGAAGAAGCTAGTAAGGATCTAGAATTTTATTTGGCTTTACTTCCCCTAGCCGAAGATGCAGACGTGATTCGGGAATTGTTAGAGGTAATTAGTTATCTCTAGGGTTAGGAAGGATAGAATAGACAAGACCCTCTTTATCCCCCTAAAGTCCTGTGTTTTTTAGCGTCGTTATTCCCACCTATAACCGTAAACCTATTCTAGAAAAGTGTCTCAGATCTCTGGAAAAACAAACCTTAACCGATGATAGGGTAAAGGGCTACGAAGTGATTGTCGTGGATGACGGTTCCACGGATGATACTTTAGCATGGTTAGCCGAGGATAAAGCCCTACCCCATGTAAAAGTATTCCAGCAAGCCCACGCGGGACCGGCTGCGGCGCGAAATTTGGGAGTAGAGCAAGCTACAGGAGATTGGATTATTTTTATTGATAGTGATTTGGTAGTCACAGAGCAGTTTTTACAAGCCCACGCCGATGCGTTGGTAACAGGGGAACAACAACTAGGGAATGATCGCCTCTTCACCTACGGAGCGGTGATTAATACCTGTAACTTTGAAAATCCTACCGCAGAACCCTATAAAGTCACGGATTTTTCCGCTGCTTATTTTGCCACAGGGAATGTGGCGATCGCCCGTAAATGGTTAGAAAAGGCTGGTTTATTTGATACCCAATTTCAACTCTACGGCTGGGAAGATTTAGAATTAGGGGTACGTTTAAGACAGTTGGGGTTAAAGTTAATCAAATGTCCAACGGCGGTGGGCTATCACTGGCATCCTCCCTTTAATTTAAAACAAATCCCCAATATGATCGACCGAGAAATCCAACGGGGACGTATGGGAGTTATTTTCTATAAAAAACATCCGACTTGGGATGTCAGATTAATGATCCAAATGACATGGATTCATCGGATTTTATGGGGAGTGTTATCTTTGGGGGGTAGATTAAACGAAAAAACCATGGCCCCTTTTCTCCAATGGCTAATCGATCAAGGGAAGCCCCAATTAGCTCTAGAAATAGCGCGGATTTTCCTAAATTGGTACAATGTACAAGGGGTTTACGAAGCTCATCAAGAATCCCAACGGTAAAAACATGGAATGGTTTACAGCAATATCGGCAAGTTTATTAACCCTTTTTTCCTCTGCGGGTATCATCATTGATACAGTCATTGCGGGACAGCTTCGCGCCCAAGTCAAAGAAGTAGAACAGTTAAACGTCCGTTTAGACAACACCCCCAATTATCAGATTTTACAGGGAAAGGTGGATAAAATTCGTGTAGCTAGTCGCGGTGTATATCCCATGGCAGACCTGAGAATTGATACCATCGCCCTAGAAACCGATCGCCTTGATGTTGATCTCAAACGATTACAAGGAAAGGGAAATCAGCGCTTTAGTCAAGCTTTACGCCGCAGTGCCCAGGGAGCTATCCAAATAGTTTTAACCGAAGGCGATCTCAATTGGGCCCTAAAGTCTCCGGAAATTAGAACCCGGTTAGAAAAATATATCAATCGTTTGTTACCGAACAATGAGCGTTCTTTTGTACTAACCCAAGCCAATCTGGATTTTCTGCCCCATAACCGCATCAAAGTCCAAGTCCAACTACAACAGATTACCCAAGGCTTGCCCCCTGAAACCCTAGAAATGGTCGTAGAATCGGGTATAAAGACGAGTAACGGTAAAAATCTACAGGTTATAGAGCCAGTAGCCAGTTTAAATGGTCGTCAAATCTCCAAACGGCTCTTAAATGGCTTTGCAGAGGGATTATCCGAACCCCTGGATTTAGGAACCTTAGAAAAAGACGGAATCCTCGCTCGGATCTTACAATTAAAGATAGAAGATCAAAAAATGACGATCGCGGCTTTCGTGAGAGTTGCTCCCAGTTTTAGGGAACAGTAACGAGAGTTAGTGAAGTCAGACTCTAATAGATAGTTAAAATAGGTTGGGATTTATGAGTAGTCGGGAGGATCGTCAAAATAATCGTTTTCCCCTGGGTTTGATGGCCAGTATTGCGATCGCTCTTTTGGGTATAGGAGCGATGGTAGGCTGGTGGAGTTCCCGTCAATTAGCACCTAAATCGGCAACTTTTGCCCCTACATCCAAGGAGCCTATTGCTTCGCCATCTCCCCAGATTTCCCCCACGGTTATCCCCAAGACAAAAACCCTGACGGTTTATTGGCTCAAGGTAACACCGGAAAAAACCACCTTGTCCCCCGCTCCAGTTGCGGTACAAAAAGACACAAGCAAAGACCGGAATCTAGAATTAGCACTCATTGCCCTATTGGAAATACCCAACAATCCTGACTATAGTACCGCCTTACCCCCAGGTACAAAATTACTGGGCTTGAAGACGGATAAAGAAGGTATTCATCTAAATTTTTCGGGAGAATTTGCCCAGGGTGAAGGACCTAATGGGCTGATGGGGAGATTAGGCCAAGTTGTCTATACGGCTACCAGTCAAGATCCCCAGGCTAAGGTGTGGATTAATGTGGAAGGAAAACCCCTAGAGTTACTCGGACAAGGGGACGGATTGATGGTGGAGCAACCGATAACCCGCAAGTCTTTTCAGGAAAATTATCAACTCTAAATCTTTAGACATTGACCACATTGAAGATTTTGTCCTGGTAGTTCAGGCTTAAGTGCCTGATTTCTTTAAAGCTGATTAGCAGTAAGTAAACTCTTTAAAACATCTTCTGCCATAATCGCCAGTTGATCTAATTTCTCCTTATACTGTTCGGATTGTTTTTTGTTTTCTCGCTTTTTGTGGAGGGCGGCTCGCGCTAAATCGTCACGGTTCTGCTCTAGGGCTTTGATGGCTACTTGATTCCAGGTTTGGATTTCTTCTAGAGATGTTTTGTATTTCGGTTGTAATTCATCCCAAACTTCCTTAATATCCCCTAGGGCTCCTTTGAGTAGGGAACGAGCATTACTAGGATCTGCACCTACCAAGGCTGTTTTTAGGGGTTCGTATAAACCCGCACTTTGGAGATGGGTAATAATGGGAATAAATTCTTGCAATTGCCTACTTTCGCTCAGTCCGACCTTACACCAAGTGGCAAAATGTTCGCAGTTATTGAAGAGTAGATTATATTTATTTTCTCCCAGACGACCTTCCGCCCTTTGTACTACCACGTCAGGGATAAAATAAAATCCCGAGGTATATTCTTTGACGTATAGGGAATTGCCCCGAGAGAAGGTTTCTAGAGAGGTTCTTTCGACAATCTCACTGGGTTTACGGTAATGAATCACTGTGCCGTCCCCGCAATCTATTCCATGATGTTCGTAAACTCCCTCAAGATTGAGAAATTCTCGATAAACGTACAGTTGGTCGCCTTTGGCCATAGGGTTTTTAGATTGACTTTTCCTAGATACCCTTCCCATGATAAGCTAAATAATTAGATTTGATCGTCCCCTAATCCTAATTCTCGTTTGAGCAGTTGAATGGATTTTTGACCAATATAATTTTCACTACAAATTAGGGCGGGTGTCCGAATTATATCCCCTCTATATTGCTGGAGGAGAAGTTGTACCTGGGGGTAACTGGCTTGATCGCTAATAATCGTTTGAGTCGTGCGGATCAATCCCCTTAACTTCTCGGTTTCGTTGATTTGGGCACTGATTACTAATACCTCATCTCCCCGCAAACTGTGAATCAAAATTTCGGCAATATTTAAAATTCCCTGACTGATACTTACTAACCCTAAACGACTTTCTGGGGGTAATTGTTTGACGATCGCTAATTCCTGGCTGTAATCGTAGATGTCGATGGGAATTACCCTAACTCTATAGGTGGAAGCGATCGCCTCGGCTACATTGATAAAGTAACGACTGGTGACGACTGTTACAGATTCTGAGTTAGCCAATACCAATGATAACTCTTCCATCGGTACCAATTCCACAGGCATCTTTAGGGACTGTTCTAACTCTTTGAGGATTAATTCCCCTGCTCCTAAATCGCTGCGGGGAATCGTGATCAATATTTTTGTACTAGAAAGCAATCGCCAATCTATTTCTGCTAACAATAATTCCCGAATTTGCCCTAAGCTCAAGTTTTGTTGCAAGAGCTCATCTAGGCTGCGATTAATCAATTTTCGAGCTAGGGGATAATCGCCTAGCAAATCTTCTCGGCTCTGGGGTGGTGTTTTGACGTAGATACCAGATCCTGCCTGGGAGGAGACTAGGCCATCTTCTTCTAGTTGTTGGTAAATTTTACTGATGGTATTGCGATGAAGTCCTGTGATCATGGCTAGTTGACGGGTACTAGGAAGTCGATGACCAGGAGGATACTGACGGGAAGCAATGGCAAAGCGGATCTGATCCAGCAGTTGCTTGGAGGCGGGTATATCGCTATCGGACTGGATTTGAAACTGAAGCATATTACCCCAAGACAGGGAATCTTTCTAGTAAACTGTAACATTTTACAGACAAGACTTGACGGGGGTAATTATTTTTGAGAATAGGAACCCCCTGATTACCTATCAGAGGATTCCCAAGATAATTGATGCTCTTAGTCTTCGTCCTCGATTTCTCCGACTTGCTTGAGATGAATATGTTTTCTCCCGAGGGTGATTTCAAATTCATCTCCTGGATGTAGGCTCATTTTTTTTGTATAGGCTGAACCGATTAAGAGATTGCCATTAGATTGGACACTAATGCGGTAACTGGCGGAGCGGCCTCCTCGACCTAAGCCATTACCGCTACTGTCTAGCTCAATACCCTCAGCATCAATGAGAGCATTGAGAAATTTCATCATATTCACCCTTTCTACATTGTTCTTTGTGAGGGTATAGTAACCGCACTCCTTCGCTTTTTCCTCTTTGCTGAGGCTGCCTAGCTCTCGAACTTTTTCGAGTAGTGCTGTTCCGGTTAGGGGATCAGGATGGGTAGTTTTAATCATTCACGTTTTCGTTAACTAACGATTGGTCTGGTTTAGAGGTGATGAGACTAGGGAATCAGTCCCCTAGACAATAAATAGAGCAGTTTTTATCTGTCTGTATTTTTATCTTACACGCAAAAAGTAAAATAAATACATCTTTTGTCTAAATTGATCCTCAGGGATTTTGTCTGGTTGGGAGAAAAATTTTTAGCCATAATTTGCGGATATTTGATTGGACTAGAAGAATCCGAGAGCTAAACTTGTAATTATAGTCAAGGAAGTAACCAACCATGAAGTTAACAAAGCGTAGTCACTATAGTGTCAAGGCTTTACTTGATATAGCTTTGCAGCCTGAGTATGGACCTACTTCTGTCAAGGCGATCGCTTTGCGCCAAGACTTACCCGCTCCCTATTTAGAGAAGTTATTGATAGAAATGCGTCGGGCTGGCTTAGTCAAATCTGTGCGGGGTTCTTTGGGGGGATATCAACTAGCCCTAGGGCCTACCCAAATCTCTTTAGGCCAAATTTTAGACGCGGTAGGAGAGACGATCGATCCCTTACCACGTTACCATCCCGATGTCGAACAAGCGGAGGATTGGGTAACATTTAGTTTATGGAAGCGACTCCATGAAAAACTCAAGGAAGCTCTGTATAGTATCACCTTAGAGGATCTTTATTACGATGCCCGTAGTTGGGAGGCGGTGATGGGGTCTGAAAGTAGCTTTGTTGTTTAACAGATGGGGGGTTGATTGCTGTGGAAGTACCTTCTAATCCCAAGGCGCTGATTTTGATCCTGGCGGCTTTTCTAGATTATTGTTTAGGAGATCCCCAGGGGTGTCCCCATCCGGTCCAAGCCATGGGATGGATAATTACCCTAATCTCTAATACTCTCATCAAAATTACTTCCTCTCCCAGACTACGACGCTGGGGGGGAGTTTTCCTGGGAATTTTTTTGCTGGCGGGAACTGGTCTAGGGAGTTGGTTTTTAGTCCAACAATTAACCCTGATTTCTTGGGCTTTGGGCTTGACTTTACAAGTCATCCTCCTGGCTAGTTGTTGGGCGGGGCGCAGTTTAAGAAACGCGGCTTTGGATGTAATTGTGCCTTTAACTGCGGGAAAAATAGCCCTAGCGCGATCGCAATTAAGTCGTTATGTCGGTCGAGACACTGCCAACTTAGAGCCGGAGGAAATTTTCCGTGCCATCCTGGAAACCGTAGCTGAAAATGCGGTGGATGGGGTGACTGCGCCTCTTTTCTATGCCTTGGTTGGGGCTTTTATCCCAGGAGTGGGGGTTTTACCCTTAGCCCTAGCCTACAAAGCCGCCAGTACCCTAGATTCTATGATTGGCTACAAAAGCGAGCCCTATCGGGACATCGGCTGGTTTTCTGCCAAATCAGAAGACATTTTAACTTGGATTCCCTGTCGTTTAACGGTGCTTACCTTAGCACTTTTATCCGGAAAACCGCGTCGAGTATTATTTTTATGTGCCAGGGACGCACCCCAGGACCCGAGCCCAAATTCGGGCTGGAGCGAAGGGATTTATGCGGCAATTTTGGGAGTCCAGTTGGGGGGAAAGAATACCTACGGAGGAATTGTTAAGTGCAAACCCCTCCTAGGCGATCGGATTAACCCGATTACTAAAGAAACCGTAGAAAGGGCTTTGGGCTTAACGCGCCAATGTTGTTTAATTTGGCTAGGATTAGCCCTCATCCTACTGTTAGGTAGCCAACCTTTCTAATTTTTCCGAAGCTTTGCGAGCGCGACGAATGGGGTCCATGGCTTTTTCAATCCGTTTAAAGATATAGGAGGAAAGGGTAGTTAAAACCAAATATACCAAAGCTACAGCGATATAAATCTGAAAGGCTTGGTAGGTGGTGGCTACTTCCAACTGTCCTTGACGGAATAACTCCTCAAAGCCGATAACTGCGGCTAAACTCGTGTCTTTAATTAGGGTAATAAATTCATTCCCGAGCGGAGGGAGCATCCGACGAAAAGCCTGGGGAAAAATGACATCCTTCATGGTTTGTACGGGATTCATCCCTAAAGAAGAACAAGCTTCCCACTGTCCCTTATCAATAGATTCTATTCCCCCGCGCATAATTTCTGCGAGATAGGCGGCGACGTTTAAGCTCAGGGCGATAACCGCAGCAGGTAAACGATCTAAGCTAAAATCAAAGCCCAGGCTTTTAATTAAAGCTGGTAAGCCGAAATAAATGATAAACAATTGCACCAACATGGGTGTACCACGGAAAAAGTCTACATAGATTCGACAAAGCCATCTCAACCATTTATAGGGAGAGATCATGGCTATAGCTACCCCGGTACCTCCAAATAAGCCAAAGAAAAAACCCAAAGCAGTTAGTAAGATAGTCCAAGGTACCCCCGTAAAGATAAGTTTACGGAACAATCTAACCCAGTCAAAGCCCGCTTCCTTGGGTTTAGCACTTCCTGCCGGCTTGTCGGTAAGGCCTGGTACTTCAAACCATTTTTGATAGATGGTATCGTACTCACCACTAGCTTTAACTGCGGCGAGAGCTCTGTTGAGGGTTTTTAGATCGGGGGAATTTTTGGGTAAAGCAATGCCATAGTATTCCGCCGTGAGGATTTCTCCGACAATTTTGACTCCTTTAAGGCCTGCTTGTTGAACTGCAAAAATGGTTACAGGTGCATCATTAACCACCGCATCGACTTTGCCGTTAATTAGTTCCTGTAATGCCAAAGCCGCCGAATCAAAGGTACTTACTTTCGCTCCTTTAATCTGGGCTGCTTTTTGTGCCCCCGTAGTCCCAATTTGTACAGCGATTCTTTTGCCCGCTAAATCCTTAATATCCCTGATGGTTTCGTTGTCTTCGCGCACGGCTATGGCTAATCCCGCCTGAAAATAGGGATCGGTAAAAGAAACGGACTGCGATCGCTCTGGGGTAATCGTCATACCGCTAATGGCTGCATTTACCTGTCCCGATTGGAGGGCGGGTATAATACCATCAAAGGGTAAGCTTACCCATTCCACATTAAAATCCCCGGCTCTGCCCATGGCTTCCATCAGTTCCACGTCAAACCCCTCTAACTTTCCTGTTTCTTTGTTTTGCATCTCAAAGGGGGGAAATGTTGGTTCTGTGGCGACTTTAAAAGTAGCTCCAGAAGCCTGGGACAGCACTGGCATGATGTTAAAGGTAATAGCCAAAAGTAACCCAACTAAGACTAGGGCTAACCGTTTTAATTTAAACATTTCTTAAGAGTTGCCTCACTCGATTCTAATTTTGCACACTTTTGTCAGTATCAATGCTAAATTCCTAGGGTAATGTAGCTTAGAATACAATAAATATAAAAAAGATTAAGATATTTTGAGACAGGATTATAAAAAAATGTCAGGTAATTATGCAAGCTTCTGCCCCAGTTATTGTTTGTGATGATTTAAAGAAAAACTTCTCTTCTTTACAAGTGCTCAAGGGCGTAACAACCCAAATCCAGAAGGGGGACGTGGTTTCGGTAATTGGTCCCTCTGGCTGTGGTAAGAGTACCTTTTTACGGTGTTTGAATCGTTTAGAAGTGATTAATGGGGGTAAGTTAGAGGTAATGGGGAATGACTTGTCCCATCCTTTTGTAACCCAAAAAGTGCTGAGAAATATCCGTAGTCGGGTAAATATGGTGTTTCAACACTTTAATTTGTTTCCCCATCTGACAGTGTTACAAAATTTGACCCTAGCTCCCAAGGAGGTTTTGAAGACTTCCGCGCCAGAATCCAAAGACAGAGCTCACCATTATTTAGAAAAAGTTGGACTAGAGGAAAAAGCAGATTTCTATCCCGAACAACTTTCTGGAGGACAAAAGCAAAGGGTAGCGATCGCCAGGAGTCTTTGTATGAAACCGGAGATAATTTTATTTGATGAACCAACTAGCGCCTTAGATCCAGAATTAGTAGGGGAGGTACTGGGGGTTATGCGCCAACTAGCCGAGGAGGGAATGACGATGGTAGTTGTCACCCATGAGATGCAGTTTGCTGAAGAGGTAGCGAATCGGGTGCTTTTTTTCAATCAGGGAATTATTGAGGAGGAAGGAGCGCCCAAAGAGCTATTTAGCCACCCTAAAAGTAGTCGCTTAAAGGCATTTTTAAGTCGTCTTCACCATAGTTGATTATAACCAAAATTGGCGATCGCCTTCTAGAATGTTGGGATAAATTCCTTTTAATCTTAACTGTGCCATTCTATCTGCTCCATGTAGGGGCATCGGTAAGCGGGGTATTTTCAGGGCTCCGTGGTGTAGTAGAGTTAGTTTTAAACTTGTCTCTACTACCTTCTCAATACTAACTTGTTCCCCTTCTTGGCGAATATTTAACCGTAGCGGACGAGGTACTCCAATTTTTTCGGGCATTTTTGTTGTTACTAAAATTGCTTCGGATGGGGATAGTTTTAGGGCTAATCCTTGGGCTGGTGCTGCCATAGTCTTGTCTTCCAATCCGTAGAGTCTGGGGGTTTGGGATTTTTTACACTCAACTAAAATAAATTTAGCATTAATTACCTTAGCTCTAGTCACTAAATTTTCAATTTCTCCGCCAACAAAACGACCATCCCGATAAATTAATACCGTCCGATTAGCAAAGACAGATTCGGGTAAAATCTTCTCTAAAAATCGTAAAGGAATGGTTTCTCCTTCGATCAATTCCCCCTCTAGGCGATAGTTAATAAATTCTCCCCTAGAACCATACAGACGGATACTAGCACAGGCATTTAAAGTTCCTTGGGCATTTTTTTTCCTAAATCGAGAAATATCTAATCCCAGAATATAATCAGCAATAGTTAAGGGTTCTGCTAAAACAAAGGGGATGTTTCCCAACTTAGCTAAAATACCTGGAACAATTTGGTTGATAATGTTTTTACTATCAGTGCTTTCTAAGGTATTCTCATAAATAAATTGACTAGCAATCCGACGATTTAGCAATAGGGAATAAAGTTTATCATAATAACTCCCTGCATCGGTATTGTCGCTATAGCGGTCGCTTTGGGGCAAAAAAACCAAAACCACATCTACAGGTACTGACAATAACTCATTCATAGTTTGCTCTACGATAACTCTTTGCTCTGCGGCATTCCCATCGGTTAGTTTTATGGATTTAGTGTCAATCACTTCATTATTAAAATCGTAGCCAGTTAGTCTATCTTGCACTTCTTTTAAAAAAACACCTAATTTCTTGTCACAGAGTTTAATAGCAGCAATACGAATCGGCTCCTGTCGGTAATTTTGATGACGTTTATAAACTCCCCCCTTACTTAACCCAGTTAAAATTTTCCCCTGTTCAAATTTCAAACCTTTGCCAAAAAGTAAGGACGTTTTTTCTAAGCTAACTTCTGGGGTCCAGAATAAACTCTGGTGCTGTTTGCTATTAACGCATTTCTGGGACATCTCAAAACCATATAAACTCAAAACGGGTTCAGCATCTTCTCGCGCTTTTGTCAATAGCTCTTGTCTTTTTTTATAGGGAACTTTTGTCTGTTTTAAAAATTGTCCATAATCTACATCAAATTTACTAGCTGTCTCGGAGGTAATCATTGGACGAAGTGCCGCCATAGCGTAGGAATACGGTGGGCTATTTGTCCCAAACTTGACCGATACTAAGGGCTGATCATCTGGAGCTTCTTGGATAGCTCTTTTGCTAATACTTCCTGTCGCATTATTAATTAAACTTTCTCTATGTTCGCCAACAGTACCAGGCAAACCAACAATAGTAGCATTATTACTTGTTTCTATTTCCTTAACCTGTAATCCGATTAAAAGACTAGCAGGATCATGGCGATAGGGGTGGTTTTCAAAAAATTCCGTTAGAGATCCTTTATAGACAATTTCACCTTTAATAGTTAAGGCAACACCGGGCTTTAAAACCTCTTCTAACTCTATGGTTTCTGACCAAAACTTTATAATTAATCTAACTTCTATACCCTTGGATTCCCAAGGAATCTCCGAGGAAAAAGGACGATGCTTACTTAAAATAGTATAGGCTAATCGGGCTAAAATTTCAGAATTAGCCTGAGGTTGATGCAACCACTGAAAAGACCAATAAAAATGCTTAAATTCCTGTTTTTCTTCCTGAATATTGCCTAGGGTAGCCTTCCATTCCTCGGAGGTAGGCATCGGGCAATTAACCTTTCCTAATACCCAAAAAGATTGCTGATACCAAACTACTACTAAATTGGGAAATTTGCGCGTAAAATGCCAACTTAAGGAATTACCTACCTTGCGATCTATATCTGGAGTTAAACGAAATCCCATCAAATTTGGTTCAGTAATATTTAGGGGAAAAATCTCACTTAGGTAGGTCATGCTGTTACCTCAACTATGGAAAATTGACAGATAGGATTAAAAGTACAATATTGGCACTTAAAGCCAGGAGAAGGTGGATAAATTTCTGTGAAGCGTTCCGGGTTTTTGCGGTATTCCCATAATTGCTTTTGGTGTTTTTTAGCGAGGCGACTTAATTCTAGCTGTACCGATTTTAATTGCAATGGTGTGGCGGTAATAACTGCAGATTCTTGCCCAGACTCTAGGTTATAAAAGGAAGCACATACTGAACGATTTGGATAGAGATAATCCATAAACAATAGATATACAAGCGCTTGGCGGCGATCGAAATCCGACTTACCTGTTTTGAAGTCAAGAATATGGATAGTACCGTCCCTTTCAACAAAAATACAATCAAGGGCTGCATAGAGTTTAAACTGATAGCCATCCTGATTAACGAGAATCGGTAGTGGGATTCCTTCATCTCCTGCATTGAGCTTGATAATATCTTTCCCTAGCAAGATGGGTTTTTGCTGGTACTTCTGGAGAATTTTAGTAACTCGTTCAATGGTTGTATCTGGCTCTTGGGAAAGGTGCAGTTTTTGAGCGACGCTCTCAACACCATTGGAGGAATACAGTAAGCTTGTGTCTTGATGAAACTCATAGACTCCCCTTTGGGCTAAAAGTCCGATACTTTGGGCGGGAGTATCTTGAGCTAGGAGGGCTTGAACAGAGGGATCTTTCTTTTTAGCCTTACTATAACCCCGTTTTCGGTCACAATGCCATTGTTCCTGCCCAAGGGCGGGGGAAAATAAAGACCAGAGGTTATAACTGGCAAAATTCCAAATCTTTTCCATCCGTGTTAGATTAATTAGTATATGATTAAGTTTATCATGTTGCCCAATTTTGTCAACATACTTTTATGACAGCCTTTTTCAGAATAAAGAAGTGCACTTCTTCCTGCCTCCTGCCTCCTGCCTCCTGCCTCCTGCCTCAAAGCGACAATCTCTGTATCTCACTAATATGAGAAGTGCTATGAATCCCACTTTTGGAAACCTAATCCGCCAAGCCAGGAAAGCCAAGGAGCTTAGTCAGAGAGATTTGGCCAAGCTAGTTGGGGTAAATTATACCTATCTATCCAAGTTAGAAAATGACCATGCGGGTACTCCCCCTAGCGAGGAAGTAATTGAGAGGTTAGCCCTTTCTTTACAGTTAAATGCCGAGGAATTGGTGTATTTGGCGGGACGTATTACCCCAGAGGATCAAAAAGCCTTTGAGGAATTTGTCAAGGAAAATTATCAACAGATGCCCGTATTATTCCGTAAACTCAAGGAAAACCCTAAATTTGCCCAAAAATTACTCCAGGAGGCCAGTAAGGAAGAGTATTGATGAGTATCTATCTACCCTATCGTTATTTATGGAAAAAAAATATCGAGAATGAAGCCCTGGATATTTTAGATTTTATGCCCAAGGTCAAATGGCCGCTAGATCCAACTACAGTGGCAGAATATTTAGGACTGGATACAGAAATCATAGATTTACCGCTCGAGGGAGAAAATGATATTGCAGCGATGATTTTACCCATGGAAAAGAAAATTTTGGTCAATGAAAATAGTGAGCAATTAGCCCAGGGGTTTGAAAGTTCCTGTATTGCCCATGAGATTGGTCATTGGGCGTTACACATTGATCACCATGGTGTAGACAAGCAAAGAATCCTAGGCTTAGATAGTTGTAGGGTTGAGCCTTTGCATAAAATGTACAGAAAGAACATCCAAGACAGAATTGAATGGCAAGCCCAGTATTTTGCAGGATGCTTGTTGATGCCGAGATATAAATTAGAAGAAGGCAGAAAGGGGAGAGATTTAACTAATTGGAAGCATCTAGCGGCCATGGCCCATGAGTTAGGGGTAACAAAATCTAATTTAACGTATCGTCTAAAGGATTTAGGATGGATTCACATTCCTAAGGGTTCCAAACGGATATATACTCCCATTGTAGTTTCTGGATAAGCAACGAGTAACATATAAGAAAGTTATAGTCAGGCTAAACCATGACCCCACAACTCCAAGCGGCGATCGCCACCATCCAACTACTCTCGCCCCTAGAGCGGCACCAACTACTGCAAATTCTTACCCAAAGTGATGCAGCTTTGGATTGCCAAGCTGATCTCAAAACGTTGAGTCTCCAGTTTTGGAAAGGCACCACGCTTGGGCAGTTATATGCCGCCCAAACCCCCACAACTGTCCATAACCTTAAGGATCTCGCCGCTGACTTTTGGCCGATAGAAGACTCCATTGAGGACTTCCTAACCTTCCTGCATCAACAACGCCAAGAAGTCACCTAACCAAATTTTCATGAGTCCTGTCTTAATTGATACTGACATTGCTTCCTTCATTTTTAAAGGTAGTAACTACGCCGATCCTTACTCGCCACTTTTGAGTGGACAGGAACTGGCGATTTCATTTATGACCATCGCCGAACTGTTTCAGTGGTCTATCGTGCGTCAGTGGGGCGATCGTCGTCTTGTCCAGCTAGAGCAATACCTATCAAATTACCTCGTCATCCCAGTCGATCAATCCCTCTGTCGGCAATGGGCACAGATTCGCGCTGATCGCCAAAACACAGGGCGAGCCATTTCACCCCAAGATGCTTGGATTGCAGCAACAGATCTACGCCACGATCTACCGCTAGTTACCCACAATATTAAAGATTTCCAAGAAATTCCTAATCTACGGCTGCTCATACCTTCTCCCTAGCATCACGTTTAGAATGATTGAGGACTAATGCAGTGTATTGTCGTTTTTGATACCAATATCTGGCTTTCCGCGGCATCAGTTGACAAAAGGACTGATACATTCTATAAGTATCATATTGATACTAGGAATCAAAAGTGAAAGAATTGCCCCTCAACGAAATAATGATCGGCGATTGTCGTGAGGTGATGAGAGAGATACCAAGGGACTACATTTCTGCTTGCATCACAGATCCTCCCTATAACTATGAGTTTATAGGGCATAAGTGGGACGACTCAGAAGTACAAAGACGAATAGAAAGAGTTGGCACTAAAGACAGTAAGACTTTAGTAAAAAATATTCCCTATGGTAGTGGTTTAGCTGGTGGAGTTAGAAATGAAAGATGGTATCAGCGTAATCGAGAAAATATTCTAGATTACGAAAAATGGTGTCTTGAATGGGGAACAGAACTTTATCGCATTTGTAAGCCAGGTGCTACGGTTCTCGTTTTTAACAGCACACGTACAGTTGCGCGTGTACAAGTAGCTCTTGAATCTGCTGGCTTCTACGCAAGGGATATAGTTGTTTACAGAAGATTGAGCGGGATTCCCAAGGGTGTAAACATAGAAAAACAGCTAGAAAAAAAAGGATATAAAAATCCTGAGTTATGGCATGGATGGCATAGTTGTCTTAGAAACGAATGGGAAGCTATATGCGTCTTGCAAAAGCCTCTGGTGAACAATTACTTAGAGACTTTGCTAGAATATGGAACAGGTCTATTTTACACGAAAGATGATCTAGGGGGATTTCAATCAAATATATTAGAAAATATTCCAAGAAAGAAAAGCGACGAATTTAATATTCACTGCACAGTTAAGCCTCTTGCTCTTATGAAAAAACTGATTGAAATCTTTGTCCCTAGGATAGAGGGTTCTATTTTGCTAGATCCCTTCGCAGGTTCAGGAACTACTCTAGTCGCAGCTAAAGAGCTTAATATTAACTACATAGGAATTGAAGTAGTACCTAATTATGTTGAAATTATAAAAAGGAGGCTTGATACTCTTAACGGCTTACAGGGTAAGCTCCCGCTTTCTTTATAAGAAAATCTCTCAGATCAAAGTTGCTTAAATCCTTCAGAAACTCAAATGAGGCATCACCTCTATAAATCCTCCAATTACCAGATTGAACGGCAGTGATGGCAGCAGAAAGATTGTCTTCTCTAAGAATCAAAAGGATAGGCTCATATTCCATTTTTATGAGATTAGATCCGTATAATTTGAATTTTTTAAGGGTTCCTGAATCGCCAGAACCAATCCGATATTTCGTATCAATCGCTTTATTTCCAACGACTAAGTCACATGGCTCATCATTACCTAACTTGAAGGCAGGCTTAAAATCAGAGCAATAATTTCGACATACATCAGTTACCAATAACTGCCAACACATACCAAGCTCGCGCCCCCAATACTGCATGTTTTGCCTCTTTAGCTGAGGCGATAAGCTAAACACATCCATAAGGAGATCATGATCATCATTGTCTGGGGAATAAACTTTATCAACAAAAGAGTTTTTATACTTTTCTAAAATATTTTCTAAAGATAATTCACTCATGGTTTTTAACTAAATCGCACAAATTTACTGAGAGAGCATCAGCTATTTTTTCAGCGTTAACTAAAGTAATGTTCCTTTCACCTCGTTCAACAGAACCTATATAGGTACGATGCAAGCCACAAAGTTCAGCAAGTTGATCTTGTGAAAGTTTCCTAAGATTACGAAAGTATCTAACTCTGCCACCAAAAATCTGCACAATATTCATAAAATCAGTAGTCTCGGATAATGATGACTATAGATAGACAGACTATCAGTGTCAACAGACTATTAGTAGCACAAGATACTGTGTGTGAGGCTTTTTATTTGTAGTTAGTCCCAAAATCTAGTTTAGGTTCTTATAGAGGGGTAGAAGGAGAAAGAATTTGGATTCTTTGGTTCAGCAATTTTGGTAGCTACATAGGACTTTTATATGCCTCACTTTAAATCCAATAACCCCTCTTCCTTGAGTTTAGGATTAAAGCGTAAATCCATTGTAATTCCCCGATTCTTTAAGTTGGTTTGAATTTCTGTTTCTAAAGCCCTTGCTACTTTTTTCAATAACTTAATTTGACCTAATTCGTCGGCACTTAGATATTCTTCTTTCTCCGAAGCGCTCATAAGAACTTTAGCATCAATCGGTTCTGTCCAGGGGCTTTTATCTGCAATATTACCCAAAGGAATTGACTTATTTTCCCCTATCCAAGCTTGACGAATTTCTTCTAGTAAGGTGCGGCTAGGACGAGTAACAATTTGTAACTTTAGCCAATAACAGCTTGACATTTGGCGAATAAGGTGCTGTTTTAAACTTAGATAAATATCCCGTGAATAGCCAATATATTGTAAGGTTTTATCTTCATCAAAAATAGCATAAACACCGATTTTTCCTTGCCAATCTTCCCTAAGAGAACCCTCTTCATTCAGATAGGGAAAAAACTCTAATTGTTCTAGGGAGAGAATATCATTTGTTGTCATAACTTTTGACCACAACTGGAACAAAATTTAGCGGCAGTTGGATTTTTTGCCCCGCAATGGTTACAAAAAATAACTTCAGGGTTTACGGGGGGTACTTGTGCTACTACAGTTGCTCCTGTGTTTAACTGATAGGTAGTAATCAAATCCAAGATAATCTTATCTTCCCGTTTATACTCCGGGCTTTCCTCGGCACCATTTTTTTCTAATTCTTGAGCTCGATTTTCGAGATATTTAATCAGATTTTGATAGAGGAGTTGCTTTTGCTCAGGGGTTTTTAATTCTTGTAATCTTGTCCCTATTTGACGCTGAATCTCTTCCTTGTCCGAACGACAAGCTTTTACTTCCAAAACCTGCAAAGCATCAGCCCAACTGGTAGCAATGTCATTTTTCTTGATTCCCGTTACTGTTTCCGTATTATAGCGGATAGTTTTTTCCTTAGTAGCTGCATTAGTATCTTCGTATAAAATCCCTAAGGCTTTGGCTTCAATAACTAACTTGAAAATACTAGGATCTTCAGGAAATAAATCCCAAAAAGGCGGTTCTTTTTGCAGATGTACGGGAATAGGTAAATCCCGACTCTCCCCCACCTGTTGCGCTCGTTTAGCAATGATAAATTCTCCTTTCCAATCTTGATAGGATTGTCGTAAATCCCTCATACCGTCAATACATCTTAAGGAAAAGCCGCCAATTTCCTGCACAAAAATAATCCGATGACGCTCTGGAGTTCCCAGGGGTTTGATGTCATCATCGTTGCCAATAAACTCTTGGATTTTGGGAAGCATTTTTTGGGCTGCGGGATCACTGGTGTTTCTGCCACCAATTAGGGCAACGTTAGTATTAATAGCTGGTGTAAAGCCCGCATCTTTCCCCCGTAATACAGCTTGATTAAGTTTAATTAAAGGACTCGATTTCTGATAGGCAATGCGTAAATTATTGACAATATCACTGTCATCTTTGTAGAGTTTAAAAAGGCGATCGCAAGCAGCCAACTCTCTTTTTAAGCGACTATGCTCTGGGGCTGATTGAATTAATTGCTTAGTTTTATAATTAGCCAAATCTCGAAACTCTTCTTCCCTGACATCAGGGATTTCCGTAATATCAAAAATTCGCATAATTTCGTCGGCTCTTCGTGTCTCTTTCCAGAGGGGACTAGCTTCCTTTAAAATATCCTCAGAAAGTGTGCGACAAATTCCATCCATTCCCCTTTCGTAGGGGGTTTTATTAGACTCTCCTGCTCCTGCAAACTGTTCAATAAAATCCTGATAAAGTCCATTCAATTCCTGACGATCGTAGAGCTTAATACCATTAATCACTAGAGCATCAGCACTATCTACTTGTTGATTCGCTTTCAGTCCAAATAAATCCCGACTTTGGATTAATTGTTGTCCCAAGCGATTATAACGGCTCTCCAGTTGGCTCAAATGTTCCTGTAGTCGGGTAATAACATCCAATCCCGCGCTTCTGGATTTCCTTTGAATAGTAGCAATTAAACTACCTTCTAATCCCTCTAGGGCTTCATGACAATGCCCCTCCATTTTATCTTGTTTAGAGATACCAAATTTATCCTTAAACTCATTAATCTCTGTCAGGGCGCTATCGTACTGTCTTTGGCGATTACTTTCATTTTGACTCCAAACCTTCTCTATATCCGTGCGAAACTTTTCTGTTATGTCATTAAAAATCTGTCGTACAGCTACAATAAAAGCATCGGCAAATTTAGGTCCACGGGTGCGATCTTCTAAAATATTATAAAGTTCCGTCTCTAGTGCTTTTCTTCCCTGACTAATTAGGGTATCTCGGTTGTTATAAATTTTCTTAAAATAGTCTCCATGTAGACGCTCATCTGGGCTAAGTTCATTAAAATGCTCTCGACGATAGGCATCCACTTTGGGAATTAGATATTCATTATTAAACCGTAATATCTTGCCCTTCTCAGAGCCAATCATATTAACTCCCTTCTGGGTACATTCTAACCAATTTTCTTGGGTAATTTCCTTGCGTACACCATTAATCCATTCGGCAATAATAGCCGCCAGAGGTCGATCCTGTGCTGCTCCTAAATCCGCAACTAATTCTAATTCCGTCAGGCGTATTTTTTTGAGAATATCTCCCCTTACCAATTCCACCATTTGCGCCGGTAAAATTGCTGTATCATTGAGCCACCAACTGATTAAATCCTTACTAAGTCGGTAGGATAAACAAGTACGAATTTGAGCAATGGGGATTTCTATACTCGATAGTCCAAAGCTCATAAATTGTTTAGGATAGCCTCTACCCCCTGGATCTGCCTGGGCCCAGGCTCCCTTGATATTATCTCGAATCGATCGCTTATGGGGAGCAAAATCCGAGGTCATATCTAAAAATATATTTTGGGCAATCATTTCCCGTATTTGCTCTAGTTTAAAGTCACTTTCACTGTTTTTTGTGCCGACTAGATAGGTAAAATCAAAGGGGGGAATATTGCTTCTAACTTCATCAACCAAACCACTACTAAATTGTTGAATATATTCCGTGCGATAATCAGAATAATAATTTAACTCCATCAGGGCTGCATAGCCATTAGAAAGAACACGGTCGCCGACATTAATTCCTGCAAAAGCTTCAGGAGTGGGGACAATAGCTGTAGTGGAGGGACTATTTTCCCCTCGTAACCAATTGCGGACACAATAACCCACATCAATGAGCATTCCACTTCCTGTACCCCCAGAAAGAGAGCCCGTGACAAAAACATTAACAGCATTATTATTTACCTTAATCCCGTGACGCTCCAGCATCAAGGACTCTTTCCCCTTAGTCCGTTTAAGAGCATCTAGGAATTTCTTTTGAATCTCATGGTAGTTACAAAAAAAAGCAAATCTGCCACAGGCTCTAATTTGTCCTGCACCTGCTTCTAGGGAGGTAATATTGCGCTCTAACTCTGTCGGAAACCAACTACTAATCCAGGGATATTTTTCCATTTCGGCAACCATTTCCCGTACTTGTTTCCCGCTTACCCTAGCCCAGTGCTTTTCGTTATCCTTAAAAGGAGTACCACCGGCTTCTGGGTTACTAATTTTATAATCCTTGTCGGTATCAATCACTAAGAAGCTAAGGATGGGAAAACTAGCCAAACTGCCGTAGCTCTCTTCAACTAACCTTCTAATTCGGGATAAAATTTCGTGGCCTGTTCCCCCGATTCCTACAACCACAGTAGGTATCATGCTTTTTTCTTCTACAGTCCCAGGCATAGGTATCTCCTCAAAAAATTAGGTATTACAACTAGCGGTACGTTAATCTTAGCAACAAATTCCACCATGTTCCAATTTTTCCAGCTAAGAACATAGTTACTAATCATGAAGGATTTGATTATTTGAGTCTTTTCAGTCAGCTTCAGTTAATCCGAATAATAAAACCTGAAGTCCTTTAGAGCTAATAACCTAGACTTATTTAACCGATAATGATAGGCAAGCCTAAACTTTAACTTTTCAACTGTACTTTTGTCGATTTTATTTTTTCCCGATGAAAACTTTAAATGGTCGACAAACTCAGACTCTACCGTCCACGGCCATTGGCTTGCATAAACCGGAAAGCCAGTCTTTGCTGCGGCTAAACCAATAGCGGGACCGTCAGCACCATGGACACGATGTAATTCCAAATATCTTCCTATCTTACCCCAATTGTCAATAAATTCCTTCTCTTTGCCATTATCTTTCCCTACGGCAAAAATGAATTCCCCAATATAAGTAGCTTGCTCAAAATCAATTTCTAATCGTTTGGCAACATTTCTGTATATATCAATAACATCAGATTGATATTGTCCTAAGTGCTTACTCAAACTATAAGAATTTGCCACAATACCCTTCAGTCCACTTAACTCTTCCGAAAAAACCAGAGGTTTTAATATTCTAACATCAGTGTCTATTTGAATGGTCATATCAAACCGCGATAAGGATTCTTCAATAGCAAAACGTCGATCATGATAGGGAAACATAACACTATTCTGTCGGTGATTAATAGCAATCACGTTATCAAGGTCTGCAAAGTCTGCTGCATTATCGGTCAAAATTAAATAGTAAGTATTGGGATGATATTTTTCTAAATCATGCGCCAGATCTCTGGCACATGAGCGATATTTTAGTCCTAGTGCTAAACCACAAAAACAAAAGTTGTTTTTATCTTCCATTGACCTAATCTCAATATAAAGAACTATAGCCATCATCAACCCCCATCAATGTAAATCATCTTTCCATATTTGTCAATCTATCTTCTTGTACGCAGATTCTTAACAAGAACCGATAAAGGGAAGGGCAAACTCTAGGATTTGATAGAGTTTCCAAACAATTAAAGGCGTAGCCGCAGACCAAAAGAAAGCATTACCTAGGGCTAGTTTTCCTGCTAAATTGATCGGCATTTTTAACAGTTCCTGAAAGAGCCAGCGATCTAGGGGCATCACCAGTAGCCACATTAAACAAATCCAGGCTAAACCGAGCCAAAACAGAACCCATCCCCAATTATTGTTAAAATCTCGGAAAATTTTCCCTGTAAATAGCTGATCCAGTTCACTCCCTTGGGCTGATATATATCTACCACCCGTCGCTAAAGTAGCCGCCTGTAGTAGGGGGGCTTCGGTGCCAATCACCACGGCATTGATTTTCACCCGATTACTTTTAGCATTAATAATCCCTTCGGGGGCAACAGATACCGCTCCATCGGTGACAATGAGGAGTTCCCTACAGCGATCGCTGACGGACTTTAGGGCTTTAACCCCTTCTTGAATAGCTAAATCTAAATTCGTGCCTTCCCCCAAAATCTCCGCTAAACCGGGTTGTATACTTTGGCTTAATTCTTGGTTAATAACCTTAGCATCCGTACTAAAATTCTGGGTTAAGGGACGAACCGCCGAAGCAAAGCCCAAAATTTTGACTTGATTAGGTTGAGACAAAACCCCGGAAGTATTTTTTTCTAGATAACGGTTTACGGCGTTAATCTCTTGGTTCATAATTGTTCCAGGAGCATTAAAAGGTTGGGGGTCGTAGGTACTGCCACTCAAATCTAGGGCAATGCTCACCGCTACACTAGGCCTACCCCATCCCAATAGCCAAAACAATAAAGCCATGGCCAAACACAAGCCCAGGAGCAGTAAAGGAATTTGAAAAAGGGGATAGTACCAAAGGGGACGACGATAGGCCATAATTGGGGTTTATGTTCACTTAACGAAGGGGTTCAAATTGATATTTAGATCCCGCCGGTCCACTGGTTCCTGGAATCGCTTTAACCAAAGGAACATCGGTAAATACATTAAAATTGGTAGCGTTACCCGAGAGAGGAACACCCTGTTGGAAAGCTTGATTGGTGTCCTGGCGATCGGGATTTTTTTCCAGGGTTTGGGTGAGCATTTTCGTAGCATCGTAGGCAGTGGCCGTGCGCCAACTAACTCGCCCTTTCCAACTTTTAATAGCATCTCGGGCAAAGGGGTCCGTTGGTTGAAAGCTCCAGGGAACCGCCAAAACCAATCCAGAGACAGAATCCCCGCCCTTAATCAGTATATCTGGGTTATACAATTCATTCCCTCCCAAAAGCAGTAAAGGGGAACTACCTTCGCTATTGGCCCGGGCGAGGGCTAAAGCCTGATCAACACGGGTAGAGTCCTTACTCAGAGCCAGAAACATGACATTAGCCCCTTGACTTTTAGCCATTTTAATCGCTTTTTCCGCATCAAAACCCGCCTTAGTAGTATCCACAGACTGAACAACTTGGCCTTTAACCTTGGGTAAAGCTTTGCTCAATTGCTCCTTTAGTTGCTGACTATAGGGACTATCGGAGTTATAAAAAATAGCGGCGACAGGATTCGGTTTTTGCTGGCTGGCGTACTGGGCTAAGGTGGTACTCACGGATTTGAGATAATTACCCAAGAGTTCATTATTTTTATCATCGAGCCCAATGGTTTTAAGAGTCGGTTGAGAGCCTTCGCTAATACTGGTCGTCAAAGGCGATAGTACCGCCAATCCCCCATCTTGATAACGGCTAATGGCTTGTTGACTAAAAGGATCGATACCATGGCCTAAAACCCCTAACACCGTGGGTGCTTGTAGGATATCTTCGGCAATCTCCGCCGTCTTCAGTTGGCCAACATCGTTAACAATTACAACCTCCAGAGGTCTTCCCGTTTGGCGTTGGTTAAATTCTTCTTGATACCTGGCGACTCCCCTGAGCACTTCCTGGGAGCCATTGGGGTCCGTCGTTATGGGAACAACCACCGCTATAGTCAGAGGATTTCCCATTTGGCGGGCTTGGGAATTATTAAAATAAATTTTCGCCTCCGGATCATTGGCTTGGGCGCTGGTACGAAAATTGGCGATCGCCGAGCCCCAATCCTTACGGGCGAAGGAGCTAGCTGCGGTTTGTTTATCGGGGGTGACACGCAGGAGAATTTTTTCTCCTTGGCTAAACAGATCAGGATTTCTAGCATTACTACTGACAAAATCTCCCTTTCCAGCAGGGGTAGTCGTAGCAATTTGAGGATCAGACTTAGGTTTAAAGAGAGTGTAACCTGCCCATCCTGCGGCTAAACCCACCAGCAATAGTCCTCCTAAGACTAAAGGTAAAACCGGTAACGTACTCCTTTTGGTATTACCACTACCCGCTATCTTAGTCGTAGCGACTTGACGGGTTTTAATCTCCATCGCTTCCTGGGGAAGTCCACACACCTCACAATCGGGACCATAATTTTCATGCTGAGGATGGCCACCGGCTTTGGCTTGGGTATAGTTTTGTCCATTCTTGGGGACTCCGTCACATATCCAAGAACTCATAGTGATTCCTCTTTTGTGCAATTAATTAGCATATTTTGCTTTTTTAGAAAAAGTGTCTGGACGCAAACTCTGAAAATAGAGAGTTCCCATAACTACTAAGAATAATCCGTAGGCTATAACTTGTCCTAGGTATAGGGTTTGACGATATCCGAATAGGGCTTTGAGGACAACTCCTGGAAACTCCTTGTCGGGTAAAATCTTGGCACCATCCCAGATCTGTGGACCGAGCCAACAGCTAGCAGAACCAGGACACCAAGATAATAGAGCCGCCGCTTGGTCTAAATGTTGCAGTAAACCCACAACTAAGCCGCCGACAATTAAAAGAACAAAGATTCCCATCAGTTGGAAAAAGAGACGAATATTAATTTTTACCCCTCCAGAAAAAAGCAAGAAGCCCAAAACCGAAGCCAGACCGAGGCCTGCCATTGCCCCTAGGGTAGCATTTTGCCAACTCTGCTCGAACTGCGCCATGATAAAGACCACAGTTTCAATACCTTCGCGTAATACGGCAATAAAAACTACCCAAAATATTCCTCGTCCTGCTAGGCTATTTTCGTCTAAAGCGGTCTTAATTGCCGTTTCTATCTCTGATTTTAAAAGTTTAGACTGTCTTGTCATCCAGATGAGCATCCAACTGAGCATGATGATGGCGACTAGGCCAAATAGAGCTTCTAGGAGTTGTTTGACCAAGGGAGAAGCCGTTGCTCCCCCAAAGACTGAGGCCAAAACCACTCCCAACACGACACTGGCTAGGATACCCGCACCTATACCCTGATAGACTTGGGAATTGAGTCGCTCTTGTTGGGCTTTTTTTAGACAAGCTAGGACGATTCCCACCACTAAAGCGGCTTCAAATCCTTCTCTGAGGGTCACGATAAAGGTAGGTAAAGCGGTAGTAAGACTCATTTTTTTCCTGATACATCCTTCCTTAACTCTACCTCAAATACCTCGGAAAAGGCGGTTTGAATGTCTTGGTACGCCTCCTGCATGGTAATCTGGGGTAGAAATTGCTGTAATGTACCTACAGGCCTATCGCTAATGCCACAGGGAACGATCGCCGCAAATCCTGCTAAGTCGGGACAGACATTTAAGGAAAAGCCGTGCATGGTAATCCATTGACTGACTTTGATCCCCATTGCGGCCACCTTATAACCTTCTACCCAAACTCCTGTTAGCCCGGGGATTCTTTCTCCTGACAGGTTATAACCCTTTAGTAGTCGAATAATGACAGCTTCTAGTTGTCTGAGATACCAGTGTAAATCCGTCTTGTAGTGGCGTAAATTTAGAATCGGATAGCCAACTAACTGCCCTGGGCAATGGTGGGTAACTTCACCCCCTCTTTCAATGCGATGGATGGGATAGGGGGCATTTTCTAGGTCAAATTTGAGAAAGTCTGGACTAGATGCGGTTCCTAGGGTATAAAGGGGTGGATGTTCCAGGAGTAGTAGAATATCGGGGAGTTGGGGATGCTTTTTTCTTTGCTCTACAAGGTATCGCTGTTCTTCCCAAGCCGCCTCGTATGGTACTAAGCCTTGGACTTTGAGTTGGCAGACAGGTTTCTCCATTCTTTAGGTTAAGAAATGTTACTAGAAACGGGACAAAGTTGATGTCGTAGACAATACAAAATGCTAATCTGAAGGTATAAATCCTTCGGTGGGTGGCAGACTCAATTATACAAAAGAAACCTAAGCTCGATTGGGTCAGTCTACATCGAAACCGAACCTTATGGAGTAGTCCGTATGAAGTTTTTAATTCAGGGCAACAATATCGCTGTTACCGATGCTATCCATGATTATGTGGAGCAAAAATTAGAAAAGGCTGTTAAACATTACCAAAACCTCGCCACGAAAGTAGATGTCCATTTATCCGTCGCCCGCAACGCTCGTATTCCGGATAAGCATAAGGCAGAAGTGACGGTATATGCTAATGGAGCCGTGATTCGTGCCCAGGAAGGAAGTGAGAATTTGTATGCCAGTATTGATCTCGTGGCGGATAAGATTTCTAGTCAGTTGAGAAAATATAAAGAGCGACAGGTGGATCAGAAAACCCACGGAACCGCTAAGACTAGCGAAGTTGTCCAGGATAAACCTATAGAAGAGAATCTTATCGGCGACCGTGTGCCGGAATTACCCCCAGAAGTTGTCCGCATGAAATATTTTGCCATGCCTCCCATGTCCATTGAGGAAGCACTGGATCAGTTGCACGTCATTGATCACGATTTTTATATGTTCTATAACCGTGATACTGAGCAGATTAACGTCATTTACCAGCGCAATCATGGGGGTTATGGGGTCATTCAACCTCGCACTGCTAATGCCAACGGAGCAGCTTGATTGCTAACTTCCAATCAGGATTTATATTTTTTTGTGAAGGTTCGTTGTATTATGGTTGAGAAACTGTTATGGAGATTTGCATAATGCCTTATACAACGGAAGAGGGTGGACGGCTGAACAATTTTGCCGCTGAACCAAAGGTCTATGACGCTGTTCCCCCGAACAATACAGAGAAACGTAACTATATCATCATGGGAATTGCGGCGTTCCTCTTGGTCAGTGGAGTCTTAACCGTGGCTGTATTGGCCTCTAATGTCGGTTAGTCTGGGTTCTCCTGAAGGATGCGGAGGGCATTGATTGACTTTTGTGCATTGTCTTTCTTGCCCTGGCTACTAAAGAGTTCGGCGGCGTGTTGTAACTCTTTAACCGCTTGCTCCCTTTGACCGAGTTGATAGTAAGTCAATCCACGATTATGGAAAGCTTCTGCTAATTGTGGGTTGAGCTTAATACTCTCCGTATAATCTAAGAGGGCTTTTTGATGATTGCCTAGGCGATTATAGGTCAAAGCTCGATTGTAGTGGGCTTTAGCGTTTTTGGGGTCTAGCTTCAAAGCTTGGGTAAAATCCTCTAGGGCTGCTTCGTGTTTGCCCGTGTCATCGTAGGCATTACCTCGATAAATATAAAAATCGGCATACTCTCCCTTGAGTTGGATGGCATGGCTGCAATCGGCGATCGCTTCGGGGTACTTTTGGGTGAGATAATAGATAAAGCAGCGATTCCCGTAGGCGTAAACGTATTTAGGGTTAAGGGTAATAGCCTGGGTATAGTCCTGGATAGCCCCTTGGTAATTACCCATAATTAAAGCCGCATAGGCACGATTATAGTAAGCATCGGGGTCCTTGGGGTTAAGGGCGATCGATTGGGTAAAATCCTCCGTTGCTCCTCGATAATCCCCGGAGCTAAGTTTGTCCACACCGCGATTATAAAACTCCACGGCACTATTCGTCTGCGCCCAACCCACTAGGGGAGTAAAAGTTAAGAGTCCCCAGGAAATACATAGTAAAAGTCGGTTTTTCATAGAAGGTCGAGGGAGCATCCTGCCTGTAGCTTGTATTACTGTAGAATTGGTATAGTATAATTTACAAACGACTAGAATAGCGACGTGGTGCAAGCAACAGAACTAGCTAACCAGTTAGCCCGTGAATCCGAAACCAATCAACTGCTGATTATTCCCCAACTAGCCCAGATGGAAGCAGAAGGGCTGCCGATTTTAATGGATTTCCTGCGATCTGCCCCCTTAGAACCTGTAAGCCTAGTCAGGGGTAAACTCTATCAGAGTCTCTATAGTGCTAACACCGTCTTAACTCAAAATTTTCTCAATACCTATTTTCCCACGGGCATTATTCCCCTAGAAAGCGATCGCCATGTAGATTATCGCCTACTACAACAACTCTTAGCCCAACAGGACTGGCAAACCGCCGACAGTGTTACCCGTCAGAAACTCTGTGAGTTGGCAGGACCTGGGGCAATTCAGAGAAAATGGACTTACTTTACCGAAGTTGGGCAATTTCCTAGCACTGACTTGCACACCATTAATTCCCTCTGGTGGATACATTCTGAGGGGAAATTTGGCTTCTCGGTACAAAGAAGACTTTGGTTGTCCTCGGGACAAGACTTTACCAAGTTATGGCCTAAAATTGGCTGGAAATCGGGAAATGATTGGACGCAATTCCCTGGGGAATTTATCTGGAATCTAGACGCACCAACTGGACACCTACCCCTACTAAATCAATTACGCGGGGTTAGGGTCGCCTTTGCTCTGTTTTCCCATCCCGTTTGGACCGAAAAGGGTTGGTAATATCAAATCCTGTTAGATAACCTTTATAGTGTCACTGAATTACCCAGATTTGATGTAATTAGGAAAGGGAACTAAAAGACTTCACCTTCAGCTTAGAAGCCCCATTTTCCTCTGTTTCTTCAAAAATTGTCAGGTTAGTGGGTTGGCATTTCTTGACATTAACAGAGACGATGCGAGCGCCTTCTCCCTGCAAATCCTCTATATAACCATTTTTTTCGCACTCGGCCTCACTTTTGAAGAGAAACGGTCCAAAATAATAGGTGCATTTCGGGTTTTCGGTGATGATCTCTACCCAATGGGCTAAACCCATAACGTCAAAAACCTGCAGGAATAGTTCTTTCATTTATACTTATTTCCTATGGATGGGGATTTATGTTAACTTTTGGTTACACTTATCTTCTTTTAGTTATAATCGCTAGGCTGTATTTTGCCAAGTATTGGAGAATACCGATTACAAATAAATTGGCTCAGAGGCGCGCTGACGATAGATTTCGTAAAGGGCGATCGCGGCGGCCACCGAAGCATTTAGACTAGCAGTATGGCCACTGAGGGAAATCGAAAGCAATTCATCACAACTGCGTTGGGTCAACAAACTCAAGCCATCCCCTTCGGAACCGATAACCAATCCTATCGCCCCTTTTAGATCGATGCTGTGTAGGGCTTTACCGCTTTTTGTAGCCATGCCATAAATCCAAAAACCAGAAGACTGTAATTCCTCAAGGGCGCGATTGAGATTAACCACCCGGGCGACGGGTAAATGTTCAAGAGCTCCTGTAGATACCTTCATAACTGTCGAGGTAATTGCCGCAGCACGACGTTGGGGAATAATTACACCCTGAGCTCCGATGGCTTCTGTGGTACGAATTATTGCTCCCAGATTCTGGGGATCTGTAATGCCATCTAGGATTACCAAAACTGGGTTAGGGCTTTTTTCTTTCGCTTGGGCGATTAAATCCCCTAACTCTAGGTAAGTATAGGGAGAAACTTGGGCAATAATCCCTTGATGATTACCACCTTGGGCGAGTTGATCTAATCTCGTTGGCGGAACTTCGTCAATAACAGTACCATTGCCTTTAGCGGTTTCTAACAAGGAATGAAAACGAGGATCATAACGGTGTTTCGTGATAATCCAGATACGGTTAAGTTGACGAGAACTTTGTAAAGCAGATAAAACCGAATGACAGCCATAGATAATATCTTGGGATTCCGTTTCCTCATCCGTGGAGATGGGCGTGTTGCGACGAATGGGGCGAGTAGAATGGGCTTTTTGCGGGCGTTGCTTTTTCGGCAGGAGGTGAGGACGTTCGGACATAGGAGGTTTTAAGGGATGTTAAGAACATAACAAATATTAGGCCCTTCCCCTAGTGGGAAAAGCCCCTGGAAAAATTAACTTTAGCACTCTATCCAAGAAACTAAGCTTTTTCAAACTTTTTAATAGCTGCTTCTAGATCTGGCTGTAGGGAGAGAAATTTTTCTAAACGAACGAGCTTAACGGTTTGGGTGACACGGGCATTAGTAACAATTTGTAAACTTCCACCAGCAGTATCGGCTTTTTTTCTTAATTGTACTAAAGCCCCCAGGCCAGAACTGTCGATAAAATCGATCTGGGCTAGAACTAAAATGACATCCTGGGGTCCTTCTTCAATACAACTGGTAATCACCTTAAGGAAGGTGGGCTCAGAGAAGGCATCTAGTAGGCCTGTTAAGCGAAAAATTTGGTAGGTACCTCTGACTTCGCGAGTTCCCCTTAAACTGACGGTCAGGTTGAGTGTTTCGGGAATAATGCCCCTCCTTAGTTAAATAAACCGAACAAAACTACAGTATAGCAGAAGGCAGGAGGCGGTCGGCGGTCGGCGGTCGGCAGGATTCAGTTTAATCGGTAGGAAACTGAATTTATAATGCCACTGATTACTCACATTTGATACTAGGCTTCAACCGAAAAAGAGACGACACCTAGCCGCCTCCTTTTCTCTGATCTATTGGAGAGCCATAGCAATGCGTAGGCGCTCATGGGGAGAAATCAAATGATCCTCATCCTCTGCCGCCTTATCAACATCAATTTCAACCCAATTCACCTCACCATTGAACTTAACTGCACTATAGTCCTTAGTAACAGAAGAAGCTGAATCAAAACCAATATCACAGGTTTCATCGGCAGAAAAGACAAAGGGTTCCGTTTGTTCCACCCGTCCCTCGCCACTTTTTTGTCCGTCAATAAAAAGGCTTACCTTACCGCCCTTGGCTATACCACCACCATCGTAGGCAAATTCTAGGCGTACTTGATGGGTACCCGTAGGAATAGTATCTCCTTGGACATAGTATTGTTCTAAGCCAAAAAAGTTGTAGCAGTATTTCAGTTTGCCATCTTTGGCATACAAACTCCAACCGCCCACACTGCCCCCAATGGCAATAATAACACCCTCTGCTATGGATGCAGAAACATTTAACTCGGCAGTTACCGCAAAGGAGCGATTTTTGTAATCAATGATCGAATTTTCCGTCAAGCGTCCCATCCCACCAAACAACAATTGTCGATCGCCTTTTACCAATTGGGGACGACCTGCTAGGGTAGGATTAGCCCGTTCAACAAAACGGTCATCAAGGGGAACAACATTGTACTTAACTGCCTCAATTAACCACAGCCTTTGTAGTTCTTTTAACTTATCAGGATACTCCGCAGCTAGGTCATGGGCTTGAGTCCAGTCCTTATTAGTATCATAGAGTTCCCAATGATCATCATCAAAAGCAGGAGGTTTAATGGTCGATGGCGACCAAGGGGAACGGTGTTTAGTTACAGCAGTCCAACCCTGGTGATAAATCCCACGATTACCAATCATTTCAAAATATTGAGTTTGGCGGCGTTCTGTCGCACTACTCTCATTAAAAGAATAGGCCATACTGACTCCTTCTATGGGCTTTTGTTGTACTCCGTTGACAAAAGTTGGCTCAGGTAAGCCCGCTACTTCTAAAACCGTGGGTGCGATATCAATAACATGATGGAATTGAGAGCGGATTTCTCCTTTGCCTTGAATCCCCTTGGGCCAATGAACAATACAACCATTACGAGTTCCCCCAAAGTGGGAAGCTACTTGTTTAGTCCATTGGTAGGGAGTACACATAGCATGGGCCCAACCGACGGCGTAGTGGTTATAGGCTTCCGCAGTGCCGAACTGGTCTAAGTGCTCGGCTAGAAATTGCGGGGTTTCTAAGTGTGCAAAACCTTGTAGGGTAATCATCTCGTTAAATGTACCTTGGAGAGATCCCTCCGCAGAAGCCCCATTGTCTCCAATAACGTAGTAAATGAGGGTATCATCGAGAATTTCTAGATCCACCAAGGAATCTACCAATAAACCTAGATGATGATCTGCATGTTCTAAAAAACCAGCATAGACTTCCATCTGTCGGGCCAGAATTGGCTTCATTTGCTCCGATACCTGATCCCAAGTCGGAATTTCTGGGTTATGGGCGGTTAATTGAGCATCTTCAGGAATTACGCCCAGTTGTTTTTGGCGAGCAAAGGTTTCTTCCCGCACTTTATCCCATCCCTGATCAAACTGTCCCTTGTACTTATCAGCCCATTCCTTGGGCACATGGTGGGGAGCATGGCAAGCTCCTGGTGCAAAGTACATAAAGAAGGGCTTATCGGGCATTAAGGATTTTTGCTGGCGTACCCATTTAATAGCTTTTTGGGTCATATCGCTGGTAAAGTGATATCCTTCTTCGGGGGTTTTATCCGGTTCTATAGGAGTTGTCCCTTCGTAAAGGGAGGGGTAATATTGGTTAGTTTCCCCACCGATAAAGCCATAAAAGTATTCAAATCCCCCTCCACCACTGGGCCAGCTAGTAAAGGGACCCATGGGACTGGTTTCCCAAACCGGTACCTCATGGCATTTGCCAAATTGTGCGGTAGAATAACCATTCAGTTTTAAAATTTCTGCTAAAGGGGCTGCGGTATTGGGGCGGAGGGAATTGTTACCAGGAGCGGAGGTGGCCATTTCGGTAATTGCTCCAAACCCCACGGAATGATGATTTCTTCCCGTCAGTAGGGCGGCGCGGGTGGGGGAACAAAGGGCCGTTGTATGGAAACGGTTGTATTTAAGGCCGTTTTTGGCTAGTCTTTCCGCTACCGGGGTATGAATTGGTCCACCAAAGGCAGAGGATGCCCCAAAGCCCACATCGTCTAAAAGAACGACAATCACATTGGGCGCGCCCGTGGGAGGACGTAGGGGTACAATGGGAGGATATTTTGTCTCAGGATTCTTGGCATCAAAGGTGGTCAATCCTGTTGGGGTAATGTCGGGAATCGGCAAGTTATGGCGGGGGAGTTTATCGTTAAAATTCATGACGTTTAATAGGTTTATATCGGAATGTTTATACAATAGCATAATAGGAATCCTACCCATTCCCTAGTCAAGGTAAGTAGTTAGGATTTAGGGCTTCCTCTGGTGTAAAGGGACAAACTTCAGAAAAAATTTGCATGGATAAACCCGTTTCTGCTGAGGCTAATTCCCTAGCATCTTGATAACAGTCTAAAAAAACTTCTTCGTAATACCGCCTTAAACTAGGGCTGACTTTAAAGGCTTCCTGAAGTCTTTTTCTATGCTCCACAATAGTAAATAGCCAGCTATTGGTTCGTTTATCAGATTGGTACTTATATTTTAATAAGTGCATTAACAGGATTCTTAGATTGCTTGTAATAGATTTTTTCTCACTTTTTCCCATGTCTTCTATTTCTTCCACAAGATTAGTAAGATCAAGTTCACTAAACTTTTTTTGGTTTAGTAACTCGATAGTTCTCATGATCCACAGATAATAATCTTGGTCATATAAATCCTTAATCATGCCGATTTTCTCCTTAAAAAGACCGATTCAGCAGCCGATTTCCCATGTTTTTTAGCCAATCTCGCCAGGTGGGTTTGGGTAGACTTCCTGACCTTTGTTCCCATTTTTCTACTAACTGTCGACCCAAGGGAGTTAGGCGAAAACTGTCAGTGATTCCTTGGCCATCTACTTCTCGGCGCAATAGTCCCACTTTAGTTAACCAGCTTAATTCCCTTTCAACACGATTTTCCGATAGGGGGCGATCGCTATAACCTTTTTCCTTGCCGTCTATACCGGTCATTTCTGGTAAAGGAACACTCGTTTGGCGCATAGAAGTAAATAAATATATCGGGAAAGGCGCGCAAATTAGGGCAATTTCGGCTCTTTTTACGGTTGCAGCACTATAGGAAGGGTTGAGGGATTGAGGAGAAGAAAGTAGTACCATAGAATTTTTTTATTTGACTTGTATGTAAAACATTGTAAAGTTTATGATAAAACCCACGCAATCTCAATTGAGGAAAAAGCAATCATGGTTTTAGCAGTTGGTACAGTAGCACCTAGTTTTAGCACCGTCGATGATACGGGAAAAGAAGTTTCCTTGGCTGATTTTAAAGATAAAGTTGTCGTTTTGTACTTCTATCCCAAGGATGACACCCCTGGTTGCACTAAACAAGCCCAAAGCTTCCGGGACAACTACAAGGAATACCAAAATAAGGAAGTAGTGGTTTTAGGGGTAAGTATGGACGACCAAGCTTCCCACAAACTATTTAAGGAAAAGTATGGTTTACCCTTCCAGTTACTTGTGGATAAATCGGGAGCAATTACCAAAGCCTACGAGGTCGATGGGGGTGGCTACTCTAAGCGGATTACCTACATCATCGGCACCGATGGCAAGATTAGCTATGTAGACGATAAGGTAAACACTGGTTCCCACGCCCAAGATATTCTCTCAGTAGTGGGTTAGGTTTTAGTACCCTTGAGGGGGAAGTTTTGTCTTTCCCTCTCGCTGTTGACTAAACCAATTTTGTAGTTGAGAGCGACAAGCCTTTTCCCTAACTCCAGCAATCACCTCCAGACGATGGTGAGAGAAAAAGCTATCAGGAAAATTCGCTACAGTACGGATACAGCCCGTTTTGGGATCATCGGCCCCATAAACTAATAAACCTAACCGCGCCGCGATAATGGCCCCTGCACACATAGGACAGGGTTCTAGGGTGACATAAAGAGTACAATCACCTAAATGCCATGTTCCTCGTCGATGACTAGCTATTCTCAGGGCGATAATTTCCGCGTGGGCGGTGGCATCCTTTTCCCTTTCTTTACGATTAGCCGCAGTAGCCAGTAAATTGTTCTGAGAATCAACAATCAAGGAACCCACGGGAATTTCTCCCTGCTCTCCCGCCGTTTTAGCTAACTTTAGGGCTAAATCCATCCAGACTTCATGGCGCAAATAGGAAAGCTCATTAATTTCCATGGAAAAGTGCTGTCAGTTTACCCTCTCGCTCTAAGCGATGGAGATCATCACAGCCCCCGATATGCTCATTGTTAATAAAAATTTGGGGTAGACTGCGTTTACCGTTAGCTCTCATAGCCATGGTATTTCTGGCTTCTGTGTCCCCATCAATTTTATATTCCGTAAAGTTAATTCCCTTTCGCCACAACAGGAATTTCGCCCTTATACAGTAGGGACAGGTTTGCCAGGTATAAATCTCAACCACAGCTTGGTTAGACTGGTTACTACGACCCAAAAAAGCATTTATTAGTTCTATCATCTTGAAAATCATCCAACTTTTTGCTAAGATTATAGAGGTATTGGTAGGTTCTGCCCCCAGTACGGAGCTTTTTTCTCTACCTTGAATGAATAACGAAATATATCTCAATCATCCCACTTTTGGGCTACTATACAGGGTGTGTCTCTTAGATGAGCAGATGGAATTGTTCACCACTCTCTATGCCCAACGTCTTTTCTTTTTAGTAAGACTCTTAGGAGATAAGGTTTCCTTTGAACCAATCGGTCGTTCCGATGCTCGGGTTTTAGTAGAAAACCGCCTCCGCAGTCTGCGCCGTTTGGATATCAGCCCAGATTACACCAAACTCCAAGAAGTGTTCAAGCGTACTTTCTAGATGACTATCGCCCACCACATCCAACAGATTCGCGCTTCTTTACCGTCTTCTGTCCGCTTAATTGCGGTGACAAAACAGGTATCTGTTGAAGCTATGCGAGTAGCATATCGGGAAGGGATTCGAGATTTTGCTGAAAATCGTCTCCAAGAAGCCTTAACCAAGCAGGAAGAGTTAAAAGACCTGTCCGATGTTACCTGGCATTTTATCGGCCACCTACAAACCAACAAAGCCAGAAAAGTCCTCGAACATTTCCCCTCAATTCAGTCCCTAGATAGTCTTAAACTCGCCCAACGTCTTAATCAACTAGCTCAAGAATTGGCTATTTCTCCCCGAGTCTATCTACAAGTTAAACCCCTCCAGGACCCCGACAAATATGGTTGGTCAATTCCCGAACTGATTGAGGACTTACCCCAATTGGAAACCTGTCAGTCCCTCAAAATTCAAGGTTTGATGACAATTCTCCCCTACGGACTCTCCAGCACCGAGCAGCTAAAAGCCTTCGCAACTGTGCGAGATGTGAGAACTATCCTCGAAGAAAAATCTACCCTTTCTCTCCCAGAATTGTCCATGGGAATGTCGGGAGATTACCTTTTGGCAGTAGAAGCCGGAGCGACTATGGTTCGTCTTGGACAAATTTTATTTGGCTCTCGCCCCAGTCTGTAGAAAAATTTTTTAACTTTTTCTGGCTCTTTAGTCTAGTATTAGTTAGTAAAATCCGACCTCCCATATTTATTAAGTTACTAAAGGGAACTAAACATTGCCTAAAAACGACTAAGGGTAAGAATTTGTCCCTACTATTAACTCAATCTTTGTAGTGCCATTGTACTACAAAAGATGCGGAAAAACAAGCCCATTATGGAGTCTTGTAAAACGGTACAAACAAAAATCAACCTACTAATTTTGAAGGGAATTTGGACAGTGAATAAAATCTTAACCAAACTCAAGGACTTCGTCGGCATCTATGAACAAGATGATGAAGAGTACACTGAGTACGAGGAAGAAGAGACTCGGAATAGATATTCTCCTACTCAGACTGAGGAAGAATCAGTAGGTATGCCCGAAGCGGATTCAGCTTCTTACCGTCGTCATCGTGCCCCGCTCAATATCAACCCAGAAACCCCCATTGGAGCCAGTAGAAACAACGTGATTGGAATGCCAGGAATTACGAATGGACTAGCGGAAGTTGTGGTTATCGAACCCCATTCCTTTGAAGAAATGCCCCAAGTCATCCAAACCCTCAGAGAGCGTAAATCTGTGGTCTTAAATCTCAACGTCATGGAGCCTGAAGAAGCCCAGAGAGCCGTTGACTTTGTTGCGGGGGGAACCTACGCCATTGATGGTCATCAAGAGCGCATTGGCGAAAGTATTTTTCTATTTACTCCCAATTCAGTTAAAGTTAGTACCCTAACGGGAAATACTAATGATTCTGCCGATGCCAAGGGAAGCCGTTCCACAGTCGGAGGTTCAACCTGGGGTTTAGAAAGTCGTATCGCCCAGTAACACTAAATCCGCTTAAGTTACTAGATAATCATGAGGGTTAGGCAGGAGGCAGGAGAATTATAACCTGATTTTAAAAACGGATTTGGTGTAACATATCTGCTTCTGCCATTTTGGGTCACGGATGTTACCTGTTGGGAGGAGATTTTGATCGTGCGTGGTCAAAGAGTTTAGTGCGGCAAGTTTTATGGGCTAGTTTATTCGACAATGGTTCTAGCCCAGGCACCGCTCAAGTTTGCTACGATCATTATCACACCGACACCTCGCTTCTGGAAGCCATGGTTAACCTGACCTATAACAAAGACCGTCTTCATCTGCCCACCGCAGCAGAATTGCCCCATAGCGACGAAACGCCCGTGGATAATCAGTTACAAAACGATATTCCCAACTTACTCCTGGGCTTACTAGCCGAACTTTGGGCAAATCGGGATGACTGGTACTTCGGTGTGGATATGGGTATTTATTACAATCCCGACGAAGCAGCCATAGTTCCCGATGGCTTTTTGGCAGTGGGGGTAAAACATGATACGGGGGAAAGGGGTAGATTGAGTTATGTGCTTTGGGAAGAAGAGAATATTGTACCCATCTTGTCCTTAGAGGTGATTTCTGAGAAATATAACCGTGAGTACGAGGATAAGTTAGTAGGTTATCAAACCCTGGGTATTCTCTACTATGCAATCTATAATCCCTTTAGTGGTAGAAGAGGGCGGTTTAAAAATAGACAGAGGTTAGAAGTTTATAAATTAGTAGACGGAAAATATGAGCTTTTACGGAGTCAAGATAATCGGGTGTGGTTGCCAGAAATTGAACTAGCCCTAGGGTATGAGTATGGGGAACATATTGCCTGGTATCGAGAATGGCTCTACTGGTATGATGGCTCGGGAAATCGCTATCTAACAACTAAAGAAAAAGCGATTAATGCCATGGCTATTGCTAATCAAGAACGGCTGATTGCGGCTCAAGAGCGACGAGGGAAAGAAGAAGCCGAAGCCATCGCCCATCAAGAACGAGTAATTGCGGCGCAAGAACGTCGGGCTAAAGAAAAGGCCGAACAAAAAGCCCAACGGCTTGCCGAAAGACTTCAAGCCATGGGAATTAACCCCGAGGAAATCTAATGTGAGTTTAAAAATGTGACCTAGGCTAGGGCTGAAACTCTGACTAGAAAATGGTTTGTCCGTGAGATACTGGTAAGCAAGAACTTAGGCAAAAACTTTTTTATAGCGGGTTAAACACATGACCTTACAGGAATACAAACTAGGAACAACTTTCCCAGGGGTAATAGGAAGAACCGTAGATCAGTCTCGCCCTGCCTGGCCTGAACCTTTACGGGCAAAGGAGGGTACCCCTAATGTAATCTTTATTGTCTTAGATGACACAGGCTTTGGGCAACTAGGAAGCTATGGCAGTCCCATCCAAACCCCCAATCTAGACTCCTTAGCCGCCAACGGCTTGCGCTACAACAATTTCCACACGACGGCGCTGTGTTCCCCCACTCGGTCAGCCATTATTACTGGGCGCAACCATCACTCTAACGCTATGTCCTGTATTACCGAAGGTGCCACGGGTTATCCAGGTAGTAATGGCTATATTCCCTTTGAAAATGGATTTCTCTCGGAGATATTACTGCAAAAGGGCTATAACACCTATGCGATCGGCAAATGGCATTTAACCCCCTCAGAACAGGGTTCTGCTGCCGGCCCCTTTGATCGCTGGCCCCTTGGGCGTGGTTTTGAGCGTTTTTATGGCTTTTTAGGGGGAGATACCCATCAGTATTACCCAGAATTAGTCTATGATAACCATTCCGTCCATCCCGAAAAGACCCCCGCCGAGGGCTACCATTTAACCGAAGACCTAACCGACAAAGCCATTAGCTTTATCGCCGATGCCAAGCAAGTAGCCCCTAATAAGCCCTTTTTCCTCTATTTTGCCCCCGGAACTGCCCACGCTCCCCATCATGTACCCAAGGAATGGGCAGATGCCTATCAAGGACAATTTGATGATGGTTGGGATGCTTATCGGGAGAAGGTTTTTGCCCGTCAGAAAGAACTCGGGATTATTCCCAGTGATGCGGAACTTTCCCGCCATGATCCCGATGTTCCCCCTTGGGATTCCCTACAAGCTGAGGAAAAAAGGCTTTATGCGCGCATGATGGAGGTTTTTGCTGGATTCCTAACCCATGCAGACCATCATATCGGTCGTTTATTGGACTTCCTCAAAACCATTAACGAGTTTGAAAATACAATTATTGTAGTCACCTCCGACAATGGAGCTAGTTCCGAAGGAGGACCGACGGGTTCAATCAATGAAAACCTCTTTTTCAACAATGTACCCGAATCCCTGACAGAAAATCTGGCTGCCCTAGATGGGTTAGGAGGACCGGAATACTTTAATCATTACGCTTGGGGATGGACCTGGGCTGGTAATACTCCCTTCCGTCGTTGGAAACGGGAAACCTATCGGGGGGGTATTAGCGATCCTTTAATCGTTCATTGGTCCGGGGGTATTCAGTCCAAGGGTGAAATTCGCCAGCAATACGCCCACGCTATTGATTTAGTCCCGACGGTGCTGGAACTACTTAATATCGAACCACCCTCTACAATCAAAGGTGTCACCCAATCTCCCATTGAGGGGGTAAGTTTTGCCCATAGCTTAGATAATGCTAATGTACCGACTAAACACCTAACCCAGTATTTCGAGATGATGGGACATCGTTCTATCTACCACGATGGATGGCGGGCCGTTTGTCCTTGGCCTGGGCCCTCTTTTACAGAAGCAGGACAGTTTTTTGGTGTACCCATCTCTGCTCAAACCCTAACGGATCTAGATACTAATCATTGGGAACTCTATCACGTCGCTGAGGATTTTGCTGAAAATCACAATCTGGCGGCAGATAATCGCCCTAAACTGATTGAGTTGATTTCTACTTGGTATGTGGAGGCGGGTAAGTACAATGTACTGCCCATCGACGGACGGGGTACCCAACGTATGGGTGAAGAACGTCCGACTATTGCAGATAATCGCACCAGCTATACCTATTATCCTCATACCCAGTCGATTCCAAGCAATGCTGCTGTAAAAATACTCAATCGCTCCCACAGTATTACGGCGGATGTAGAAATTCCCACGGGGGGAGCAGAAGGGGTATTACTTGCCCATGGTGGTAATGATGGGGGTTACTCTTTCTACCTTAAGGGAGGTAAACTCTATTGGGTTCATAATTATGTAGCGCGATCGCTCTACCAGGTTGAGTCGGTGGAATCTATCCCAGAAGGTCGCCATCAGTTGCGTTTTGAGTTTGAAGTAACTGGGGAACCGGATATAGCTAAAGGGAAAGGCACTCCTGGCCGCGCTCAACTTTATATTGATGGGAAATTAGTGGGAGATGCTGATATTCCTGTGACAACTCCCCTAGCCCTCGGCCTAGGTAATGGTGTCAACGTTGGTATTGCCCCTGGTTCGCCGATAACGCCAGATTATGAACCGCCTTTTCAGTTTACGGGCAAAATTCATACCGTGGTGGTGGATGTGACGGGTGAGTTAATTAAAGACAGCGAGGCTGAATTACGGGCTATTTTAGCTCGACAGTAGGGTTCTGCTTCAAGAATATAAGGTAGGGTGGGTTATAGGGCTATCCCAACCCACCAATTTATACTCTTTTCGATAAATTGCGGGAAAATTCCTTAATAAAAGCAATATCCTTTTGGTTAAGTTGAAGATAGTCAAAGATTAGTTGATCGATTTGTTCTATACCATGAGTGGTTTTCTTTTCCATTGCAGATAGGGCAACTTCTGCTAGTTTTATTTTTGTACTTTCTGGCAAGGGAATTATGGGTATTCTGGATACATAGCCCGAGGTGATCATGTTAGAGCGAATTAATACACCACGGACAAAATATGTAACCAAACTACTATTGAGATAACCCATTAACCAATAAATATCCGATCTAGAACAAAAAATATTAGCATTGACCCCAAAAGTAGAGTTTTCTGGCAAATAACAGGCACTAAAGGGAAGTCCCATTGATGAGCAGGTTATCCCTTCTTTAAAAATAAATGTTCTATTTCTAATCAGAAAGTCTTTGACCTTTTTTTCTACTTCTAAAAAATCGTCGACAAGATAAGCATCTGGTTCAGTGTAAAATTTTCTTTTACCAGGGTTCTTATAAAACGGGACAGTGAAACCAGACTTTTTTATCTTGGACAAATATTTTTTATCATTGCCCGTAGATATGCCAGTAATACAATTAAATATTCCTCCGAGCTTGGGATTATCAAACAGCTTTAATATTGTCTTTGGCACGCCAATAATAAATTGATTTGATCCAGCTAATGTCAGGAATTTAATATTAACGGTTTCAAAGTTTTTACTCAGGAGTTTTTGCTGAAAAATCTGCCGATTACCCAGGCGATCGCCCACCCTAACATCCCGTTGATATTGTTTACCTTTTTGGAGTATGATAATACAAGTCCTTACATCCGCTTCCTGATCCCAAAATAAATCTGTAGGACAGAGAATAAGCAGATGTATTGAACATTGATCCAGTATTTTTTTTCGCAGTCCTGAATGGGCTGTAGCATTCAAAAAAGAGTCCGATGCAATAACACCTATTAATGCTCCCTCCTTAGCCAAATCAATTAATCCCCCTAAAAACATGGAATACATATTATGGGTTCCCACATCAGCAAAAATAGTTTTTAACTCATCTTTGTTGTCTCTAATATAATTAATTTCATGACAATTATAAGGTGGATTGGCAATATAGTAATCGTAGTCTAACGCAGTTGTATTTTTTTTAAAAAAATCAATAAAATTAATTTGTTGAAACCTTGAATAACGGTAATTTCCAAAATCTCTAATGTCTAGGGAATCAATTTGTTTTCCTGCCCGAAAAAAATAGGCTAATAGCTCCTCATTTCCCACCGCAGGATCAAGGACTTTCTTCCCATTTGGATTAATGTTGATAAGTTCATCGGTGATAAATTTTGCAATAAAATCAGGGGTTGAATAGTATCCATATTTTCGTTTATCTATACCGTCATAACCTAGCACTGTTTTGATGAATCTACCCATTGTTAACTAACCTCTATACCTAATAAATTAAGGCGACCATTGTGGTCTAAAGCCAACTAAAGGTAATTCTTCTAAATCTGGTTTTTCTTGTTTCTTTTCGTCATTAATAGGCGGAAATAATAGCCAGAGATGTCCACCTATAATAGTTTCTCCTGAGTCACTACTCAAAGGATTATCAGCAATTGATTCGGTAGTAGTAATAATTTGGTCGAAAAGAATAGCCAATCCATCGGCAGAAAGACTGATTTTCATATCACGGTAGTTAGGCAATTGTAGAAGGGGAGTTATTTGTTTGGTTTTAATATTAATCTTAGCGAAGTAGGGATCTTCCCGATAGACATCCCCTGGGACTAATTGAGTTAACAAACAATACAAATGACTTCCTATGGGGTTAAACTTACAATCTTGGATAGAACCATTCAGATTAAGTAGGGGTTTCTGTAGTCCTTGATTATTGACATAAACGAGGGTTTTTGTGTAGCGCAATTGAGAATTGTCCGTATTAAAGTTAACCATAGCTGCGGCGGAACCATCACTGGAAAAACCAAGAATACGACCAAATTTAGGTAAAAAATCCAAGGGTTTCCCGTACGGTTGTAGAGGTAAGAGACTAATTCCTTCTCCCTTAGCAACTGCTAGGGTTTGACTATCGGGCGCAATTAAAAATTCTCCTCCTTGGACATTTAACCTCTGGGGGGGTGTATCATTTTTAAGCACCCAGAGATCAAAATCCGTGGGATTATGGCGATTAATACGAGCTAGGACGATAGTTTCCCCATCTGGGGCTAATTCAAATTGATTATTTTGATAATTCTCACTTCCTAAAATGCGGGTTAATTTTGCAGAAAATGGGATATCAGTAGGTTGATTTAAGTTGGTCGTGATTGTATAGAGTTCTAGTTCTCGAATACCTTGGATTCCCCTGGATCTAGGTGCGGCGGAAAATAAAATTTTATCTCCCTTGGGGTAAAACCTAAAGTCAAAGACAACTAGATTTTCTGGAGTCAGGGGAGTAGTTTGATTTTTAGTAAAATTATGGAGGATTAATTGTCCTGGGTGGGGAGATTGGCTAGAAATATAGGCAAAAGCCCGATCTCTACTTTTGAACTCGCCAAAAAACGGTTCTAAAACAGGTGCTGTAGTGGAATTGGCGGGAAATTTTTCCTTAGCATCCCGTAGATGTAGTTGATAATTTTCTCCGTAGGGGATCGGGTTATTGAGGGTATAGGCCAATCTTCTACCCGCCCAACTGATCTTACCTGGTAAGGAGGGATTAATAACCAGATTTTTTTCCACACTCAGGGCATCCATGGGACGATCAAAGGTAAGCACAAAAGCGCGATCGCTTGCCCCTAGGCGTTGATTTTGCCAGCTAAAAGTTTTAACATGGGGTTTCATACCCATAAAGCAAGTGCTAGAGCAAGTTTGTCCTATCCAAATCAAACCCCCAAGCATCAGTCCCAGGGTGAGTATAATCCCCAGTGCCAGACGATCAATGGAATGAATAACAGATTTTGTCATACCTTAAAACCTAATAACCATAGGGATCAGCAGGAGGAGGAATGGGTTTGACAGTTTTCGCCACGATGACTAATTGACGTTTTTGTAAAGGCACTCCCTGCACCTTTTGGGTATCTAGATTTAAAAGCTCCGTGGCCATTTCCCCTGTTATTTCTAGCCAACTATCCGCAGGATAAGCACTACGACTAGCTTCTAGTTTAACGGGTAAGCCCACAGGATAGGCATCCACCGCACAACAGGTAATGATAAAACGACCTAGGAGTAGATAGTTGTCATTAAGTTGCGGTAAATTGATGACAAAACCTGTTACCTTCACTTTTTGACCCGTATAGGCATCGGGTTCCGGATAAGCATCAAGGGTACGTACCCACTCAATTAGCGATCGCTCCTCTGGTTTAACCGTCGCCCGAAAGTTTTGCGCTAAGGAGCGAGTTACGGGTAAAGTTTCACTCACACCCCGTTGCAGGGCCATTTGACTTGTCAAGATACTAGGAGATATTAAAAAGCCCGCCAAGGCCGATATCAGTAATAACCCACTGCCCCAGGCCTTAGGTAAAAGAGTAATATGTTGAATCGTATCCCCAGGTGCAGATTTTTGGAACAACTGCCCGATTTTAATCCCCCCCAGGGCGAGTAGTAATAAACTGCTGACTAGGATGAGACTAAAATAATTGGGATGAATCAGTAGTTTTAACAGTCCCGTTAACCAATAGCGAAATAGCAAAAACCCCCAAGCTAAGAGGGCGAGGATGTCTAATGCGGCTAAAAATAATCCTTGAGGTCGGTGAGTCGGTAAATTGGAAGAAGTCATTCGCAGAGATTTTAGTTAAAAAAAATAACTATGAGTCAAGGTAAGTAAAAAAGTTAGCTGTACCGCCATAGCAAAAAGATACAGGAGTATGCGGGGTTTGAAAATAGAGAGCATTAAGCCCATACCCTTAAAATCGATCATCGGACCCAACACCAAAAAAGCCAAGAGGGAGCTAGTGGTAAAGCTAGAGGCAAAGGACAGGGCAAAAAAAGCATCTACCGTCGAACAAATAGAGACAATGACAGCCAGCAGGAGCATCGACAAAATTGCCGTTAGCGGATTCTGTCCTATACCGAGAATAATATCCCTCGGAACAAAAACCTGAATACAAGCAGCTATAGCACTACCGATAACCAACATTCCCCCTAATTCCCGCATTTCCTGTACCACATTATCTATAAAAGATAACCATGGTTTCGTTTTAGGCGCAGTAAAAGGTTGACCGGAGTTTCCGAGAAGAAAAGTTCCCGACGGTACCAGACTGGCGGTATTTTCAGCAATCCCCAGAGACTTTAAGCGCCTTGCCAGCATCGGTTGTAACAAGGGACGAGGATCTGGTTGTAGGCTAAACACCGTAGCGATAAAAATAGCGATAAATAGCGAAAACAAGACCCTTAGCACCACTATTTCCGGTTGATCTCGAAAAGCCACCCAAGTAGACCAAATTACGACAGGATTAATCGTTGGAGCGGCAAATAAAAAACCCAAGGCCACGGAAGTAGGCATCCCCTGGAGGAGTAAACGTCTGGCAACGGGGACATTCCCGCATTCACAAACAGGAAATAAAAACCCGGCACAACTACCGATAAAAGCCCCCAAGATAGGATTACGAGGCATGGCTCTAATCAGTTTCTCCTCATCGATCAACAGGAGCAAGACTCCAGAAAGCAGAACCCCAAACAAGAGAAAGGGCATCGCTTCTACTAATAAGCTCAAAAATAGGGTGAAGGCATTGTTAAATTGCGTCATTGAGACTGGACTAATCCCAAGGGGTTTATTTGTTACGAGTTTTTCACCCATTGTAACCTTTCTTCGTGTTTGATCCGTAAAAATGAGCTTTACTTCACAAAAAACGGAAAATATCATCTGTCCAAGGTGGTATATTGAGAAAAGTTATCTTAAGTCCTGCCGAGATTAAAATAACTTTTTAGTAGTCTTGTTTACATTTTTTTACAAAAATCCATATAGAATGCTACATTATCAGCAGTGATCTTCCCATCTCAGGAAAAGCTGAATATAATCTAGCTATCCGATGGTCTAACCCTAACTAGAGGTAATCACATCACCTAGCCGTTCGGGGGCAGAAGGTCGCTGATTCCGTACAAACACTCGATACAAATTAGAAACCCTAAATTTTAGAAGAGGAAAAAACCATGCAGATTAGAGCAATTGACAGGAAGTTGGCAACTTTTGAACCATCAGGCTACATCACCGCCGCTAACATCAGCGAATTTCAAGCCGAAATCACGGAAGCGGTCAAATCCTTTAGATACAATAGATTTTTGATAGATATGAGCAAGGTAGAATTTCTCGATAGCGCGGGACTAATGGCCTTTGTCAGTTGCTTCCGCTTGTCCCAGAGTCTAGGTAAAGGGTTCAGCATCTGCTCTATCCCCCCATCGGTGAGAATTATTTTTGAACTGACTCAACTGGATAAAGTTCTGCCAATTTTTGCAGATAGAGCCGATTTTGAGCAGATCAGTGATGGACAAATGGCAGCTTAGTCAAAATTTTGCGGATATCAATGGTTTACTGTCTCGTCTGGCAGCTAAACTTATGACAGGGTTTATAACGACTCAGTCCCAATCGGCAAGCAAAAACCATGAAGATCCCCTTAGAGGAACTACTCACCTCAGATATCAACCGTCCCGCCCGTTACCTCGGTAATGAATTTGGTAGCCACCACAAGCCCTGGGATGAGGCGAAGGTTCGTTGGGTGCTGACCTACCCTGAAGTCTACGAGTTGGGTGCTTCTAACTTGGGTCATATCATACTTTACAATATCCTCAATGCCCAACCCCAACAACTTTGCGATCGCACCTACCTAACCGCTCCAGACTTATCTAACGCCCTACGAAAAAACGGTACACCTCTTTTTGCCCTCGAATCCCGTCGACCCTTAAGGGATTTTGATGTAATCGGCTTTAGCCTCAGTTATGAACTTGGGGCGACTAATATTTTAGAAATGTTGGATTTAGCGGGTATTCCCCTGACTTGGAAAGAGAGAGAGTCGGGGCTATATCCTTTAGTTTTTGCCGGGGGACAGACGGCGACTTCTAACCCCGAACCCTACGCGGATTTTTTTGACTTTATAGCCCTCGGAGATGGGGAGGAATTACTGCCAGAAATTGGCCTCGTGATACAAGAGGGGATCGCTACGGGATTGAGCCAGGAGGATTTGTTATTGGATTTAGCCCAGGTTCCTGGGGTATATGTACCACGCTTTTATGATTTTCAACCAGGGGGAAAAGTTTATCCCAATCGCCCTGGGGTTCCCGAAAGGATTCTGCGTCGGGTAGCGACTCCCATTCCTGCTTATTCGGTGGGACTGGTGCCTTTTGTGGAAACCATTCACGATCGCCTGACGGTGGAGATTCGTCGGGGTTGTACTAGGGGTTGTCGTTTTTGTCAACCAGGAATGTTAACTCGTCCGGCTAGGGATGTGGAGCCAGAGGTAGTAGTGGAGGCGATCGCCAAGGGGATCAGAGCGACGGGATACAATGAAGTTTCTCTGTTGTCTTTGAGTTGCTCAGATTATCTGGCTTTACCGGCGGTGGGGGTGGAAATTCACAATCGTCTCCAGGATGAAAATATTTCCCTGTCCCTACCGAGTCAGAGGGTAGATCGTTTTGATGCCAATATTGCGGGTATTATCGGCGGAAATCGTAGGTCTGGCTTGACCTTTGCGCCAGAAGCGGGTACCCAACGATTGCGGGATGTAATTAATAAAGGGTTGACTAATGAAGAACTGCTCAGAGGCATTAAAACCGCCGTAGAACAGGGCTGGAGTCGGGTGAAATTGTATTTTATGATCGGTTTACCAGGGGAAACGGATGAGGATATTTTGGGGATCGCTGATACTCTCCGCTTTCTCAGACGGGAATGCCGATTACCCCAACGCAAAGCCCTAGAATTCACCCTGACTATCTCCAATTTTACCCCGAAACCCCATACTCCCTTTCAATGGCACTCGGTATCTACGGAGGAATTTATCCGTAAACAACATCTTCTCAGGGATGAATTACGGGGTATGAGAGGAGTGAAGGTAAATTATACCGATGTGCGACTCTCCGCCATGGAGGATTTTATGGGGCGGGGCGATCGCCGATTATCTGCTGTAGTGCGCCGAGCCTGGGAACTAGGTGCGGGGATGGATGCCTGGTGGGAAAGTACGGAACAGGCTTATCTTGCTTGGACGCAAGCCATTAACGAATCGGGTTTAACTTGGCAGTATCGACAGGTAGAGTCCGGGGAAGGTCATGTTTTTGGGGAAAATACCTCTAGCTTCTTAGATGCTCCCTTACCTTGGGATCATATTGATACGGGTATTGATAAGCAATGGCTCAAGGAGGATTTACACAAAGCTCTAGCTGCTGCCATTGTCCCCGACTGCTCCTTTGAGGGCTGCTCCCATTGTGGGGTTTGTGGGGTTGATTTTGGTCATAATATTGTCTTTCCGTCGCCAGAGATTCCAGCATTTACGGGACAATCCACACCGAATCAAAACCGGATGCAACGGATTCGGGTTAGGTTTGGCAAGGAGGGGGATTTGGCTTTAGTGGGTCATTTGGACTTGGTACGCTTGTTCGATCGCATGATCCGACGGGCGGCCTTGCCGATCGCTTTTACTGGGGGTTTTCATCCGGGTCCTCGCATTTCTTTAGCTAATGCTTTAGCCCTTGGGGCTACCAGTAGCAGTGAGATTGTGGATTTTGAATTAACCCAACCCCTGGATTTGCAGGAGTTTGAGTCACGCCTGAGGGCTCAGTTACCCGTGGGGATGCCTTTATATGGGGTGGAGGAAGTTTCCCTAGATTCCCCTGCGGCTTCTCGGTTATTGACAAAGGCTGAATATCTGCTCACTTTAACAACTACTGGGGAGATTAACGCCGATGTCTGGCAAGATTGGATTAGTCAAGTTCTGGCTAGCTCTGAGATTGGACGGGAGAAAACTTCTAAGTCGGGAAAGGTGGCTGTGATTAATCTGCGCGATCGCCTTTTTGCCTTGGAACTGGTGGAGATCAAGGGAGAATCGGCTCGGGTGCGTTATGTGGGTAGTTGTTGCCATGATGGAACTATCTTACAACCCCAACAGGTGGTGTTTATGTTACAACGAATGACCACTGTTGAAATTCACCTAGATTCTATCCATCGTCAAGGTTTGATCTTGGTTTAATGGGGACATTTGGGCGATCGCTTTAAGCGTCGTCGGGCTCGATAATTACCCCTCGGTATTTACGGGGTTTCGCTGAGGGTATTTGCACTGTTTTAGTTGCGGTAATATTCACAGGAACTCCTCGGTATTTACCCGCGACATCTTCATGGATGGCTTCAGCCATAGCAGTTTCTTCTTCGGAATAGGTGACACCACGATAAGTGTGCTTAGACTCAGGGAGGGTTTCTGTTGTCTTCTCGCTGACTCGACTTTGCAGAGCTTTGCCGACAAACAATACCGTCAGCACTAGAATAACCGCCTGTATCTGCCAAGGAGCTAAAACCAAACTCAAAAACAGACAAACAACGGCAATGGTGGCAGTTAAATAGGTAATGTCATCACTGGATTTCTGGGAAATATAGGTACAGACTGCACCTGCGGACAAGGGAACTAAGAAGAGCCACGGCATGGACTCCACCTCCAAAAAAAAAGACTTAGACCATAATTTATATTACAATTCTTACTTGCAAAAAGCATCCTAGATTACATTTTGGCAATGAAACCCTAGTAGTTCAGGGATAAGTGTCTTAGTTACGGTGCAACTTCAGCCACCTTTTGTCTTAAATACAAACCTTCGGTTATTTTTAAGCATTGAAATACTTAATTGCTATTGCTTTTTTAATTCTCTTCAGATAGACTTGAAAGAACTGATTCCTTCTCTCTTATGAAAAGAAAGCCAACCCAATTTGAGACTCCGAAGCCCCATACCATCACCCCAAAACCAGGTTCTACTAAGCGCCCTCGCCGTGTGGGGAGAGGTATTGCGGCTGGACAGGGTGCAAGTTGCGGACTTGGAATGCGGGGGCAAAAATCTCGCTCAGGAACTGGAACTAGACCGGGGTTTGAAGGGGGACAGATGCCCCTTTATCGCCGTCTTCCTAAACTCAAACATTTCCCTCAAGTTGAGAAGAATAAAGTCCATTGCACTATTATCAATGTCCATCGTCTCAACTCCTTGTCTCCTAACAGCGAGGTAGATTTAGAAAGCATCATGGAATGGGGAATCGTAACAACTAACGATGGTCCCCTTAAAATTCTAGGTAAGGGGGAGATTACAGTTCCTCTAACGGTCAGGGCGGCTGCTTTTTCTGGTTCTGCGAGGGAGAAAATATCTTTGGCTGGGGGAACTTGCGAAATACTCCCACTCAACAAAAAAGATAATACCACTTCTGAAAAAGTCCCTTATCCTAGTGAGATGGGTTTCGTTCAAAATCAGCTAATAGGTGAGGAGACACAACTTATGGGAGTTGTAAGTTATATAGAGAACGGGTATCAAAAATTTACTTTACACAGTCATTGGCAAGATTCTCCCGTCGATTCCACTCGTATCCCCAAACAGAAAGTCGGGCCAGCATCTGCAAATGAGAATATTGCCGATCAATATTTACAAGATATGATGCACAATGCCCTAACGAAAGAAGAGAAGGATAAGTACACCTTTGAAAGATATGAATCGGAAACTATTAAATTTACCAATACTTTTGTAGTCAAATATCGTCAGTATTATATGGGATTTCCACTTTACGGCTCCTTTGTAACTATTGAACTGGATCTTGATGATAATAGAGAGCTTCTTTCCGTTAGTTCAAATATTGGTATGGTTAACATTCAATATCCTTTAGAACATTCTTCTGAAATTACTCCGGATGAGCTTAGAGAAATTGTGATAAGAAATGCGGGATATGATTCGCCTGAATCATTGCCAGATTTGCAAATAGACGGAAAATATTGGTTTTATCAGACCAATACTAAAACTTGGTATTTATCCTATGTTGTGGAAAATGTTCTTAAGTATCGAGATTGTAGTCAAGAAGATAATCGGGATAAAAGACCAGAAATTGTCGACTACATAATAGATGCTTTTTCGGGGGATTTAATAGATGAAATTCCTTGCATTTGAGTTCAAAAAAGTAAAATTAATATCTTAGTTTTATGAGGATCTATAGACGATGCTTGAGACGATGCCTGAAATCCGGATACATGATTTAGAGTACGAAGCTTTTAAAGCAAATGATGGTAGTTACAATTTACCTGGCATTCATCCAACTGATGATCCAATGGCTACAAAGGCAACCAGAAATACGGAAAAAGTTGCCGATTTTATGAGTACAATCCTTGATAGAAAAGGTGATCACATTGGTACGATAAAATGCGTGGGACCTACTAGAGGCACAAGTCTTGAATGGAAGAATGCTTGTTGGTTTCCTCCTTGTAAGCAAGCCGTGTATGGACAGCAGCTGCTTGATCCAGATCGTCGACCGGATCAATATATATCTTTAGCAGAAAACTTAGGGATTGTTGCCCATGAGATGTTTCATGGAGTTACTTGTGAAACAGCCAAGCTTCATTATAAAGGTGAGTCAGGTTCTTTGCATGAATCCTACTCAGATATTTTTGCCATTATAATTTTAAACGATCGTAATAAAAACATTGGCAAGTGGAATTGGGAACTCGGAAGACCGTTTGGGCAAGATGGAGATCCAATGAGGAACTTTGCTGATCCTACTCTTCATGAACAACCCGATCATTGGGAAAAATATCGTGAAGTTGAGGGACTCCATTATAATTGCGGTATTCACAATAAGGCTGCCTACAACTTGATTAATGCGACCTATGAGTACGCGCCAAATAAATATCTTTTTGATACCGCGACTCTATCTAATCTTTTTTACCGCACCTTGTGCAACTTAAGTCGTGAAGCTACTTTTAGAGAGAGTGGACTAAAACTCATGTCTACAGCAGCCACTATATTTAGAAAAAATGGAAGTCTTCAACGTAGAGCCGAAATTGCCATAAATAAGGCTTTTGCCGATGTAGGAATCACACTCTGAGTATTACTGTTAGAATACTAAGTAAAATTGTCTCCCTAAAACTCAATGGATCTCATCCTCTGTCATCAAACCGCAGACTTTGACGCTCTAGGTGCGGCGGTGGGGTTGTCGCGTTTAAAAGTTGGCAGTAAAATCGTTCTAACAGGGGGAGCTCATCCTATGGTTAAGGATTTTTTAGCCCTGCATCGAGATGAGTTAGCCCTGATTGAGCAGCGTAGCGTTAACCCCAAACAAATCAGTTCCCTAACTATTGTGGATAATCAATGGCGAGGACGTTTGGGAAAGGCCGGTGAATGGTTAGACCTACCCCAACTCAAAAGCATTACAGTTTATGATCATCATATCCAGGGAACTTCGGATATTGTTGCTACCCAGATACAAATAGAAAGCATTGGCGCAACCACTACCTTAATTGTCGAACAACTCCAACTCACTTCTATCCAACTTACCTCCATTGAAGCAACGGTAATGGCATTGGGTATTCATGTAGATACAGGTTCCCTCCGTTTTGACCATAGCACGCCGAGGGATGCCTACGCCCTAGCTTGGCTTATGGAAAAGGGTGCAAATGTCAAAATTATCTCTGAATACGCAGAGCCTGGCTTTTCTCCCCAGTTACAACATCTATTTAGTCAGGCTTTGGAACATCTAGGTACTGAAGTTGTACAGGGTTATAGGATTTCTTCTGTTCTCTTGACTACAGAAAACTTTATCCCTGGCTTGTCTAGCCTAGCAGAAAGACTCCTAGAACTTTCCGAAAGCGATGCCCTATTATGTGGTCATTCCTATACTAAGGGAAATGGGGGACGCTTGACGGTTATTGCCCGCAGTCGTATAGAAGGATTAAATCTCTATCAACTATTAGCACCCTACGAGGGCGGTGGCCATGCTCAGGCGGCTTGTGTTAGCTTTAGGGATGTAAACCCAGAAATTCGTCTAGAAATCTTAAAAAAAGAGCTTATTTCCCAGATTCCTAAAGCTCCGACGGCGCGGGATTTGATGTCGTCCCCCGTCCGCACCATTCGCCCCCAGACTACCATAGAACAGGCTCAACGTATTTTATTACGTTATGGGCATTCGGGGTTATTGGTGGTAGATGAAAGCGATCGCCTAGTGGGTATTATCTCCCGTAGAGATTTAGATTTAGCTCTCCACCACGGCTTTAGTCATGCTCCTGTTAAGGGTTATATGACACGCAACCCGCGCACCATTGCTCCCGATACTACTCTCCCTGAAATTGAGAGCTTGATGGTGACATACAATCTAGGACGTTTACCCGTAGTCGCCGCCGAGCAACTGATAGGAATTGTCACCCGTACCGATATCCTCAGACAAATTCATCACAATCGTGCTGTTATTAGTAATTCCTTTGGACAAAAAGTTCCTTTAATTTCTTCTCTGCTACCATCTCTGCGTTTGAGCTTGTACCCTTCTATCTGGCAATTTTTAGAGAAATCCGCCGCTTTAGCGCAAAAGAAAGGCTGGCATTTATATCTAGTCGGGGGAGCGGTACGAGATTTACTTTTAGCCGAAACGAAGGCGAATTTGTTTTTACAGGATATTGATCTAGTTGTAGATGGATTTGATCCCATCTCAGAGGTAGGGGCGGGGGTAGAATTAGCTAAATGTTTGCTAGGTGTCTATCCCCAAGCTCGTTTGTCAGTGCATGGAGAATTTCAAACCGCAGCCTTAGTATGGCATCAGGATTCACAATTACAATCTTTATCCGTAGATATTGCCACAGCGAGGACGGAATTTTACCCCTATCCTGCGGCTAACCCAGAAGTAGAAGCTGGTTCCATTCGTCAGGATTTATATCGTCGTGATTTTACCATCAATGCCTTAGCAGTACGCTTAACTTCTCCTAAGGAGGGGGAGTTAATGGATTTTTTCGGGGGGGTGTTAGATTTACGCTCTCGACAAATTCGTGTACTCCATGCCAATAGTTTTATCGAGGACCCGACACGCATTTATCGGGCGGTAAGGTTTGCCGTGCGTTTAGATTTTACCATTGAACCCCTAACTAAAGAATATATTAGGTATGCCATTGCTAGTGGAGTTTATGAGCGCCTGAGATTAGAAAATCAACCCACACCAGCTTTAACTACTCGTCTGAAGATGGAGTTGAATTACATTTTACAAGCCCATTATTGGCAGCAAGCCCTAGGACTACTGGCGGATTTAGGGGCTTTGCTTTGTTTACATGCTGATTTGGTTTTGGATGGAGTTCTATGGTGGCAACTACGCTATATTAGTCGTTGGTTAAAGTATTTAGATGCCGAGGAAAAACTGGAACATTGGTTAATGCGTCTGGAGGTATTAATTGCTTCTTTAGCAGTCTCCGAAAGGGCTAAGGTGGCTAAGAGTTTACAATTGCCGAAGACAAGTATTGAGCGATTACAGAAGTTGGAAAAAATAGAAGAAACTATACAAAAAAGGTTAGGTTTGATGAAAAAAGTTAGTGAGAAGGTATTTTTTCTCAGGGCTTATACGTTACCGAGTCTGATTTTAATAGCCGCCAGAAGTGATAAAACAATTCGCCGTGTTTTGTGGGAATATATCACTATATGGTCAAAAATTAAAGCTCCCCTAAATGGGGATGATCTTAGAGCGATGGGTTATAAAGCGGGACCTGAATATAAGATTATCTTAGATGGTTTATTACAAGCTACCTTGGATGGGGAAGTAAGCGATCGCATCTCTGCCGAAGAATTTATAAGACGGATTTAGTCTGACTACCGAGGGAAATCACTGATTTAAAATATATACTCCAAGAGCCAGTTCGTTAGTTGAATATCTCAATTCTCGACTGAGAAACTATTTTTATCTTAGAAAACATCTTGGTTCTGATTATCTTGAGCTTTTGCAGCTCTTCTTGAATTATCGTACCTTTGTGGCCAGTTTACTTGTTTCTTGACAATATTTAGGTTGCAATGCGAAGCAGTCTGTGCTATTATCGAGGAATATTACCGAGATGAGCGCGGAAAAAACTAATAAATCCCTTGCCTGCATCCCCTTTTTGCTATTTACCCTAGTTGAGAAACCGCTTTTACTAAGCGTGGTCGAAACAGTTCAGTATGTCCTGTTTTCCATTTTCACAAGTAGTCAAATAGTGAGCGGATCTCGTATAATTTAACCTTTTTTAAACCTTTTTTAACTGGAACAGATGAAATTGAAAAGTCAATTGAATGTAGTAGATACAACTTCATCTGCTCTTGATTCCTCCTTATCAACCGAGCATCAAGATTATTGTTTTCCTCTCTCAACTGAGCATCAAGACCTCGTTGACGAGATGACTTGTGACATTAAAGACTTGGTTCGTCGCACGGCACACAGTCTAATTGACATTGGGAATAAATTAGAGCAAACAAAGCAGATTTTGGGGCATGGCAACTTTACAAAATGGCTGAGGCGCGAGTTTAACTGGAGCATTGCTACTGCATCTAAGATGATGCAAGTTAGTAAGCGATTCAAAAACGTAAATTTTACGAATTTGAATTTAGCCCCATCGGCTATCTATCTTTTGGCTGCCCCTTCAACACCAGAATCTGCACGAACAGAAGCCTTGTCCAGAGCCTCCGAAGGAGAATCGATCACCTATTCGGTAGCCAGAGGATTGGTGCGTCACCATAAGGCTTTGATTCGTCTCGATTTAGAAGATAAAAAAGAGGTTCAAGCAAATTCTCAGAAAATCCTATCCTTTCCCGAAGGCAGAGACAGTAATCAAAACTTAGATGGGTTGACTTTGATAAACATGACAGAACTTATTAATATCCTTGATGCCATATTTGACCTAAACTCAATCGCTAAACCAACCTCGCTAGTTGAGTTGGAGTTTTTTCAGAGGCAATTTATTAGCGAATGGCTGAGAATGTCCCGCGAAAAGAATTATATGTCTATTGTATTTTGCATCATTGATAACTTGCAGTCAAAAAATGATCAGATTGTTGACTCAGAAGCAAGGGTTGAGGAGGAATCAGTAATCCAAGCTATTAATGAAACTCTTAAACGTCCTGGTGACTTATTCACGTATGCTCAAATAGGGATGTTTCTGGTATTATTGCCGTCTACGACGATCCAAGGGGCTATTTCAGTTGCTAAAACCATCAAAGCAAATGTTATAACTTCTGAAAGTCAAGCATATAACGACTCTAATGGTTTACGGGAAGGGTTAATCCTGCGCTTATTTGCACATAGTTTACTCCCTTCTCGAGAGTTACCTTCAAAAAATTTTTTTAATGAGATTTTATTGAAACATGAAGTGCTTGAGTAAAATTAAGGCACTAATCGTTCAAATGGCACTCTGATTTGGTAGACCGCTCGCTATAGCGGCAAATGATTTGCCCTAGTTTTGCCCTCAGCCAATGCCAGATCCCCCCTTTTGGGGCTGATGTTCGCCCTTTTCGATTCTTCTTCCTGTTCTTACGCTCAATCCTCCCTTCGCTGCTGCGGCTTCTTGTCCCTAGCTATTGCTTCTTGATTTGAGGTAAATTTGAACTTATTTGCAATTTATTCTTTGACCCGACACGGGAAGCTTCTAATTAACACTTGTAATTAACGTTTCCTAGTGTCATATTTTTTGGCTCAAAGAACAGCTAAGTCAATTTACGCTCACTGCCACTCTAATTTTCACTTAATACCAATGTCGGATTTGCCGGACAAAGGTGAGAACATTCTCTTTGTCTAGAATGCAGTAATACCAAATCCGCTTAGGTAAATATATTATCGTGAAGGCTAGGCAGGAGGAAAATAACTGTGGTATTAAAATAGGATTTAGTATTAAAACCTTGTTCTACATTTTCGAGAGCGAGGAAAATTCTGTCTTGATCAAGCTATTTTCCAAGCGATCAATGGAGTGATCGCTCCCCATACCTGTCCAAACATAGACACTTTAAATAAAGAGATAGCGGCGATACGGTTTGTCCTCATGAATTCCGTGAAAAAACACCTACAAGTGCATTTGCGAGATTTTAGATCGAAAGGATAGTTGTGTATTTATTAGTCTCATAGGAGAAGAAAATGATTTAAAAAAAAATTAAATTTCTTGCTTGGAGAAAGTTTTTATGATAGACTATCAGGAGGGAAAAGAAAAGTTAACAGAATTTAGACTGTCGACATCCCCTCCCCTTATTCGACTCAAAACTTTGTCAAAACTGTATTAAATTTTACAGACTTAGAGATGAGGTTAAGGAATAATTCACTGTTAGAAACTAGATACTAAGTAAAAGCATATTTTGGAATTGAGTAAAATGGTTTACCAGAAAAAAACACTAATTTTTTGCAATTCTTCTTAGTAAAGAGTCCTTGTTCCAGACAGCTAAGAAATCGACTTCTAACAAAAAGACTAAAAACCATAGCTTTATAAATCTTGAGTTTTTGTTTCGTAATTATCTTTCTTTTCTTTATATTTATTGGATTTGCAAATGAGTTCGTCTGATCTACCCCAGTCTTTCCAAACTAATCCCGATAGGTCGAAACGCTGGTCTATCTTGTTGACAGCAGCTTCCTTTATTGGCTTAGGTATTGCTGTTTCTGCGGTAGTTGCTGGGACGATTGCTTATCGTTCTACCCACGTCGTTGATTATGGGATGGTCAATAGTAGAGTTATCCGCATCCGATCGCCAATTGACGGTACTTTAAATACATTTTACGCCCAACCTGGTGCAAAGGTAGAAGCTGGTCAGGTTCTAGCAACAGTAGGGATAAGCCTTGCCGAAAAAAAGGTTTTACAGCAAGCGGCAGAACTGGCACAAATCAAAAAAAATGGGCTCGAAGAACAGATGCAGGCCAAAAAGGATGAACTCAGTGTCGCTCGCCAATTGCTCTTCGATCTAAAAAGTCAATTAAATTCTCTAAATTCTAGAGTTAATCAAGTTTGGACTGTCGATGGGGATATGTTATCAAAAGACTTAAAGCAACGTCAGATGGAATTAGAAGTCTCTCGGCTTAAGGCCGAGGCGGCTCAAGTTGAGTATGAGCGATTCAATACCCTAGCCCAGGAGGGAGCCATTACTCAGCAGGTTGCACATCAAAGGAAACTTGATTGGGAAACTGCGGTTGCCGAAGTCAGCCAAGCTGAGCTTTCTGTCAAGTCAGCCAAGTCTATTTTGGAAGCCTCCCAACAAAAAAATGTCATGGGTCAAACAGCATCTTGGGGCAATCGCTTTGTCCAAGATGCTACTGGCGTTCAGCAAAGTATTAAAGTTCAGAACGCCAAGATCAAAACCTTGATGTCTGAGGTTCTCAGCGCAGAGCGGCAACTCAAACAAGTTCAGCCTCGACCAAGTAATGAGCGCAAAGATTTGAATATCATTGCTCCTAAAGCCGGGGTCGTTTACCGCACAGAGCGAGAACAATACGAGTTAGTCAACCAATCTGAACCCGTTCTCAGTTTGCTCGATTGCAATAACATTTGGGTTGAAGTGGTAATGCCTACAGACCAAGCCAGCCAACTCTCTAAAAATAAGCCAGTCCAAATAGAACTGGCTTCTGGCACTGAAGTTCACCAAGGTGAAATCACTGTGCTTCAGCCTTTAAACAATATTCAGATGGGTGAGTCCGCTTCTAGCTCCCCCCAAGTTAAAGCATTAGAAACTGTCATATCGCCACAGATGGCAGGTAAAGCGTTGACCCAAGTTACGGTGAAGATTCCCCCACCAGAGGAATCTAAACAGACCAACCAATTTTGTGGGGTGGGTCAACGTGCAAAGCTAGTCTTTGGAAAACAACCTAACTGGTTTTCCAATGCCGCCCAGTTTTTCCACAATAGCGTTAAGGGGGTGATGCCTAAAAGCTGAGTTAAACACAAAATACCACTATCAGCGAACTTTCCCTATCTTAGTAGGGTCACAGCACAAAAACGTCACTGACCAAGCAATTTTCTGCAATTAACTATAAAATAGTCAGGAAATTAGTTAGCCAACGACGAATTGAAGTCTAGCAAGTCCTTCTGACCGGTAGACAGTTTTATCACCATAGATTTGCGAGCCTAGAGTGATAAAACAGCTAGTCCGAGTCATTGATTTGCACAATAGTGTTATTCACACTTCACACTATAGATTGATCCGTAGTTTGCGATTGGCATAGTTGCACACTCTGTAATGATTCTTAATAAGTTGCTGGTTTTTGCGGGCAGCTTAGGGAACCTAGATGAGTTTCTCAGTCAATCAATGAGTACAGTTGTGCTGTGGTTAAGATATTTCGCCCTATAAGCTTCAAAGATGGTGCCTTTTACAAGAGAACACTCTGGCACTGAAGTTCAATATGTCAAAACTCATCAAGTTTTGACTCACAAAATCAATGAATTACTGCACATTAGACCAACTTTTTGGATGTAAATTATGAAAGTACTTGTTTGGGGTTTAGGTTACGTTGGTACGGTAGTCTCTGCTTGCCTATCAGAACTGGGACACGAAGTTATTGGAATTGATGTTGACCCAGAAAAAGTCGAGAAGTTCAACCGTGGATTAAGCCCAATTAAAGAGCCGAATGTAGATGAACTGATTACTAAAGGCATTGAACAGGGTCGGTTGCGTGCCGTTGTGAGGGGCAAAAAACACGTTGCTTGGGCAGATATTTCCCTTATTTGCGTAGGAACCCCCAGTGCCCCCGATGGCAGCCCTGTGCTCGACTACATTTACAGCGTTGCTCAAGAGATAGGTTTAGGCCTCCAAGAGTCCAGCAAATACCATGTGATAGTGCTGCGCAGTACTGTCTTTGCCGGAGTGACTCGTCATCGCTTAATCCCTCTCTTAGAAAAATATTCTGAAGGTAAAGCTGGTCTTGATTTTGGCGTTGCGATTAATCCCGAATTCCTACGGGAGACAACGGCGGTGAAAGATTTCTTTGCACCTCCCCAAACCATCATTGGCCAACTGGACTCCTCTTCAGGTGACTGCTTAGAGCAACTTTATCAAGGCGTTGAAGCACCCATTCACCGTATTGCGATCGAAGAAGCTGAAGTTTTGAAAGTGGTTAATAACGCATTCCATGCTCTTAAGGTTGGCTTTGCTAACGAAATTGGGCGTTTGTGCGATCCCATTGACGTAGACTCCAGAAAAGTGATGGATCTCCTTTGTGCTGATACGAAATTGAATATTTCTTCCAAATACTTAAAACCAGGATTCGCTTTTGGAGGCTCTTGCTTACCTAAGGATGTTCGCTCTCTCGTTTTCCATGCTCGAGATATTGGTGAAAACTTGCCCATTATGGAATCGATTATGATCAGCAATATGCAGCATATTGAGGCTGCTCGGCTTAAAATTCATGATTTAGGGGTGCGGAGCATTGCTGTGTTGGGTTTAAGCTTTAAAGCAGGAACAGACGACCTCCGTGAAAGCCCAATACTGAGCCTGATCAACCTGTGTTGGAAAGATGGACTTAAGGTTCTGGTTTACGACCCCGATGTTCAAATGGATCAAATATTGGGTAGTAACCGTCGCTATTTAGAGCTTCAACTTCCACAGATCTATCAAATCATCCGCTCTAGCCTTGATGAGGTGCTGAATGAATGTGAGGGAGTTGTTCTGAGCCAAGATCGCCCTGAATTTACAGAAGCGATTCATAACCTCAAGAAAGTTCCCCATGTTCTTAACTTGACCAATTGGCAGACAGTAGTTTCAAAATCGCCATCTTTTGAAAAAGTCAAAGTCAGCCTATAAAATGGCATAACCTGAAACTTTACTAAGAAGCTAGCTCGGTTCCTCCTTATCCCAATTCTTAGGGGGAGCCGTGAACCTCGAATCATTGCCGACCAGATAGGATTTGACCGATCTTAATGTCAATTCAAAGTATGTGCAAACATACCCTTAAAATCATTTTTGATCTGATCCGAAAGGTTTTTTCGGAAAAAGACACGTAAATTTTGGAGAGTTAATCTAAATGAGTCAATTACAATCTGTACTTAGTGAATCTACTGAGATTGAATCACCAGTTCAGTCATTTTCTGTGGATCGTCTGAATAATCTTGCTGCAACTGAAATCAGACCTTGGGGCTCTTTTACTATTCTCGAAGAGGCGCCGGGGTACAAAATTAAGCGTATTGAGGTCAAAGCAGGTCACCGCCTGAGCTACCAGATGCACCACCACCGAAGTGAACACTGGATCGTCGTTTCTGGTACGGCGAAGATCACCTGCGATCAAATAGAGAATTTGCTCACATCTAACCAATCAACTTATATCCCCGTTTGTACGTTTCATCGCCTTGAAAATCCCGGAGTTGTCCCCCTCGTAGTCATAGAGGTTCAAAACGGTGAGTATCTGGGGGAAGACGACATTATTCGAACCCAAGATGACTACGATCGCTAAATGGATCGGGATTCACATCTTAATTTTTTAGTGATTTTGCCCTCCCATTCATACTCGATATCATGTCAAATTTCGCCCTTCCCCGATTCATAACAAAAAATACCAGTTCCCCCGCCTTCCAAAAGTGTCTGATGTTCGGCTATGTTTTCATGATTGCTGTTTTAGCCTTCTTGGGAATGTATCTCTTAAAAGATCCACGGCGATTAGCCATTACCGGTTGGGCTGGACTCATTAGCTTGGGGTTTGTGGGAATCTGGCGATGGAGTTGGGTGGGACTTCATCTTGTGCGTTCTTGGATATACCAAGGCATTGTTTTTCCCCGTTGGCGGCACCGAGCAAATGCCATCCCTTTAGCCGATCTGCCGCCAGTCTGCCTGCTGGTTCCTACCTATAAGGAAAAACCTTGGATTACTGAACGGGTTTTCCGCTCAATTGCCCTAGAGGCCCGATCGCTTTCGCAACCGATTACTGTTGCAACGGTCAGTAGCGGGCCAGAAGAGGATGAAGCGATTGTTGCTGCCTTAAGGCTCGGAGATCCTACTTTGGCTTCGGTTCGAGTTTTTCATGCCATCGATCCTGGAGATGGTAAACGCAAAGCTCTGGCTGATGGTCTGCGGGCGATCGCCCAACTCGATCTTCCTGCCAATACAGTTATTGGGTTGATGGATGGGGATTCGGAGTTTACCCCCGGGACGCTTAGGCAGACCTTGCCTTTTTTCCATTTGTTTCCCAATGTGGGGGCACTCACAACAGATGAGTCTCCCTACGTTGTAGGGTCTTATTTCTTTTCGGAATGGTTCCATCTTCGGTTTGCCCAACGGCATTACATGATGTCCTCAATTTCTCTATCTAAGAAGGTTCTGTGTTTAACTGGTCGCTTTTCTCTCTATCGAAGTGAACCGGCGCTACATCCTGACTTTGCCGCTCAATTGGAAAACGACACCTTAGATGATTGGCTCTGGGGTCGATTCAAATTCCTATCGGGAGATGACAAGACCACTTGGTATTGGATGCTGCGCCATACCCAGTACGACTTGCTCTATATCCCGGATGTACTCGTTTACTCTATTGAAAGTATTTCGGGTTCTCTCCTAAATAGGGTTTATCAAAATATGCGCCGCTGGTTTGGCAATATGTTGCGCAACGGCAACCGAGCCTTGGCATTAGGTCCAAAACGTTTAGGGGGATTTGTTTATCTCTGTCTCATCGATCAGCGTCTCAGCATGTGGACTTCGTTAGTTTCTCCTTGTTTGCTACTTATTGCTATCTTAAAATTCAACTGGATTGCAGTAGGATTGCTGGTGTCTTGGTTAGTTTTGAGTCGCTCTTTGACGCTGATCCTTATTTTCTGGGGTCGAGAATCCCCCCTCAAACCAATTCATTTGCCAATCCTTTTGTTCACCCAATGGTCATCGGCTTTTATTAAGATTTGGACGTTAATGAATTTGCCCAAGCAACGCTGGTTCAATCGAGGCGATCGCAAGCTTTCTAGTGAGGGCAAGGCATGGATTCAATGGATTAGAGGCGTAACCTCTAGCTGGATGTTATGGCTTCAGGGCTTTAGCTTTGGTCTTCTGTTGTTTGCATTATTAGGCTGGGTCGATCCGATACAGGACACTATTGGCTTCTTCCGAAGTGCTTCCTTAAAAGAAATTCCCTCTCTAACCTATGTGGAAGTGGCAAATTATGGAGTCATTCCTAACGATGGGAAGGATGATGCACTAGCCTTACAAAAACTAATCGATCAACTCCCTGCAAAGGAGCTAGTTAAAGTCAAGCTTCCCATCGGAGAACTTGATCTTTTTAGCGCTTTAAAACTTTACAGAAATCACACGATTTTGGAAGGGCAGGGAACGGGTCGGACTATCCTCAAGGTTCACTCTTCTGGTAATTCAACAGGCATAAGCAACGTTGGTTTGTTGATCCAGCCTAGCGATTACTTTGGAGACAGTACGACATTATTATCTGCGAATAAAACAAAGAAAAGTTCGCAACTTAAAGCCCCTATAGCCGGTATTGAAGTGCGAGATATTACTTTTACTTCAGATCGGCTAGTCAAGGATCAGACTACTGGCATCATGATTAAAGATGTCGAGAATGTTTCATTAAAAAATCTAGAGTTTGATTCGAGTTTTCAAGATGCCATTCTTTTAGACAAAGAGAAGGGCGTTCATCTAGAATATATCACAATGAATGGCTCTGCGATTAAAAATAAATCCAGTATTATTAGTCAAAATTGATCTTGATAAGCTATAAAATCCAAGGAGGTGTTTAGTGAAAAGTCCAGAATTTTTGTAAGCGTTTTATTAATCTCTGTTTTGCTCAGTTCATCGTACAATTTTGCCATCTATTAAAGGCTTCTTGATTTTTAATTACTCTGTCCATTCAAATTCCAAAAGGTTGCAACTGCTATGTCTTCTAATTTTCTGATTGATATCCACTCTCGTCCCCTGTACAACCAACCGTCAACGGCCGCCGTGACCCTCGCAGATGGGGGATATGTCGTTATCTACCAGTCTCAATACCAAGACGGAAAAGATTTTGGCATATTCGGTCAGCGATTCAGTGCCGCAGGTGTGGCCGTCGGTCCAGAATTTCAGGTACACACGGGGGTCAACGACGACCAGATTAGCCCAGAAGTCGTTCGCCTAAGTGACAACAGCATTGTCGTAGTTTGGCAGTCGAGAAATTTTGGTGGCACCGAATTTGATATCTTTTTCCAACGTTATGATGCCAATCTCAATCGATTGGGAACAGAGACGCTGGTTAACACCAACCTAACAGGGTATCAGCTAGATCCGTCTGTCATAGCACTCGACAATGGAAATTTTGCCGTCACTTGGAGTACATCGGAACGTCTGACATCAGATGCAAATATTGTGGGTCGGCGATTCAATAGTGCGGGAGTCGCTCAGGGGGGAGAATTTGCCGTCAATACGACCTTGGCGGGTAGTCAGCAATCGGCAGTGGGAGCGAAGCTACCAGGTGGGGGCTTTGTAACGATTTGGCAGTCGGAGGGTCAAGATGGCAGTCAATACGGGATCTATGGACGGTTGTTTGATGGGTCTGGAGCCGCGATTGGGAGTGAGTTTCTGGTCAATAGCACCACGAATAATACGCAAATCAACCCAGCGATCGCAACCCTAGCCGACGGAAGCTTTGTGGTGGCTTGGAACTCCTACGGTCAGGATGGAAGCGGACATGGCATCGTGGCACGACGGTTTAACAGTGCCGGTCAAGCGATCGCAAATGAGTTCATCGTCAACACGGCGACCCAAGGGAATCAGGAAGTGCCACGCATCGTCGCCCTAGCGGGGGGAGGATTTGTGGTGAGTTGGCGGGGACAGTCCGACTTTGGAGAAGACTATGACGTGGTAGGTCGTAGCTATGATGCCAATGGCAACGCAGTGGGAGGAGAATTTCCAATGAATACCAATACGCCGACCCAAGACCTTGGGGCAGCGACCCTTGTGGGTCTTGAGAATGGAACTCTTGTGTCGATTTGGGGAGCGATCGCCCCCGATGGCAACAATGCAGAAGACTATCGTGATAGTTACCGCGTCTATAGTCGTCGCTTTGCCAGCAATGGGTCGCCTCTTGATGCCCAACAGGTGCAGGTCAATACCTACGTTCATCAGATTCCCATAGTCCCTCCCCAACCGCCCACCAACAACTTACTCATCACCCTAGCGGCGAGCAATACCGATACGAGTAATACGGCATCTGCAAATTATGTGGCAACAGGACTCAATGATGAGGTACTGATCAATGCCGCGATAGAGCGAGTGTTTCAAGCAGGAGGTGGAACGGTCTATTTGCAGCCCGGTATTTACCATGTATCCAGTAATGTGCTGGTGCGCACAAATGTCGATTTAGTGGGTTCGGGTGCTAGGAGCATCATCCGACTCGTAGACAATGCCCCTCGTTTTGAATTATCGGGGATCGTTCGCTCCCAAGATGACTCTCCTAAAAATGAGGATATCGTCGTTCAAAACGTCCGATTAGCCAACTTTCAAATTGACGGAAATCGCAAAAACCAGATAATAAAGACTGAATTGTACGGAGTCTATGGAGCCTACATCAACAGTGTTTTTGAAAATCTCTACATCCATGACACGCCCTCCTACGGCTTTGACCCCCATGAAAATTCCGTCGATGGCACCCCGACGATTAACCTAACCATCCGCAACAATATCGTCGAAAACAGTGGTCTGGACGGCTATACCCTCGACAAGGTATTGCAATCCACCATTGAGAACAACCTATCCATCAATAACGATCGCCACGGGTTCAACGTGGTCACCGACTCAGAAGATACGTTGATCTCGAACAACCTTGCCTTTGGGAATGGAGGTAACGGCATTACCATCCAATCCGGCAGTCGCAAACTGGATATTACCAACAATCAATTAGTCTCAAATAAAGCAGATGGTCTTTACCTCACCGATGAAGGCAACAATGTCATAGCCAACAATACCGTCCTCACTAATGCTCAAAATGGCATTGAATTAAGGCTAACTTCTGGAAATCTAGTGCAAGATAACCGAATTTTCAATAACGGACAGGAACTCAATGACAAATACCAAGAGATCCTGCTCGGTGACGATGGAACAAACTTTTCAAGCTTCAATTTGTTAGAGGACAATGTTATCCGCAGTTCCCTAACCAACCGCGCTCGCTTTAGCATTAGTGAATCATCAGCCGAAAGTGACTATAACCAGTTCATCGATAATGTGACCTTCGGTGCAGTTCGAGCGGGATTGTCAATCAAGGGACTCAATGCGTCTGTTTCCCTAGGGGGCAACATTCTCTTCGGAACCCCCAATGCCGATCTCCTCTTGGGTGGAACGGTTCAAGATACTCTTTCTGGAGGTCAAGGCAATGATGAATTAGAGGGTAATGGCGGTGACGATCTGCTATGGGGCGATGAAGGGAGCGATACCCTGAAGGGGGGTGAGGGTCAAGACTATGGAGAGGGAGGCTCTGGCAACGATTTGCTCCAAGGCGATGCAGGAAAGGATACCCTGGTTGGAGGTTTGGGAATAGATACGCTCCAAGGCGGTTCTGATGATGATGCCCTTTACGGTTATGAGGATGAAGACCATCTGGAGGGTCAAGGGGGTAATGACCTGCTGTTTGGCGGCTATGGCAACGACCTATTGGCAGGAGGCGAAGGCGGTGATTACCTAAACGGCCAATCGGGAGGGGATAGCCTTGATGGAGGGGATGGAAACGACTTCCTCGATGGCGGGGAAGCCAACGATACCCTGACGGGAGGATTGGGGGATGACTCGCTCAAAGGGGGCGTGGGCAATGATATTATCTGGGCTGGCGGAGGCAATGATTATACAAATGGCGGCGATGGCGAAGATCTGCTCTATGGAGAGGCAGGAGACGACCTGATTCAAGGAGGAAAAGGCAACGACAAGCTATACGGGAGTAGTGGAAATGACATTCTCGTAGGGGGAGCAGGCGCAGACGAAATCACGGGCGGACCGGGTGACGACTCCATTGATCTTGGCATTGACGATGCGACTGATGTAGTACTCTATAATCTCGGCGATGGTTGGGATAGTGTTCAATCCTTTGATATCGGTCAGGACAAATTCGCCATCCTCGGTGTGGGTGTTGTTGACGTGGTTACTAAGGGCAAGGGGACGGAATTCCGAGTTGGTGGAACAAACCTAGACTTTGGGGCGGGGCAATTGCTGTTGACCCTTGAAGACGTTACGGGTTTTACCCCCAGCACCATCGGGGTATCTCTCGACGCTCGTAATGCGGCTAGTTTTGAATTTTCTACGACTTTACCGACTTCTACTGGCAATATCGTCTTTATAACGAGTGATCCCGTCAATAAAGAACCGTCAGACCTACTGTTGTATAATAATCTCGTCCAGAGCGGCTATTCGGTGACTTGGGCGGATGACAATACAGCTAATGTACTCGATATCTATGGTCAGGATTTAATTCTGATTTCCAAATCCGTCGATGCAGGGGCGATCAATGAGGACTTGTTTAAAACCAATGTACCTATTTTGATCTGGAAGTATCAACTTTTTGATGAACTGGGTCTGACAAGTTCTAGCCTGACAACGGGTGCCAACCAAGCCAATAACCAGACACGAATTAAAATTATCGATCCCAGTCATCCCTTAGCTGCCGGGTTCAGCGATCTGGTCACGACCTACACCACCCCCAAAAGCGTCAGTTGGGGTATCCCCAACAATTCAGCCATTAAGGTCGCATCCCTAGCTAACGACCCTAGTCGCTACAGCATTTTTGCCTACGACACAGGTGCGCCGCTAGTCGATGGCACCCTTGCTCCGGCTCGGCGCGTTGCTTTCTTTGCGGACAAAACTGTCACAGTAAACAACAATGCGTTAACGCTCTTCAATGCCGGGGTGGATTGGGCACTCTCAGAAAACGTGCTGAATCAGCTTGCTCTAGGTATTAGTGATACCGAGATTTCTGAAAATGGAGGGGTTACTACAGCTACCGTTACTCGTCTGACGGGCACGACTGGCAATTTACAGGTATTCCTCCAGAGCAGTGATCCATCTGAAGCACTCGTTCCTAATTCGGTTGTTATTCCCGATGGACAAGCTTCCGTACCTTTTGGTATCATCGCGCAGAATGATTTGAATGAGTTACTGGACGATGGGGCTGTAGAAGTCATTATCACGGCTTCTGCCCAGAGGTTTGAGACAGTCACCAATACCCTCAGGATTACCGATGACGATCTCTTCACCTTCACACTTAGCCTTGATAACTCCACTATTCAAGAAAATGGCGGTATTGCTCAAGGCACGATCACTCGCCTTTCCTCCATCGGAGATTTGCAGGTCAGGCTCAACAGTAGCGATACAACGGAAGCCATCTTAGCCAACAGCAGTATTATCATCCCAGATGGTGAACTGTCTGCCAGTTTTGCCATTAACGCAGTGGATGATACCCTTAGCGATGGAAATCAGTCCGTTTCTATCACCGCAACGGCTGTTAACTTTTTACCGACTTCGGTTTCTCTCACGGTAGTCAATGACGATCTCGGTAGTTTGACCCTCGCTCTTGATCGTACTCGTATCTCTGAAAATGGCGGCACGGCGATCGGCACCGTAACGCGGACCTTTGGAACGACTGCTGATTTGCCTGTCACTTTGGGTAATACCAATCCGACTCAAGCGATAGTACCGAATACCGTAATCATCCCCAATGGACAGTCTTCAGCAACCTTCACTGTGTCAGCGGTAAATGATACTATTGTCGACGGCTTACAAACTGTCTCCTTAACTGCGTCCGCCCAAGGCTATATTAACGGCGCTACCTCGCTCGGAATTACGGATAATGATCGTGGCAATATTCTCCTCGTTGCGGGTACACCCACAAGTCCAAGCTCGTCGGAGACAATCTTAATTGCTCGCTTGCAACAAGAAGGATATCAGGTAACGGTTCAAGATGATGATGGCATCACCGCCAGTACCGCCAATGGTCAAGATGCCGTGGTTATTTCTAAATCCGTTTCCAGTGCGAAGGTTGGTACCACTTTTACGTCGGCTGCTGTGCCAGTCGTTTCTTTGGTGAGTACCCTCTACGATGACCTTGGGATGACTGGTGTACAGCAAAATTTAGTCTATGGAGGGGCTAACAATCAGACTCAAATTAAGGTTATAGACCCCAATCACCCCCTCAGTTCTGGCTATAACGATTTAGTAACCGTCTATTCCGAACCCAGACAAGTCGGCTGGGGCATTCCGGGCAGTCAAGCCATTAAGGTTGCCACTCTCGCCAACGACCCCACTCGCTCTAGCATTTTCGCCTATGAAATCGGCTCTATTCTAGCCAGCGGAGTCTCCGCTCCGGAAAAAAGGGTCGGTTTCTTTTTGGACAACACCAATAAGATTACAGATGCCGGTATCGATCTGTTTGCATCCGCAGTCAATTGGGCAATTGAATAACTTAAACATTCAAGGGAGGAGAAAAGCACAAGAATATGGGAAATACTAAAGTCAAAAAAATTGTATGTTTGTTCTTTTCTCTAATCCTGTTTCAGGTTGGGTTGGTTAGTTTTGCCCAATCCTTAGTAGGGGCAGAGCGCACATCGTCAAGTTCTGAAATGTCGCCATGCTCTGACAATTCTGAGGTTCTGTGGGCATCATCCTTTCAGGAAGAGCAGTGGCAAAATCATTGGGAAATTCAAAAATGGGGTAGGTGGGGAGAAAAAAATCTAAAAGTTTTCTCCAGACAACAGGGGCAATTTTCTCAGTTCCTTAGAGTATCCTATCCCGCAAAATCCGCCAGTCCATCCTTGACTCGAAAACAACAAGCCCCAGTGGGAGGCTCTCAGTTCTATGCCCGATTGGGTATCCCTTCGACGGATAAGTTGTGTTTGAGTTATTTTGTTCGCTTTCCGTCAAATTTCGACTTTCGACGAGGGGGGAAATTGCCGGGTCTATTTGGCGGAAAAGTCAATACAGGCGGTAATATCCCAGATGGCATCAACGGCTTTTCAACGCGCTTAATGTGGAGAGCCAAGGGCATAGGGGAAGTTTATGCTTATTTGCCTACTAGCATTAAACACGGAACATCTCTAGGGAGGGGAAACTGGCAATTTCAACCAGGGGTTTGGCACCATATCAAACAAGTTGTTCTTGTGAACGATCCGCCTCAAAAAAATGGAGAAATTTGGGTATGGGTAGATAATAAACTGGTATTAAGTCACGGAGAACTTCAATTCCGTACCACAGATACCCTAAAAATTGAGGGCATTTTATTCTCGACTTTTTTTGGAGGACAGGATGCCTCTTGGGCAACTCTTCATGATACTCATGTTGATTTTGCCAATTTTCGAGTCATGAAAGCGTTCTAGCAACAGCAAATCCTACTTTAATCGGTGCCGCACTACCGCAACGTTTAGTATCGAGGTATGCCTAAGCAATTGACCAATCTACGGCAGCATCAAATATATTAAGCGCATTCGTAGTTAGCGCAGAAGTATTATCCAAAAATAAACCTACACGCTTGTCCTGAGCAATAGTACCATTTATACTAAATCCTGTTTTAATACCATAGTTATTCTTCTCCTGCCTCCTGCCTCC
>JBBAUO010000008.1:0-97734 GCA_040398185.1 Microcystaceae cyanobacterium | reverse complement strand
CCAGCCAACTGCTTTCTATGGCCTTTTAGTCGCGTTATCATTTTCAAGTCAGGAGTTAGATTTACCTCAGTAGCTTAGGAAACGCTATATTGCCTTCAGGGGAACCCTAAATACTCCTCAAGGCCACTATCGGATCTAATTTAGCGGCTCTTTGGGCAGGGTAAACGCCAAAAAATAACCCAATTCCCCCGGAAACCGTTAAAGCAATCAAGACTCCCGTACCAGAGACACTGGTAGATAGGGGGGAAAACGCCCCAATCAAAAAGACAACCCCCGAACCCAAAAGAATACCAATTAAACCGCCCGCCGCAGAGACAATAATAGCTTCAATGAGAAACTGAGTTAAAATATCCTCTTCCCTGGCACCAATTGCTTTTCTTAAGCCAATTTCTTGGGTTCTTTCCGAGACTGAGACGAGCATAATATTCATCACACCGATTCCGCCTACGATTAGGGAAATACCAGCAATACCTGCTAACATAATGGTCAAGCCACCGGTAATATTGCTCAATATTTCTAGAATTTGTTTAGGGGTTTCTACGCCAAAATCATCCTCAGCCACAACTTTATGACGTAGGCGTAATAGGTTCTCAATTTGAAACTTAGCAGCCCGAACACTGTCTTCGTCTTGAGCCGAGACACTAATCCAAGTTACTTGAGTGCCGTAGGGAGAAGTCTTCCCCACTATTTGATAGGCCATAGTCGTCAGGGGAATAAAAACTGAATCATCTTGATTAGTCCCTAAGGAAGATCCCTTAGATTCCATAATGCCAATGACTTCAAAACTAATATTTTGAATGCGTAGAGTTTCCCCAATCGGATTTTGATAACCAAACAGACGTGCAGCAACATCCGTACCTAAAACCGCTACTCTTTTACCGCGCTCTACGTCAAGTTCGTTAAAAAATCTACCCTTTTCTACCTGAAAACTTCTCACAAACTGATATTCAGGAGTAGTGCCAATAACCTGAGTAGTAGTATCTCGATTTTTGTAAATAATTAGTTGTCGTCGATTAATTTCTGGAGCAACTTTTATCACCGTTGGCACTTGTTCGGCTATGGCTTTAGCATCTTCTAAAACTAAAGTTTTGGGTAAATCTAGGGTATTATTGCGTTCCTTACGAGAACCGGGTAAAACAAATAAAGTAGTCGGAGACAAGCCCTTAAATTGATCCGTGGCAAAGTTCTGTGTTCCCTGACCAATACCAATCATAGAAATCACAGAAGCATTGCCAATAATAATACCGAGCATGGTGAGGGCACTGCGGGTTTTGTGAGCCAGAAGGGTGCTGATCGCCATTTTTAGACTATCTAAGCTGTTCATTTATCTTTAGTATTTTCCGACTTTTTAGGTAAATCAATAAAGACCTTTTCCCCGACTGTTAGCCCTGAAAGAACTTGGGTCTTAGCATCGAGAACCGCACCGATAGAAACGGGCTTAAACTGGGGTTTATTTTGGAAATCAGGAATCATCACCCCTGTCTGGCCTTTTTCGGTGACAATAGCGACAGTAGGTACAACTAGGGCATCGCTAACCTGTTGTCCAATAAAGGCAACATCTACATTCATTTTTGATAATAATTTATCTCGCCCCGTGCGAAGACCAATCTTGACTTCAAAGGAAGTAACGTTATCTTCCACGATCGCCTCGGGAGCAATTTGAATAACTTGCCCTTGGAAAACCTGATCGGGATAGGCATCGGCGATAATATTTACCGGTTGCCCAATTTTGAGTAAACTAATATCCACTTCGGGAACCTTCGCCACTATTTCTAAACCTCGCGCTAGGGCAATGATCGAGCTAGAGGTGGCTGAGGCACTACTAGAGGCGGAAGTTGTCGGAGTGACAAAAGCCCCTTCCGTGGCAAATTTCTGGGTGACAGTACCATCAAAGGGAGCACGAATAGCCATATCATCAAACTGAATTTTGAACCGTTTAACCTCTTGCCCTGCACCCATGGCTGCCGCTTGTAGTTGGGCAATTTCCACCTCTTGGGTTTTAACCCGTTCATCCAAGGCAAATTGGGCTTCGGCAACGGCGGCTTGGGCTTGAACTAATTCCCCCTGAACCCCTTGTACTTCGGGGGGAGCGGTTTTTTGAATTTGTTCGAGGCGATATTGAATTTCTTTTAAATTAGCTTGGGCATTGAGGTATTCGTTAAACACCTCATCAAATTGATCTTGGGAAATAGCCCCTTCTCTGACTAGACTTTGATTGCGGTTGACTCGTGCTTGGGCTAACTGTTGACGGGCGGATGCTGCTCTAAATTGTTCCCTAGTTTGCTCAAAGTCTTTAGGAATACGTTCTTTAACTTGATTAAGACGAGCCTCTATTTCCTTAACCTTAGCCTGGGCTTGGGCTAAACGGGTTTGTCGTTGACGAATTTCCTCGGGAATGGTGCGCTTGGCGAGCTCCAAATTGGCCTTAGCTTCGGCTTCGCGGGCGATCGCCTGATTACCTTGGGTAGCTATTTCTCGATAATCCATGACGGCTAAAATGTCACCTTTTTTGACGCGCATTCCCTGATCTACCCTAAGTTGTACCAACTGCCCAGGATTTTTGGGGCTGATATTCACGCTTTGAATAGGTTCAACGGTACCACTAGCCTTGATTTCTAGGGCGAGGTCTTCTCTAGTAACGGGAACCGTCAGCTTTTCGAGTTCAATCTCAGCCGAGGGTGTTTGTGTTAAGCGATAACTAATAATACCAACGGCTAAAAAGCCTGTGGCCATGAGTCCCAATATCCAAAACAGAGGGCGGTTTGATTTACCCAACACGGTCGTTCCCATCACTGAGCCTTAAATAAAACTTATTCTATGATAACGAATCTGACTAAGCCTTTGTAAGTGGCGACCCCCCCTTGACAAGGGTAGGTTTTTAATATTTTCGTAATTGGTGGGACAAGGGAGACTGGGAGACTGGGAGACTGGGAGACTGGGAGACTAGGTGAAGGTTTTTCCCCTAAATTTAAAATACATCCTTTTGAGGCTGAAGCGTTTACCCATTTCCAGAGAGCCTCCCGTGATAAACTTGATCTCGGCTAATTAATATTTTAAACCAATGAATAATCTTAATTTTGTCTGGCAAATTCCCTTAGCTTTATTGTCTTTTATTTTTAATAAAATCACGAAGTTTATTGTCGGCAATCTCTATACAGCATATTTGGCAATTAATAAAAAACAAGCTTCTACCTGGCGAGTTTTATCGGCAGAAACCCTGAAGTCTCCCCTGAGTTTGCCCGTTTTAATGACGAAGGCACCCCGATGGAATAATCACGCTATTATTGGCACTTTAGGTCCATTTAAGGTTGAAGATTCCCTAGGAGTTAATTTAGATATCATTAAAAAATCAGCCCCGTCTTGGATTTTTGTTGTATATAGTTTTCCTGAGTTTAGAACTATCACTAATTTAGATTCTAACGACATACAATCCGCCGATGAATGGATCTCTATTCCTTTAAAGCCTAGCTTTTATACCCTTGGATTACGTTATTATCATTGGTTCGATGCGGTAACTCTTCCAACCATTAAAGTTGACAATGTAGTCTACACAGACTCTCAATTAGTCGATGCTAAGGTTAATCAGTTTTACGAAAACTTGATTGACAAGAAAAACTTCTTTTATTCGGTATTACATTACTATATCTATATTCTATTACTCTACAGGAAATATATCCCAGAGTCCTTTCTCAAGAGGGAATTTCTTCCCGTGGGGGCCCCTGATACGGATTTCTTTTATGGCTATTTGCGCCGAGGACAAAGCTTACTATTGCAAATAGACAAACGAATCCTAGAAAACTATGATATTTTCCTTTCCCTTTATGATTATTCGAGTCTGCCCATAATGGGGTACGAAGTCAAAGAATCGGGTTATGGGACAGACCCTCACCCCAACAACGGCTATTACCTATTGCGAATCAGGGCACAACCGGATTGTCAGTCTCCTTTAACGATTGAAGGATTGATAAAAGACGAACTGACACAGCAGCAGACAATAGCCCTCACCCTAAATCCACATATCGTACAAATCCCAGACTCCTTCTAGCCCAATGACACCATTTTTGCAAATGGCCTCCTCCTCGGCTTTGGAAAAAATTACCGACGGGGGTTGACTTTTGGCAGAAATTGCTTTACACTCTTTAACAACTCGGTGGCTTCTGGCAAACATGGGGCTTCTCCTGTAGAAAACTAAGGGCTGTCAGACTCAGCGGCGGCTCAAGGCTAGGGACAATAGTTGTGATCCACAACTCGACTCCCCTTGATTAAGTTTAACCTGACAAGGGTTAACTTTGCTGTAGGCTCGTTAAATATTGTAATATTTGTAACAATTCGCATAATCGGGTTAGGGTAGGGCGCTCAAAGCCCTAAAGGTGCCCCTGCGCTCTCCCTAATACCTACACAGGTTGGATTTCGCTGCAAATTTCATAAAAATCCGTAGCGGGGGGTTTGACAAACAGATGGGCCATCTCCTGCATAATCCTATTGTAGGCTTCGGTTTGATTCGTCTCCATATCCTCTAGGTTTTCCCACATGATTACGGCAATTCCCGTATCGGTACCGGGTTTTTGCAGGAGAAAAGCCCCTTTAAAGCCTGTGGTATAGGTAGATACAGCTTTTTCATAGAGTTGTTGCGCTTCTGAAAACCGCCCCGGTTTAAATTCCCCGATGGCTACATAGGCATACTTATGGGTAAGGAAATCTAGAAATTCTTTCATTTTTTTGTACAGTTACCTGAATTGTCTTTAATTCTAGTTAAACACCAAAGAGTTAATTTTTGTCAATATTTACACAGTTTTTTAACCTTTTTGCTGTTGATAGAGATACTTAAACCTTTGCTGTTGTTTTTGGTGATCTACAATCGGCTCAGGATAATTACAATTATGCCGCTCCAGGGGCGGAATTTTTCCTGTAATTAAATATTCAGTATCTATGGAACTCAACTCAGGCAACCATTGGCGAATATATTCCCCATCTTGATCAAACTTTTGGGCTTGGCTAGCAGGATTAAAAATTCGCAAAGGCTTGGGGTCCATACCACTAGAGGCGCTCCATTGCCAGCCCCCGTTATTAGCAGCTAAATCTCCATCTATAAGATGCTGCATAAAGTATTTTTCTCCCCATTGCCAGTTAATAATTAAATCCTTAGTCAAAAAACTAGCAACAATCATCCGACAACGATTGTGCATCCAGCCGATTTCATTAAGTTGTCTCATGGCCGCATCTACAATGGGATAACCAGTTTTCCCCTCACACCAAGCTTGAAAATGTTCGAGATTGTTTTCCCAGGGGAAATCTTGAAATTCAAGTCGATAGGGACCCCTAGCTAGTTTAGGAAAAAAGTATAAACAGTGTTGATAAAATTCTCGCCAGGCTAATTCCTGTTGCCAGGTTTTTATACTATTTCTAGCTTCATCGCTACGGGCATTTTCGTATATATCACTAACGGCTTGCCAAATAGTTCTAATGCCAATTACTCCAAACTTTAGGGCTGGACTTAGTTGAGAAGTTCCCACAATAGAGGGAAAGTTTCTCTGCTCTTGATAATAACTAAGAGCTTCATGACAAAACTCCGTTAGTCTGGTATGAGCTGCTATTTCACCAATGGGGAAAAATGCGGTATTTTCCCAAGGATAACCTAGAGCTTTAGCCGTAGGTAGAGCAATAATTCCCCCTTGGTGAGCCTGATTTAATTCCAATTCCGTTAACCCCTGGAAGCTCGTAGGAGTCGGGACAAAATTAGCTTTAGGTTGTTTTTGCCAATTATTCCAAAAGGGGGTATAAACCCTGTAGGGATCTCCCGATTGGGTGAAAATTTCCCGGGGAGAATGTAAGAGTTGATCCCAATAGGTTTGAGTTTGTATTCCCTTAGCTTTTAAAGCTGTTGTAACTTCTTCATCCCTTTGGATGGAATAGGGTTCTATGTCCAAATTCCAAATAACTATTTTACTGTCTAAAGCTAGGGCTAATTTGGGAATAGCTTGACTGGGTTTTCCTTGTAGTATAAGTAACTGAGAACCTAGTTTTACATAACTCTCTTGGAGTTTTTCTAAGCAAGCGATCATATAGCTAACCCTAGCAGGGGCTAGATCATCTCGTTGAAAAATGTCAGTATCTAGGCAGAAAATTCCAACGATTTTAGGGCTGAGTTGACGAGCTTTATGAAGTCCAATATTATCCGAGAGCCTGAGATCCCGTCGATGCCAAAAAAGTATTAACATATCAAAGAATTTGCTTTAACATTTGATTAGCCTGAGTGCCGTAACCACCCCCAAAAAGATTAAAGTGGTTGAGGATATGATAGAGATTATAAAGAGTTTTTCGTTGTTGATAACCTTCTTCTAAGGGAAAGACTTCGTTATAGCCTCGATAAAAAGGCGCAGGAAAACCGCCGAACAATTCTGTCATGGCAATATCCACTTCGCGATCGCCATAATAGGTAGCAGGATCTAGAATCACGGGTTCTCCATCCTTAGTAACTCCGACATTTCCCGACCATAAATCTCCATGAACTAGAGAAGGTTGGGGATGATGATCTTTTAAACATTTTAACACGGCAAGCAGTACTTCCGTTCGCTCAGGAAAACTGCCGCCCCGCTTTTGGGCAAGTTGGAGTTGATAACCAATGCGGTGTTGGGCAAAAAAATCAGCCCAGTTATCAGTCCAAGTATTAATCTGGGGAGTAGAGCCAATGGTGTTGTCTTCGTTCCAACCGAAGCGCTGGTTTCCAGGTGTCTGGTGCATTAGGGCTAGTTTCTGCCCCATTTTTTCCCAGGAAAGAGAGTTTCCTTGGGCAAATTCCAACCATTCTAGGACTAAATAGCTATAGTTATCGCTAATTCCCCAACAAATGGGTTCAGGAAGGCGAATAGTGTAAGTAGCTCCCATTTGTTTTAACCCAAAGGCTTCTGCTGCAAACATAGATAACCGAGAAGCTTGGTTAATTTTGACAAAGTAGGCTAACCCATCCCCTTGTAAACAGTAGCCTTGATTAATACAACCCCCACTGACTGAGCGGTGTTGATTAATATTAAAGGGTTGGGCGGTTACTTGGGAGATATGTTCGGCAATTAGAGTCCACATGGCTAATCCTAAATCCGCTTAAGTTACTAGATAATCATGAGGTCTAGGCAGGAGGATTATAACCTGATTTAAAAACCAGATTTGGCATAATTCTAGGTTAAAACTTACCTATAGTTAATATTACGACAGGGAAGGTGGACTAAACCGTAATATCTCCACCCATAACCGGGTTTCTGGTCTATTTATTTTGGTGTATTCTAAAACTGACAACCTTTTTCAGAATAATGAGGTGCACTTCTTCCTGCCTCCTGCCTCCTGCCCCCTGCCTCAAAGCGACAATCTCTGTACCTCACTAATATGAGAAGTGCTATGAAAACTCCCAGAGCTACCTCAATGAATCCAGAATCTACTGTTATTGGTATTGACTTAGGGGGAACCGCCATCAAATTTGGACAATTTCAGTTCGATGGGATTTGTTTAAATACCCTTACCCTAGCAACTCCCCAACCCGCCTATCCTCGGGATGTCTTAGAAACCCTCTTGATCGGGATTAATCAACTTAACCCTGGGGAAAACTGTCTAGCTCTGGGAATTGGTACCCCAGGACCTGCGGACGCTCAAGGACGTATATCGAAAATAGCTATTAATTTAGCCGATTGGCAAAATGTGCCCTTGGCGGATTGGTTAGAAAAAGAGACAGGAATACCGACAATTTTAGCTAATGACGCTAACTGTGCAGGGTTGGGAGAAGCTTGGCTCGGTGCTGGTAGAAACTACCAAAATTTAATTCTGCTTACCCTAGGTACGGGAGTGGGGGGAGCAGTAATTCTGAATGGACAATTATTTGTTGGTCGTCATGGCACCGGTGCGGAATTAGGTTTAATTACCCTCAACCCCAAGGGACCTCCCTGTAATAGTGGTAATCAAGGTTCCCTGGAGCAGTATGCCTCCGTCTCAGCAATTCGTAGAGAAATGGGTAAAGAACCCTTAGAATTAGGTAATTTAGCCCAACAAGGTGATGCTGATGCCTTGGCTTTTTGGCAAACCTACGGCAGTCTTTTAGGGGCTGGTTTAACGAGTTTGATCTATGTCTTGACCCCCGAAGCGATTATTATTGGGGGGGGAGTTAGTGCTAGTGCTGAGTTCTTCTTACCTGCGGTTTGGTCTGAAATTGAACAAAGAGTATTACCTAGCTCTAGGGAGGGTTTAGTGTTATTACAGGCCGAACTTGGCAACCGCGCGGGAATGGTAGGAGCGGCTAGGTTAGCTTGGCAAAAAGCAGGTTTTTTTGGTAAGGACGGTTTAAATTAAGATAAGTTAGTGGATGGATTCTCTATTTGTTTTAACCCTATGCTTAATTCCTATACTTGGCTCAGTCTTGGTGCTACCGCGCTTTTGGGTATTTCAGGAATCAGTCCTATCCTAGCTCAAGGTGTTGAACCCGCCGCCGACTCGTCTCCAGAAACTCCGACTCAGCCTAGGGTGGTGGATCTACAAAACTCTACCCCCGATCGCCTAAGGAGTGACCCGGATTATGAAAGAGTGCCGAATAATCTTAATCCTAGTGCTAACCCGCTAATTTTTCCCACTACCCCCGCAGAAGTAGATACAACCATTGTGCAACCGATTACCCTAAATCAAGCGGTGGAGTTAGCCCTGCGGAATAATCGGGAATTGGAATCTTCTAAGTTGGTTTTACAGAGAGTCCAATCTGAATACGAGGAGCAAAAAGCAAGGCTCTTTCCCATTCTGCAATCGGAAAATGCCATTGATCGCACTTCTTCTGCTGGTACAGCCCGACAAAATCAGTTAGCACGCCAGAATGGATTCCCTGGGGATAATCTAGAGGAGACTACCAATTTTAATGGTAATCTCAGTCTGGTTTATGACATATACACGGGGGGAGAAAGGGGGGCCCAACTAAAGCGAGCCCAGGAAGAAGTTCGCCGCAATCAGTTAGAGGTAGAAGTCAGGACAGAACAAGCTCGTTTTGATGCTGCAGATTCCTATTACGAACTGCAACGCCGAGATGCCCAAGTAGCGATCGCCGCCGCCGCCATTGAAGATGCTAGCCAAAGTTTACGGGATGCCCAACTCCTAGAACAAGCAGGCCTCGGTACTCGCTTCTCGGTTTTGCAAGCAGAGGTAGATTTATCCCGAGCCAATCAGGATTTAACCCAGGCGATCGCCGATCAACGGAATGCCCGCCGTCGTCTGGCAGAATTACTCAGCGTTGGGCAAAAAGTTGAACTAACCGCCGCCGATGAAATCAAAGAAGCGGGGCTTTGGCCCTATTCCCTAGAAGAAAGTATTGTCTTGGCCTATAAAAACCGCGCCGAACTCGAACAACAACTGGTACAGAGGGATATTAGTGGGCAAGATCGTCTGATTGCCCTTTCGGAAATTAAGCCGAAGGTAGATTTCCAAGCGGGTTATAACTACAATAACAACTTCGACGATAGTGCTACCATTACCGATGGTTACTTCTTTCAAACTAGGGTTCGCTGGACTTTCTTTGATGGTGGTAGAGCTTTTGCCCGGGCTAAACAGGCAGATCGTAACCAAGATATTGCTGAAACCGAATTTGCCCGACAAAGGAATATTGTCCGCCGGGAAGTAGAAGAAGCCTACTTTAATCTGGTGGCTAGTAAGGAAAATATTACTACTTCTGCCAAAAGTGTAGAATCAGCGACGGAAAGTTTGCGTCTGGCTCGTTTAAGGTTTCAAGCCGGGGTGGGTACTCAAACCGATGTTATTAACTCCCAACGGGATTTGACTGATGCTCGTAGCCGCTATTTACAGGCGATCGTTCTCTATAACCGTTCCCTGAATACCCTACAACGAGCCGTGAGTAATCTTCCGGATCGACGCTTGTTTGAAATACCATAGATTGCAAAAATATGCTAGGATACATCAAAAAGTTAACAATTTTTAATACTAACCCCGCCTAGGGAACTAGAGGAATCAAATATGGGTGATATTACCTTTGCCAAGGAAAATAAAGAAGTTATTGCGGCTGATGGGGCAAATTTACGGGAAAAAGCCCTACAGAATGGCATCGATATCTATACCTTGGGTGGTAAGTTGATGAATTGCGGGGGTTATGGTCAATGCGGAACCTGTATTGTCGAAATTTTAGACGGGATGGAAAACCTCTCGCCGAAAACGGATTTTGAAGAAAAAAAACTGCGTAAAAAGCCAGAAAGTTATCGTCTTGCTTGCCAAACCCTAGTTAATGGTACAGTTAAGGTTAAAACTAAGCCCTAAATGCTAAAAATTAGGCTTCCCCTTAGAAGTCCTCCTAGTGATATTCTAGAGGTGGGATCTTGAAAACCAATTAGAGGGCATTAGTAAATGCAAGTTAATAATCTAGGATTTATCGCCACCATTTTGTTTGTCTTAGTACCAACCGTTTTTCTGCTGATTTTGTTCATCCAAACCAAAGCAGAAGAGAGAGAGGGTTAATTTCGTGGAAATTGGGGATTGGGGTTTAATCGCTAAATCCTAACCCCTCAGTTAAATGGCTACCGTCTTGCTCAATAATCGCTATCAAATTCTAAGGTCTTTGGGAAGGGGGGGCTTTGGAGAGACTTTCTTGGCTATTGATACCCAAATGCCATCCGGTCGCCAATGTGTTATCAAAAAACTCCACCCCCTCCTACAATCTCCCCAAATCCCCGAGTGGTTAAAGGACAGATTTCAAAGAGAAGCGGCTATCTTAGAAGAGTTGGGCGAAAATAATCCCCAAATTCCCAAGTTGTATGCTTATTTTACCCAAAAAGGCGATTTTTACCTAGTACAAGAGTGGATAGATGGTTTAACCCTTACCCAAAAGCATGAAACCCAAGGGAATTTTACCGAAAAGCAAGTCCTGGATCTCCTCTGTAAACTCTTACCCGTTCTAGAATATATCCATAGTCGTCGCATTATCCACCGGGATATTAAACCCGACAATATTATCCTCCGCGCCTCAGATAATCTGCCGATTTTGATCGATTTTGGCATAGTTAAGGAAACCGTTGCCACGATGGTACAACCCAACGGAAAAACCGCCTATTCCGTCGCCCTAGGTACCCCCGGTTATATGGCCTCCGAACAAGCCGCAGGCCGTCCTGTTTATGGGAGCGATTTATATAGTCTGGGTTTGACTGCAATTTTTCTACTGACGGGTAAACCTCCCCAGGAGTTAGAGACAGATCCTCAAACAGGGGAAATTATCTGGCAGGACAACCGTTCCCTAGTTTCTGAGGATTTGGCTAATATACTAGATCAGGCCATTCGTTTTCATCCCCGCGATCGCTTTAGTAGCGATCGCCAAATGCTATTAGCCCTAAACGGGAATGCTCCTACGGAGGCCACTTTAGTTGTTTCTCCAGGACCTAGTTCATCCCAGAAAAAAACCATCCTCAAACAAAAATCAAAAACAAAAATTTGGCAATGGTTATTATCGGCTCTTTTTTTGGCGGGAGCAATGGTAGGCGGCTTTATGTTAGGGTTTAAGACTTTTTTACCCAAGGAACGCCCTCGCCCTTTTGAGAGTCCAGAAATCTTTACCCCTAGTCCCGAGCCTAGTCCCATTCCTAGCTTTAGTCCTAGTCCTATCTATACTCCCACTCCTACCCCTATTCCAGAAGTAACTCCTACCCCGACTCCAGAGATTTCTCCTACCCCCGAAGCTACCCCGACTCCAGAGATTTCTCCTACCCCCGCTCCTAGTCCTACTCCCGAGGAAGTAATACCTATTCCTTTAGAAGAGTCTCCTTCCTCTGTTCCCATACCTGTAGAGCCAGCACCGGAAATCACCCCCATTCCCGATCCCAGTCCATCACCCTCAACGCCCTAGGATGAAGATTTATCCGGCAATTATTAAGATTAACCTTATATTTCTATCCTTAGCGGGGGGATTAATTCTATGGACTTATTTACAAAAATCATCCATATACTTTCTATTTCTACCACCCCAAACCCCGCCACTGCCGACCGCAGGTTTATTCACCCATACTTTTCAAATTTTATGTAGTATTCCTCCCCTAATATGTGCCTTTAGTTTTGCTTTACTTAATACCATTAAACCTCAGCAAAAAAGTAATCGTTTCTTTCTAGCTTCTGCCCTAGTGACTGGGGGATTTTTAGGCAATGAAGTCTATCGTTTTCATATTATTCTGCTTTTTTTTAAGATTTCTAAACTTATAACAATCTCAGTCTATGCTGGTATATTTTTGGTTTATCTATTATGCTTTTTACCCAAAATACAAAGAACTCCCTATCATATTTTACTCTCCAGTTTGAGCTTCTTGCTTATCGCAATCTTAGTGGATTTTTTACGGTTAGATAATTATGAACTTGCTAGTCTTTTAGAAGGAATACCCAAATTATTAAGTGCCTTAAATTTAGCCCTTTATTTTTGGATAGTTTGTAAAACTGAAGTGATTCAGTCCTATCAAAAGTAGGGGGGGAAATCCTGCCTCTATTATTTAAGCATCATATATTCTCGATTCAAAGGCTTCCGGATGCTCTTCACAATACTCTTCAAAATAGGTCTTTTCAGGCTTTTGGGCGCGTTGGTGGGATAATTCTGCCTGTATTTCTTCAACCACATCCCAAGCGGCGGCACATTGAGGGGAAGTAGAACCCTTTTCAGCGCAGATAGCACGAGCACTCAGACGAGCCTTCTCCAAGGTATCGAATAAAGTTACCGAAGTTGGTTGTTCGAGAAAATTGCTTTTATGGAGGATGTCACTTAAGGAAATTACCCCGATTAAATGGTCCTTAATCACGGGTGCAAAGCGGATTCCTGTTTGGGAGAACAGACGAGCTACATACTCAACGGCTAAATCGGGATTGACAACAATGCAAGGCTTAGTCATAATCTCATAGACGCGAATGTTTTTCGGGTCTTCGCCATAGGCTATTACCTCATAGACAATATCACTCTCCGTCAGGATACCGTAGGCATCTTCGTCATGGCGACGCTCTACCACTAGGGTACGGACTCCCTTTTCTTTCATTAGTTTAACGGCTTGGGAAACGGTAGCAGAGCCGCGAATGGTGACGACTTCAGTAGTCATGATGTCTGACGCTTTCATAGGGGAAATAGATAAAATATAGGGTTGCTCGAAGAATACTCAATGTTCCCATGGTACTACAAACCGAGGATTTTTAGTCAATCCCAGAACAAAAATTATAATTTCAGATGCTGAAAGGTTTTTCCATATTAATTTTTATTACAACCGTTTCTGTATTGATTCTTGCCATGCTACGTTAACTTAATCATCAACCGTCGCAGGGACAAGATAATGACTCAATTCCCAATGGAATATTTTCAACCCGAATTAAAAGAACCTTTAGACTACAATGAATATCTACCTAATTTTATTAATGCCTATATCTGTGCCGCAATCTCTAAGCTTTGCTATAAGGAAGCTGTAGAAGCCCAACATACAGATGAGCAGTATAAAAAGGGTGTCAAGGACACTTTGGTGAGTTGGGGTTGGACAGAAGAAGATGCCGACAAGACGATTTTTTTGAATAGCCGTGAAATACCGAGAGAAGCGACTGATAACCACCGCCCAGGTACTCAAGGATTAGTTATTTTTTATAATCAAGATGGGAAAGATGTAGTTTTTATAAGCTTTCGGGGTTCTGAAAAGAAACTCAACGACTGGTTTAGTAACTTCAATATTGAGAAAGTAACCTCTCCTTTTATTACTGAATCTGAGCATAGAAGTCTTTGGAAAACATTCAAAAAAGATATTAAAAATAAGTTCGATATGCCAGAAGAAGAAGCCAAAGTGCATCGAGGTTTTTTAGAAGCCTTTCAATCGCTAATCCCCATACAAGGTCAAGCTTACAAAACATTTGAAGCAATTATTAGCCAAATAAAAGGTAAACATATTTGGCTTACTGGGCATAGTTTAGGCGGTGCATTAGCTTCCGTAGCAGCTGGATATTTAATGTCTTTAAAAGATGTTCACATTGCTGGGCTTTATACCTTTGGCGCGCCTCGCATTGGTAATAGAAGTCATCGCAATTACATGAACCAGAAGTTAACTTACAAATGTTGGCGATTTGCTAATAATCATGATCCAGTAGCAGATGTTCCCTTACCCGGAGTTTCCCCAATTGTTAATGTTCTAGTTACAGGATTTTCCCGCGAAGGCTGTATGGTAAGGTTAAAGGATGAGGAGGAGAAGGGTTATATAGTTTTGAGACGAATCCAAGAAGATGGGCAACTCAAAAGATATGGTTCTTTTAATGGATTTAATGCCAAAGATCACAGCATGACTAAGTATATACAGGGTATTCGACAGATCGTGATTAATCAATATATAGAAAATTTTCCTGAGATGAAATACCTAGGGATACCTGAAGGAGTAAACTTAAATACCTCTGAGGAAGATTTAGAAAGGATGGGATCTGAACTAAAGCGTTAAATCTTCAGATCAATCTTCCGTTTAGTACAGGGTAAATCATTGCAACACAGGCCATAGCGCTCTTGGATCACACTGGTTAATACAAGCTGGCAAATATAGTTAGTTGCCAAGGAATAACCTATACTTGCTAGAATAGGTGTTGGGTTGTTGTGGCGCGCCTTCAGCCATCAAAAAGCCATGATTTTCGGGAATTTGTAGCAAGAGTTCCAATTTCCGATTCGCACAATCGACAGCGCGGCCAATCAGTTGCAGTAGGAAAGTGGAGTATACCTCCAATCTGTCCACAGAGTGATTGGTATTGTTCAGTGCTTACATTAAGCTGATAGGCACTCATACCCCTCCTGTTAGATAACGGCTAAGTTGATGGGCGGCTAAAGTGAAGACAAGATCAATCTTAACGCTAGACCTGTTTACTGACATCAGCAACCTTTATAGTTACTCTTTCCAGACGTTTAGTAATTCAGGCTACAGAATTTTTCTCTGTTAGTATTGTATACTGTATACAATTAAGACAATTTTAGTAACTATGTACGACTTAAAGGTTGTCATTATCGGTGCGGGCATAGGCGGACTAACGACGGGCATAGCCCTGCGTCAGGCTGGCTATACCGTAGAGATCTACGACAAATCCCGTGAATTGCGCCCTGTGGGGGCAGGGATCTCTCTGTGGTCGAACGGAGTTAAGGTTTTGAATAGCTTGGGGTTAGGCAAGGCGATCGCCCGTATTGGCGGAAAAATGGAACGGATGGAATATCGTTCCCACCGAGATCAAGTCCTCAACGAGATAGATTTATATCCTTTAGTAGAAAGGGTTGGTCAATGGCCCTATCCCGTTTCTAGAAGCGAGTTACAGCAACTACTCCTAGAAGCCTTTGGTATAGAAGACGTAAAACTAAAATGCAAGTGCATCGCCGTGGAAGAAACCGAGCAAGGAGTCACGGCCATTTTTGAAGATGGGTATCGAGCCAAAGGGGATATATTAATTGCCGCCGATGGTATTCATTCCCAACTACGAGACTATGTAGCCGGGGAGCTTTGTACCCCTCGTTATGCTGATTATGTCAACTGGAATGGGTTAGTAGAAAGCAGCCCCGAACTCGGAGATCCTCATACCTGGGTAATCTATGTTGGGGAAGGTAAACGCGCTTCCATGATGCCCATCGGTGGCGATCGCTTTTATTACTTTTTTGGTGCCCCCATGGCCAAAGGAACCCAAGTTGAACCATCTAAACGTCAAGAGGAATTAGCCGTTACCTTTGCCCAATGGCCCAAAGCCGTCGGCGAGTTAATTAAGCATCTAGATCCTTTACAGACAAATCGCTTAGAAATCCACGACCTAGACCCTTTACCCCACCTAGTAAGGGGGCGTGTAGCTTTGCTAGGAGATGCCGCCCATGCCTCTACTCCTACCCTAGGCCAAGGGGGGTGTCAAGCCATGGAAGACGCAGAAATACTGACTCGTTATCTAATTACCACGAATATGGGGGTGGAATATGCCCTCAAACGGTATGAAGAAGAACGTTCATCTCGTACCGAACAATTGGTTTTAAAAGCTCGCAAACGGGCTGATACCATTTATGGTAAGGATACAGCTATCACCCAACAGTGGTATAAGCATTTACAACAAGAACCAGCCAGCGAAGTAATTGAGGCCTTAGCCAAAACCATTCTTGCCGGACCATTTCATTAAATCTAGAACCCCTATGTTAGTCACTAAACAACCAGTATTACGTCGCTTTTGGTATCCGGTCATTCCTCTCCAGGAATTGCTGACAGGACCGAGAACTTTTTCCTTACTCAATCACCCTTTAGTTCTCTGGTTAGACAAGGAAGGAAAACCCTGCGCCGCCGCAGATAAATGTTGTCATCGTTCGGCAAAACTTTCCTTAGGTAAAGTAGTCAATGGCAATATTGCCTGTCCCTATCATGGTTGGCAATTCGATGGTAAAGGTGCCTGTGTAGAAGTACCCCAGATGAAAGACTGTGGGATTTCTGCGAGTTATCAGGTTAGTGCCTATAGTTGTACCGAGCGTTATGGATATGTTTGGGTATGTTTAGCCGAAGATCCCTTAGTCGGCATTCCTGAGATTGCAGAGACAAAAGATGCCGATTATCGCCTTATTCCTCAGTTTTATGAACCTTGGAACTGTGCAGGATTGAGGGTAATGGAAAATGAATTTGATCTAGCCCATCCTGCCTTTGTCCACCAAGGAACCTTTGGCACCGAGGAACATACAACCCCAGGAAGCATAGAATGTGCAGAAACAGATTGGGAATTGCACGTCAAGAGTGTTTTAGGTGTGGTGAATAATCCTCTACAAAAGCAAAACCTAAAAATGTCGACGGTTGAGACAGAGCGAACCCTAGAGATGATTTGGTTTATGCCCTTTACGGTTAAACTACGAATCTGCTATCCCAATGGTTTAGTGCATATTATCGTTAATACCATGACTCCCATCGACGATTCTAATTCCCAGATGGTGCAGTTTTGTGTTCGCAATGATACTGAGTCTGATACTGCAACAAAAGACGTTGTCGCTTTTGATCGAGCCGTTACCCTAGAAGACAAAAGAATCCTAGAAAGCACTGATTTTGATGTGCCCCTGAGTCCGAATCGGGAACAACACATGTTTACCGACAAACCAGGATTGATCATGCGGAAAAAACTTCTCGCCCTGCTCAAAGCCCACGGAGAGGCCGAACAAACCAGAGAAACAGAATTTACCCTCAATGAATGTGTGCGTCTAGAAGATTGGAGAGCAAGTTAGGATGGGCGATTATCCTAGGGATATGGTGGGTTATGGGCAATATCCCCTTAATCCCCATTGGCCCGAAGGTGCACGTTTAGCAGTGCAATTTGTCATTAACTACGAAGAAGGCGGAGAAAACTGTATTTTACACGGAGATACAGCCTCAGAGGCCTTTCTTTCTGAGATTGTCGGAGCTTCTCCCCTAGTGGGAGTACGACACATGAATATGGAATCTATTTATGAGTATGGTTCCAGGGCGGGATTTTGGCGCTTGTATCGGTTGTTTAGTGAACGTCGGATTCCCCTCACCGTGTATGGTATAGCCATGGCCCTGGAGCGAAATCCTGAAGCCGTAGCCGCCATGATAGCAGCCGATTGGGAGATTGCCAGTCATGGTTATCGTTGGATTGATTATCAGTATCTCCCTGAAGAAGTGGAACGGGAACATATCCAAAAAGCTATAGCTATCCATACCAGGGTAACAGGAAGTCCCCCCATGGGTTGGTATACGGGCAGAAGTAGTCCCAATACCCTGCGCTTAGTCAATGAGGTTGAGGATTTGCTCTATTCCTCTGATAGTTATGCCGATGATTTACCTTACTGGATTCATGACTACGGGAAACCCCATCTGATCATTCCCTATACCCTAGATAATAATGATATGCGCTTTGCCACTAATCAGGGTTTTAATTGTGGGGAGCAGTTTTTTACCTATCTCAAGGATGCCTTTGATACCCTCTACGAAGAAGGGGAAATTAGCCCGAAAATGATGAGTGTGGGGCTGCATTGTCGTCTGGTGGGAAGGCCAGGTAGAAGTAAAGCCTTGGCTAGATTTCTAGACTATGTGTTAGAACATGAGCAAGTTTGGGTCTGTCGTCGTGTAGATATTGCTCGCCACTGGCACCAGCACCATTATCCTAGTTTAGATAAAAAAAGGAAATGTCAGCACAGCTTCTAACACTTCCCTTGTTTAACTTGTAGACCTATTATACTAAATCCGCTTATGTTACTAGACAATCGTGAAGGCTAGGCGGTCGGCAGGGGGCAGGAGGCGGTCGGATTATAACCCGATTTTAAAACCAGATTTGGTATTAGCCCTAGCCAAAGCGTATGGTGGTAAAAATATAGCGAACTAGGAAAATAATTCCCAGAATCCAGGTAGCGATAGACACTTCTCTCGCTCTACCGGCTGCTAACTTACAAAAAGGATAGAAAACCATCCCTGCTGATAAACCCGCCGCAATGGAGAATCCTAGGGGAATTAGAAAGACCGTTAGGAAAGCAGGTATAGCTTCCGTTAAATCGTCCCAATGGATATCCTTAACCCCCGCCATCATTAAAACCCCGACAATTAAAAGCGCGGGGGTAGTGGCGAAGGCGGGAATTGCCTCAAAAATAGGTACAAAAAACAAAGCCCCCAGAAATAATATCCCCGCAACAATAGCCGTAAAACCAGTTCTCCCCCCTTCGGCTACACCGGCGGCGGATTCCGCAAAAGTAGCGATAGTCGATGTTCCCAATACCCCCCCTGCTGTGGTGGCGATCGCATCTGCCATTAGGGCCTCATTAGCGCGAGGTAACTCCCCATTTTCGTCAATGTATCCCGCTTGATTACCGATACCTGCTAGAGTACCGATGGTATCGAACATATCCACAAACAGAAAAACCAGGATTATGGCGGCAAAATCAATAAGATTATTGAGATTAACCTCCGATAATCCCACCAATGCTTGGCCAAATAAGTGGGAAGGCCATTGGGGAATAGCAATAAATCCCTTGGGTGGGGCTGCCACTCCTAAAATCCATCCTAAAATAGCTGTACCACCAATCCCCCAGAGCAATGCTCCTTTGATGCGTCGCAGCATAAAAAAGCAGGTAATGACGATACCGAACAGTGCCAGCAGAGTCGCAGGTTCCCGAAAACTTCCGAAAGCCGTTTTAGTGACTTCGTTGGCAACAATTAAACCCGCACCACCGGTTTTGACGGAACTAGCCAGCCCCAGATAGGCCAAAAACATACCAATCCCTGCAGTGGTGGCTGATTTAATGGAGTTGGGTACAGCAGTTATTAGATGACGACGAATATCACTAACCGTCAGCAAGAGGAAGATAATTCCCTGGACAAAAACCGCAGCTAAGGCAGTTCTCCAGGAAATCCCTAACCCTAGTACCACCGAGTAGGCAAAATAGGCATTGGTTCCCATACCTGGGGCTAAAACAAAGGGATACTTAGCCAATAGCCCCATGATGAAGGTACCGAGAACCGCGGAAATCCCTGTCACTACCACTAATTCTGAGAATAAGTCTCTAGGGGTATTGAGAAAGATCGCCGACGACAAAATCGACGGATGTACTACCATCACATAGGCCATCGTCATGAAAGTAGTCAAACCTGCCAAAATCTCGGTACGAAAGTTGGTTTTATAGAAAGGGAAGTAAAAATATTCTGAAACCTTAGCTTGCCAACCTGTATAGGTAGGAGTAGGTGACAGTCTGTCAGTTGTTACCACCGCTTCGGCTGTATCGAGATCAAATTTTTCGGTCATGGTGTGATTTACCGCAGAATCCTAAAATGGGAAAAATCGCTTACCCAAATGAACTTGACCTGTATTGTATACAGTATGCAATTATAAAAAATGTTAGAAAAACTACAAATAGTGAAAAATCTATGAAAAGAATCGGGGCAATCTGGGCTCTAGTATTATTTCTCTGCTGCTGGAGTTTTTCCATAGAAAAGGCGATCGCCGCCCAACCTCTGCGGGTGACAACCCTAGAAGATCAAGGCTTTGGTTCTTTACGAGAAGCGATAACTAGGGCGAATGTTACCCCCCAAGATGATCTCATCGACCTCTCGGCGGTGAGCGGTACAATTACCCTCACCAGTAGCCTCCCGACAATTACCAGTAACCTTTATATCCTAGGGGATGGTAACGATACCATTAGTGGTGAGGATGCCTATCGAGTTTTTCAGATTAGGGGAGGCGAGGTAACAATTGCCCATCTTACCATCAGTAATGGCCTCGCCCAGGGAGATAATGGCCAAGACGGAGGGGGAGGAAGTGCAGGTATGGGGGGGGGATTGTTTATTGATCAAGGTAGAGTCATCCTCAATGATGTGAAATTTAGCAATAATCGGGCGATCGCCGGACTAGGGAGTGCCACAAAACCGCCCATTAATTCCCAGATTGAGACGCAAAAGAATAAATATCGGGTTAATAGGGGAGCAATTATCGGCATTAATGGACTTAGTCTTACTAACGCCGATCTGCTCACGGAAACTGTTAAAATCGACAGCCACGATCAAAAATTTCGGGCTAATCGAGGGGCGATCGCCGGGGTAAATGGTATTGGCATTGGGGGTATTGGTAGTATCGCCTTTGGGGGTGGTGGGGGCTTTGGGGGCTTTGGCAATGCCGGTAATGGCGGCAATGGGGGTAATGGTGGCTCTAACGGTGGTAGTGGCGGCAATGGGGGCAATGGGGGCAATGGCGGGCAAGGTATTTTTGGCAGTTTTGGACTTTGGGAGGGGGAAGGAGGGATCGGCACCGTAGCCTTTGGAGGTGGTGGGGGCTTTGGGGGCTTTGGTAATGCCGGCAATGGGGGCAATGGGGGCAATGGTATCGATCTAGCCAAAGGCGGCGATGGTGGCAATGGTGGTAATGGTGGTTTCGGTGGCGGCGGCGGTGCGGGAGGTTACGGTGGCCAGGGAGGAAGGGCAGGAAAACCAGGGCTAGGGGGCTTTGGCGGTGCCGATGGTAGCCTAGGATTTGGCGGTGGGGGAGGGGCCTTCGGAGGGGCTATTTTCCTGCGCTCAGGTAATTTACTACTCTATAAAACCAGCTTTGAGCATAACGGAGCCCTAGCAGGCCTGGGAAAAAACCCGGGCCTTGGGAAAGGGGGAGCGATCTTTGCCCTTGGGGATGATTTAGCCAAGGTTTCTTTTTTGGGGGAAATGCCCGATTTTACCGACAATTTCGCCTCTAATGCGGGCAATACCACCTCGGACAACCTGAATATCTATGGTTTTTCCCTTAGAAACTAAACTGAAAGCGGAGATTGCCGATCAAAATCCCCGGGTTACTGCTGAAGTTGTTGGGATGGCCAATAAACATAACTGCAGGTACTAGGGCAATGTTATTGGTGACGGGGTAGAAATAAGTAGCCTCTAGCTCGTATTGTGTCCCTCCATCACCGCCATTGGAAACTAGATATTTTTCCCCATCCACGACATCAAAGGGAATGACGAAGGAGAGAGTACCCATAGCTCCTTGCTTAAACATATCGGGAAAACCAAATCCAAATTGGACGGTTTGGGCATTAACTTCCTGATTGATTGGTTTTAAGATGGTATTGCCGTAACTATAGCGACCAAATAATCCGAAGCCTGAAGTGACTAGCCAATCAAAGTTGACACTAAAGGTATTAGCGACGGAATTTTTTAAGCCCCCATCGTTGGGATCAATATCTAAACCCCGGCCCGGTCCTGCATCCGCAATACCATAAAGGGGTTCTCCCGTCGTGCCACCGATGGTTCCCCCAAGGGCTTGGATATTACTTCTGTTGTACAAAAGTCTGACGGTAAAGTTGTTGGTAGGGGAATAATTCAACTCAGCACTGGTGGTATTTGTCCCCCCAAATAAACCCTTGGTAGGATCACTGGCGGTATTAAAGGGCGGTTGGGGTAAAAATTCGTCAGCTTCCCCTAAATAACCCACATTAAGGGATAAATTAGGCATTATTTTCCAAGCTACTACCGCCCCCGCACCCCGATCAATGGCGTTGAGTAGGGCGCTTCCCCCCGATTGGAAACTTCCGGCTCCATTGAGAAAGAAGGTAAAACGGTTATTGTCGAAGTAGCGATACCAATTCACCCTTGGACCGACTGTTAACTGGACGGTGTCGGCGGCAGGAAAAGTATAGAATAGTTCCCGAATGATGACATTACTTGATCCCACATCGGGACTGGCGGATTGATCGGTAAAGGGAACCCCGAAGGTGTTATACATTCCCGCAGAAGCGAAGACGTTGGCGGGGGAGTTGCCATTTCCTGCGGCTAATTGGGTAACGAGGGAATCTTTCCCCGTAAAGGAAGTGGAAAAGGTTAACCATGTTAGGAAACTCATGGTAATCTGGGCATCGTCTGATTGTTTTAAGACAATGGGTTTCCCCGTCTCAGGATCTCTCCCAGGAGATCGAAACGCTAGAGGTACGCCTAAATCCGTGGCGTTAACTCGGATATTGCCCCCCGCATCTGCTCCCGTGATATTCATAAATACCAACCCACTTAGTTTGGTGGTGGTGGAGAATTGATGATCCTCCAAGAAAGAGACTCTTTCCTCCAGGTTATCTACCTTTGTACCTAGAACCGCTAATTCGGTTTCAAATTCCTTGGCTAACCGAGTTAATTTGTCAATGTCTTCTCGGAGAACATTCACATTTTCTGTGATCAGTCTCTCAATGGCATTTAAACAGGAGTTTAAACCCGCCGCAAATTCCCACCGCGTCAGAGCTCGCTCTCCTCTATAGGTGCGATCGGGATAACCGACAATACAACCGTATTTTTCGACTAAACTCCTTAAAGCCTCATAGGCCCAATCCGTTGGCTCAACATCCCTTAATTGCGAAACACTCGTAACCTGCGCCATGGGATTTGGGGTTTTAAACGGTTCGGCTTTGACTTCTACCACCCCTACCGTAGATAATAGTAACAACCCCGACAGAACTGATCCGAGATAACCTTGGGTTTTTTGGACGATTATTTCTGGCTTCATAACCTCTCTCACACCATTTTAAAAGTTGAAACCTAGAAATCCTAACAATCTTACTCTTTAGCTAATGTATATGTGTATACAGTATACAGTTTCTATAAAATTAATCCTTATAATAAATTCGTCGCTAATAGGGTACTTATAAGGATAGTAACCAGTCTAGATATCAAGGGAAATCACAAACTTAAGATGAAAGCAATCATGGTGGTGGGAACTACCTCCCATGCGGGGAAATCCTTTTTAGTCAGTGCTTTATGTCGCATTCTCGTCCGTAAAGGTTGGCACGTTACTCCCTTTAAGGGGCAAAATATGGCCCTGAATGCCTATGTCACTCAATCAGGAGGGGAAATAGGCTTTGCTCAAGCCGTACAAGCCTGGGCTGCGGGTACTATCCCCAAGGTGGAAATGAATCCTATCCTCCTCAAACCCCAAGGAAATATGACTTCCCAAGTGATCCTCCATGGGCAAGTAGCAGGAGTTACAACGGCTTCAGATTACTATAAAAACTATTTTTCCAAGGGTTGGCAAGCCATCACTAGCAGTCTAGACAGATTAGCCCAGGAATTTGATCTAGTGGTTTGTGAAGGGGCGGGAAGTCCCGCAGAAATTAACCTCAAGCATCGAGATTTAACGAATATGCGGGTGGCTAGTTACCTGAAAGCTAATACCATCTTAATCGTGGATATAGACAGGGGCGGCGCCTTTGCCCATGTTGTCGGTACCTTGGCTTTATTAGAACCCGAAGAACGTCAGTTAATTAAGGGTATCGTTATTAATAAGTTTAGGGGCGCGCGATCGCTTTTAGATCCTGGAATTACTTGGCTAGAAGACTATACCAAAATTCCCGTTTTAGGGGTGATCCCTTGGAGCGAAATCCTCTTTCCTGCCGAAGATTCCCTGAGTTTAGTAGATCCTCGGAGCGTTAAAACCAATTCTGAGATCCAGATTAGTGTTTTGCGTCTACCCCACATTGCTAATTTTACCGACTTTGATCCCCTAGAAGCGGAGCCGACGGTTGCTCTCAAATACATTCAACTTCAAGACAGACTTGGACATCCCGACGCGGTAATTATCCCCGGCTCTAAAACCACCATTGCGGATCTCATGGCTCTACACACAACCGGTATGGCTCAACAATTACGGGAATATGTAGCCGCCGGGGGCGTTATTTTGGGGATTTGTGGCGGGCTACAAATGCTAGGCCAACAGGTTTTAGATCCCCATTGTCTAGAAGGTCCGACAACTAAGTATTCGGGCTTAGGTTTTTTACCGATAAAAACGGTGATTACCCTCGAAAAAATCACGAAACAAAGACAGGTTATCTCTAACTATCCCCAAAATGGTTTACCGATTGTGGGTTATGAAATTCATCAAGGATTGTCCCAATTAGATAGTAAAATGGTGGATGACCATCATTATCTCTTTGATGACCACACCCTAGGCATGGTCAACCAGTCTCAGTCCATCTGGGGATGTTATTTACATGGTTTATTCGACAATGGGGCCTGGCGACGTTGCTGGTTAAATTGTTTGCGTCATCGTCGGGGGTTGTCCTATTTACCGACAGGGATTGCCAACTATCGAGAAGAAAGAGAAATGATTCTCAATGCCCTAGCTGACTTAGTTGAAGAACATCTAGATCTAACCCCTATTATTGCTGATAGTTGAACCGATGGCCATACAAGTTTGTTTTTTACCCGACAATATCACCACAGTAGCCGATCCTGGGGAATCTTTGTTAACAGTAGCCGAGCGTGCTGGTGTTCATATCCCCACGGGTTGCTTAATGGGTTCTTGCCATGCTTGTGAGGTAGAGTTAGAAGACGGGACGGCCGTTTGTGCTTGTATTAGTTCTATTCCCCTGGGGCGAGAGAGTTTAACTATTAGCCTTATCGCCGATCCTCTTTGGTAAAAGTTCTTACCCCAACCAGGCTAAAGACAATTAAACCCAAGATTGTACTAGGTTCTGGGATTCCTAAGGCTAAAAGAGCTTGGTTGACAACGATGATTTACACTCATGTTTTAAACAGGGGGGTAGAGTTGTAAAACTTATACGGGAACTGTAAATATTCCTGATGTACAATTTACCTTAAGTGTCGGCTAAAGAGCGTACAAAATAACTTCAAGATCAGCTTGACGATATCCAGAAGCGTTAAAGGGCAATGGTAACAAAACCTGCCCTCCCATTTAGTATTATTTAGCTCGGCTTGAGCCATTCACTAATCGCTTCAAAATGATGGCGAATGGTATTAAGCTTTTCTTGAGCAGGGGGTAAAGCATTGTCATAGAGTTGAACTTGGGCTTCGAGTTGGTTAATTTCTAAGTGAGCTTGTTGCCACTGAGCTTCCATCTCTTCCATCGCTCTAGTTTTCTGCTCCTGTTCCTGCCATTGTGGGTCTAGTACCTCTCTAATTTGCGCCAGACTTGCTTGCAGATGGCTAATTTCCCCTTCAATTCTGGCTTTTTCTTCTTCCTGTTGGTGTTGCTCCTGGGCTAACCTAGCGAGGACAGGTTCTAAGTTAATGGTATTATTCTGAGCATTTTCCTCAATGCCCTTACGCCGCTTGATAATCTGCTCATAGATGAGGAGAATATTTTGACGTTCAGAAAGATTATTCCTTTGCCCGACTAGGGTACGATTGAGCATTCCCTTTCTTTCTCGTTCTTCTGCCAACTCTTCCTCTAGGGAGGGACGTTGATCGTCATTAGCCTCAGCTAATTTAGCCATTAGTTCTTCTACGGCTTGGGATTGTAGATTCAATTCCTCTTCTTGATCGTTGACAAAACTGACTAATCTCTCTAGTTCCTTCTGCAATTGGTGAAGATTTGCCTCCACATCCTCCAGGGGCATTCTTTCGAGTCCCTCCATGTCAATTCTAGCTTCTAGTTCTGGATCATTAAGTCCTTGGGCTAAACGGGTTAATCTTTGCCTTAGTCCTGTGATAGTTTGCAGATTTAGACTAGCTACCCCTAGTAATTCCTGTTTGCTCGCCAACAGGTTTTCTTGATTTTGAAACTGGGTTTGGGCTTGCTCTAGGGAAGATTTTACTATTTGCAATTCCTGCTTATTTTTGCTGAGATGACCTTGAATCTGGTTTAGATGCTGCTGTTTCTGCCCTAGGTTATGTCGATATTCCTCCAACTGTCGCCAATGAATCTCCAGAGCTACTTGTTGGGAGGCGATCGCTTCTCGAACCGTTTGTACTGGTTGCCAAAGAACATCAGTACCATTAGCACTATTGAGGAGACGATTAATAATGCACTCAACAAAATGGGCTTGCTCCGGAGGTAAATCCACAGCCGGACCAAGTCGTCTTTGATCGTTGTATAACTGTTCTTGTTCTTGGCGAAGTTTTTGGGCGGTGGCATCTAGTTCTTGTCTTTGACGCTCAAGGTACTCAAACTCAGCTTCCATCTGCTCAATCTGCTCCTCACGGGCTTCTAGCTCGGTCTGACGGCGATTGAGTTCTTCGCTTTGATATTGCAGGGATTGTTTCCATTGCTCAATCTTATCCTTCTCATCCTTGCCCTTTTCCATTAGGCGAGAGATTCTTTGCAGTTGACGAACTAATTCTAGTCCCGCTAATTCAGGGGAGCCTTGCAACTGACGATTAGCATTGAGATTTAGTAATACTAAGGTTCCCTCCCGGAAGTTAGAACCATCTTCCGAGGAAAAAGTTTCATCGGAGCGAATAGCACTCCAAGTTTGGTCGGTATGCTGACAGGCCAACAATTTGAAGTCTGTCTTAACACCGCCCATAAAGCCCCTAGTGTGTTTTTTTACTTCCGCCAAGTACAACACAAATCGTTATCCTCTTAGTCAATCGGGATGTGAGATAGCTCTAAAAGGATAAGACTTCCTACGAGCAAGGGTAAATACATACACTAACAGCATAACTGGGTTAATCTAGTCTTGCCAAGATATTTTCTCGCCGTTTCTGGGGCTAAAATGTTAGAAGGGCTTAAAACTTCACATCAAAAACCCGATCTAAAGACCAGGATGAATATTCGCGCAACTAACAGCACCTTTTTAACGTGGCAGGGAGATACCCTAGCTTTAGGGTTATACGCAGGAACAAAGGAACTAGAGGGAGAATTAGCCCAATTAGATGAACGCCTAGAGGGAACAATCCAAGAATTGATTACCACTAGGGAATTTGACGGCCAACCCAATAGTATTCTCGTTGCCCGGGTGGGAAGTCGTAGCCCCATTCGCCAAGTTATTTTAGTAGGACTTGGCCCTGGGGAAAGTTATGAAACCAATACGATTAGAGTTGCTAGTGCGGCGATCGCTCGTCTAGCCAAACAGGAAAAAACCAAAACCCTAGCCATTAGTCTGCCTCAATTTCAGGATGGGGCCAATACAGCCCAAGCCATTACCGAGGGACTATTACTCGCTCTACACCAGGACAATCGTTTTAAATCCGATCCTGGACCAAGTAACGCCTTAGAAACCATTGATCTACTGGGCTTAGAAGCCACTGATGGGGCTATTACCCGGGCGGAACAACTTTGCTCTGGGGTAATTCTGGCTCGGGAATTAGTTAATGCTCCCGCCAATAGCGTTACCTCCCTGACGATGGCTGAAACCGCCACGGCGATCGCCAATAGCTATGGACTACTCCTCGAAATCCTCGAAGCCGAAGACTGTGAAAAACTGGGGATGGGGGCTTTTTTAGGAGTGGCTAAAGCTTCGGATTTACCGCCTAAATTCATTCACTTAACCTACAAACCCGAAGGCACTCCCACTAAAAAATTGGCCATTGTCGGCAAGAGCGTTACTTTTGACTCTGGGGGATTGAACATCAAAGGAGTAGGTAGTGGCATTGAAACCATGAAAATGGACATGGGGGGCGGTGCTGCCACCCTAGGAGCGGCCAAGGCGATCGGGCAAATCAAACCCAGGGCCGAAGTCCATTTTATCTGTGCGGCGACGGAAAATATGATCAGTGGCCATGCCATGCACCCAGGGGATATCCTGACGGCTTCTAACGGCAAAACCATCGAAGTCAACAATACCGATGCGGAGGGGCGACTTACCCTAGCGGATGCTCTAGTTTTTGCCGAAAAGTTGGAAGTAGATGCCATTGTCGATCTCGCTACCCTCACAGGTGCCTGTGTCATCGCCCTAGGGGACAGTATCGGGGGGTTATGGAGTACCGATCCAGTTATGGGTGAATCGGTGACGACAGCATCCAAACAATCGGGGGAAAATTTTTGGACTATGCCCCTAGAAGAGAAATATTTTGAGGGACTAAAATCCACCATTGCCGATATGAAAAACACCGGGCCCAGAGCCGGAGGAGCGATTACTGCGGCGGTTTTCCTCAAGCAGTTTATCACGAAAACTCCCTGGGTTCACTTAGATATCGCCGGTCCCGTCTGGTCAGAAAAGGATTCTGGTGTTAATAACATCGGTGCGACGGGGTTCCCCGTGCGAACTCTGGTTAACTGGGTGATAAGTCAAGGTTGATTTTTTGGAAAAACTCTTTCCTGTAGAGAGCAGTCGGGGGTAGATTTGCTTCTACTCCCTAACCCCTGTCTTAAAATCTTCCCCGTAAAAGAGCCAGAAAAGTCAGATTGATTGACAAATGATTAAGCCCTTCGTCATAATTTCCGATAAGCCTGATAATTTTTTATGGAAAAAACTTCACCTGGTCTTTATTTATTTACCAAAGATCCTTCCTTAGCTATCTTAGCTGAATCTGCTGGTGTGGACAGCATCATCATAGATTGGGAGAACCACAATAAGAAATCGCGCCAGCAAAATTATTCGACTGAGATAAATTGTGATACCCCAGAAGATGTAGCCCGCATATCTGCTGAGGTTAAAATACCCGTTACTGTGAGAATTAACTCCTTAGGTTTGCAAACAAAGTCTGAAATTTCAGAAGCCATCATCAATGGGGCTCAAATTATTATGCTACCTATGGCTACTGATTCACAAGAAGTAAAAAAGTTTATTGATTTAGTTGATGGAAGAGCTAGGACAATCGTTCAAATTGAAACCCAGAGTCTAGTCAAACAGTGTCATCAGTTAAAATCTCTGCCGTGGGACTATGCTTATATCGGATTAAATGATCTTATGATCTCCCGAGGGAGTCGTTATCTGTGGGATTCCTTACTAGATGGGACAGTAGGTCATATCTATGAAATCCTAGCCGACAGAAGTGTCGGTTTTGCTGGAATAACTGTTGTTACGGGAGGATTTCCCATTCCTTTTCTGGAGTTGCTCTCAGAAATGTGTAGATTGGGATGTCAACTCAGTTTTCTAAGACGCTCTTTCAAAAAAGACATACAGGGTAGGGATTTTATCGAGGAAGTCCGAAAGATTCGATTAGCTTGGAAACAGGCTTGCTCAAGAAATGAGTCAGCGATCTTAAGCGACCATAAAAAATTTACGGAAACACTCTTAAAACACCGAATACTTGATAATCGTGAATTAATTATCCCCTAAATTGTAATGCGTATTTTATTAATGTACAGCACGCATCAATCTACTCAGGGTCATCTAGATCGTTTGCTGTCTCTTGCTCCTCAACTTGAGGTTGTAGTTGCTCAGAATGAATCCGATGCGATGGAGAAATCAGAAAAAGCCTCAATTATCTTAGGCCATCGGTATCTCAAACAATGCCTTCCCTTTGCTAATAATCTTCTCTGGATACAATCCACAGCAGGGGGAGTTGATCGATTGCCCCAGGAGGAACTCGCTGAAAAAGGTGTTATTCTCACTAATATGACTTTTGCCGCTGAGACGATAGCTCGTCATGCAGTTACCTTGGCTTGGTCAATTAATAGAGGACTCCCTAACTTTTGGCAGCAACAAAAGCAAGGAGTCTGGCATCAGCCCCATCAATGGCTTCCCTATCCGCAAAAATCTCTGGTTTTTGGTATGGGTTCGATTGGAATGGCGATCGCAAAAATCCTAGCGGCAGAGGGAATCGAAGTCAATGGGGTAAGAAGGACTCCTAGTATCGAATCTATACCACCCTTTAAAAAGGTATTTTATGATGGGTCTTGGTTGGATGAACTCTCCAGTATAGATTGGTGTTTTTTAGCTTTACCTAATACTCCTGAAACTCAAAATCTTTTTGACAAAAAAGTTCTATCACTTCTTCCTGTCCATGGTATCGTCATCAACATTGGGCGTGGTGAAACTTTGGTAACGGAGGATTTGTGTGATTTGTTAAGCCAAGGACATTTGGGAGGGGCGGCATTAGATGTGGTATTTCCTAAACCTAAGGACTCTGAGGACTTAGTATGGAAAGTACCCAGACTTTTTATTACTCCCCATGTAGCTTCCCATAGCTACGAGCGAGCTAATGATATTGAGAGGTTTTGTGAGCAGCAGGTACTAAACTTCCTAAATAATGAACCCCTTAGTAATGTAATAAAATTTTTAAAATAAATAATATGCCAAAATTTGAACACTTTATTATTACACCTTTTAATGTACACAATGGCGTTAAGCCTCGGGATTATATTTTAGGTTCTCATTATCTAAGCAGTCGCCTAAAGTTATTTCAAGAAGTTTGCTATTCTAGTATTTGCAAACAAAGCAATCAAAACTTCCATTGGCTTGTCTTTATAGATGAAGAAACTCCAAACATTTATCGGGAAACTTTGGAAAATCTCGCCATCTATGCAAATCTCAGCATTGTATTAACCGAACCCTATGTTAATTTTCAACCATTTTTAGTTAAAACAATTAAAGAACGATTAGAAGCCGATACAGAATTTCTTATTACTTCTAGTTTAGATAGTGACGATTCTTTTCATGAAAATTATATTAACCTAGTTCAAGGGTGTTTTAAGAATCAGAATTTTGAGTTTATCAATTTCCCGTTTGGATATTTGCTCACTAAAGAGGGATTATTTCAAAGGCAATATCTATCAAGCACCTTCATCTCACTTATTGAAAAAATTGATGAACCGATAATGACGACTAAAGTAATGTCCCATAGTCAGGTTTTTGAATTATTTAAACAAGGTTTGAACTTGCGTCAAGTTATAACCTATCCGGCTTGGCTCCAGATAGTTCATGATAATAATTTATTAACTAGACGCGATATTAATGCAGTGTTACAACCCATTGAAAGTATTGGCGCTCATTTTGGTACTCAGGAATTTGCTAAATCTCATGTGGAAGTTTCCTATACCGAATCTTTAGTTAAATACCTACGCGAGACTATCCTAGCAAATAAATATAATTTACCCCTGGGAAAGAGAATAAGTAACACTATCGCTTTAATCAATCCTAGCATCTCAAAATACTATCTATATGTTAAGTTAAAACTTAGGTCTGTGCTGCACCCTGCTCCAAAAATTTCGATTAATGAAATGAAGTCACTTTGCTTACAGCAACCGACCCATTGGCGAAAGGGGACGGAAGAAATTAACCCTAGCTCTTAATATTCGGACGACAAGATAAGAGGAAAAGTTAGGGAGATCTTTTGATACTGCTTCCTTGATTTAGGTAAATAACATCAGCTTCATTCCCTTCGCGGGCTACACGAATTAGTAACCCTGCCAGAAATAGACTTGCTAAACTAGAACTCCCCCCGTAGCTAAACAGAGGTAAAGGTAAACCCGTAGTAGGTAATGCTCCTATGGCTACACCAATATTCAGTAAAGATTGACCGACTAATAAAACCATTACCCCAATGGCAATGAGGCGTTTAACCCGATGACGGCATTTAAGGGCTACCATTAAAGCCATGGTAGCGTAACCCAATAACAAAAGGATTAAAAGCAAAGCCCCCACCAAGCCAAACTCTTCGGCAAAAACCGCAAAAATAAAATCCGTATCTGCAAAGGGTAAATACAAAAGTTTTTGTTGGGATAAACCGTAGCCCACTCCCCAGGTTCCCCCAGAGCCAACGGCTAATAAACTCTGCACTAATTGATAGCCATCCCCCTGGGGATCATTCCAAGGATTGAGGAAAGATAAAATCCGTTTTTGTTGGTATTCTCGCAAACTAATACTGATTACCGCTAGTAAAATCCCCCCTAGGGCTGTTCCTCCTAACAAGCGCAAGGGTAAACCCGCAGCCAAAGCAATCAGCCAGAGGGTTATGCCGCATAAAGCCGTGGTACTGAGATTGGGTTGGATTAAAATCGCTCCCAAAAGTAAGCCAAAAATTCCTAACCATTTGAGGCGAATTGACCAGGATAATCGCTCCCAATTGCCAAAAATCTGAGCACTTTGGAGTACCAGAAAAGGTTTAATCAATTCCGAAGGTTGTAGTAAGATGGGGCCTAATTTAATCCAGCGACTCGCTCCATTGACACTTTCACCGATACCTGGAGCTAGGGTGGCAAGAATTAGTCCGAGAAATAGTAGTAATATCCAGGGGGCTAGGGCCATGACATAACGTAAAGGCGATCGCACGATGACATTCAGCCCGATCATTCCTAACCAAACCCAGAGAATTTGTCGGCTAATATTCCCAGTTAAAGAGTAGGAGGCGGAGAAAAGAGCCACTAAACCGATTAATAACCAAATATAGGTCAACCACCTGAGTAGTCGGGCTTCTAGGCACCAGGTTTTAACCCCTGGGTCGAAAATAGGAATAATATATTGCAGCACTGGGTTGGCAGAAAATGGCTGTTAACAATCAAAAATCATAGCCGACTTCTGCCTTAAAAGATGAATTAAAAAGAAATTTTGTTCCTTTTTGGCTATTTTCCTACTTCTGGCTAGTAAATTCATACTGATCTGTCTTGATCCTCAGTTTTCCCTGTTTCCACCCTAGGGAAATGGGAACTTTGTCCTTACTTAAGCTATTGTAGAGGGCAAAATTTCGCTCCCATGGGTACTTCTGGCCATTTTTACGGATTATCGGCAATAAATCCTCCAGATTGTAGGTCAAAGTCAAATTTTCCTTCCTTGTACCTTGCAGGGTAACTGTGCCTTTTTCTAGCTCCCCTAGGTTCAAATGCCCTTTTTTGCGGACATTTTGCTTAAATTGCTCAAACTTGATCCCAGAGGCAGCTTCCCCAACTTCTAGGGCAAATCCTGCATACGACCCCTCTTTTGTCAAGGCTCTGAGAATTTGTTCTTGGTCATATTGGAGAGCGAGTTTACTATTGCCAAAAGGAACTATTTCCGGACTCTTGAGATTAATCGGATAAAGGGCTAACCAAGTCTTTTCTAACTGAATAAACCAGACCTGGGCTTCTATTTCTATCTTGGCGGTTTTTGGGAGTTGCCAGAAAAAAGGCTGATTGGCAGGACGTAGCCAAATTAATAAATGGCGATATTGTCCGATTTCATCCCCTCGTTGCTTCCCCGGCCCTGCTGCTGATGTGCCAGTATTGGCAACTAGGTAATCAACACCCCTAGTAGAATTTTCGGCTAGTAGTTTAAAAGGAGCTAGATCTCCATCGGCAAATTTGGCGGCAATACTGCCCATTTGAAAGCTTTCTCCTAAAAATTGGGTTTCCCAATAGCCTGGTTGTTGATCATTACCTGGTTTCCAATTTTCGTAGAGGGGTTTACTGCTGAGGATTTCTACAGGTCTTTTGAATTGTCTTTGGGCTAAAGCCACCACTGCTAAAGGGGGACGATAGGAACTGGTAATGACATGAAGCGCATCCAGACTAGGATTAGGGTATAGGTTGCCCGTATCTCCAAAATAAAGCCAAAAGACACTGGCGGCACCGGATGCTAGGGATTTATTACCCGTACCGTAGTCTCGTTTGACGGGACCTGCCCAAGAACCGTGATAGTATTTAACCGCAGCAGCAGCAGACATCCAATCTAGGGCCGCTTTAGCTAGTTGTGTGACTTCCCTATCCTTGGCAAAGTCGTAGAGGTTGAGGTAGGCGGCAAAGGTATGACCGTGATAAACTTCCGAATCCCATTCCCCCATGCCAATATTGTACAAAGCCCAGACATAGCGGTTAAGTTTGGCTTTGTAAATCTGTCGGGTGGCTTCATTATTTGTTTCTTCGGCCATTAAATATACGGCTACTTCCCGCATGGCCCTGAGATTATCGGTATTACGTCCATCTACCCAGAGCCCCCGCCTTTGTACACTCCACTCTACCCCAGTACCACTACCATTGCCATAGATGGGATGGGGTTGGGTAAGGGGGTCTTTTTCTGTCCATTTTTTTGCCCCTAACCACATTTTTTGACGGTAAGCTGGATCTAAATAACTCCCCAAGAGGAAATATTTACGGATTTGTCCTTTTAAGGTAAAGCAAAAGTAGTAGTCTATGCCCTCAGTATGGGCGTGTTCACTTACCTGTACATCCTTTGTTTCTAGGAAGGCGATCGCTTTCTGTCGATTTCCTGCCAAAAAATCAAACATCGCCGAAGGATAGGATCGTTTTTCATTTTCCCCGAAGGTGTTGCCGTAGTTTTTGGGGTTAGCGAAAGAGTTAATTGTAAAAGTTGCCCGTTTTTGAAATTGGGCTTCTAGTTTCGGTGTCCAAGGATTGCGAAATCTTGGTTCTACGGTAGGAATTTTAAGTTCTGTAACTGCTTCTAATGGAGTTTGGTTAGATTTTACTGGGATAATGTTATTAAAAAGTGGTAGCGTAGCTAAGGAAATAATAAGCAGTACATAAATGATTCTCTTTCTCATGTTCTATACTAAATCCATTTAAATAAATATGCTACTATGCAAAAATTTCTGGGCACCTGAGTTGTCCTTTTTACAGTCAAGAACTTAAATTATTACAAAAATGAAGCCCACAAATTGCCTATTATGCGTCTTTCTTACCTTATCATATCCAAGCCTTGCCTCTGCCAGCTACGCTCAGGAAGTCGGAGAGCCTGTTATGGGCTTGAGTGATTTAGTCGGAGCTCGTGCAGGACAGGCAGAAAACGAGTTAGGGCAACGGGGATATTCAGATTAAACTTTAAAACTGGCGATCGCGTGCGTATAACCACTATTATAGCACTTCTCATATTCGTGAGGTACAGAGATTGTCACTTTGAGGAGGTCGGCAGGAGAAATGTACTTCATTATTCTGAAAAAAGCTGTATGGTGCGCTCCGCTTCGCAGTACCTTCGGTAACGCTGATCTATAGGTTGGGTTGAGGTGACTAAACCAAGCAAGTTTTGTTACAATATTTTTATCATAAAGAAAGACCTCTAAAAATAGATTTATGCCAGAAATTACTCGGTTTTACGGAATTATCATTAAACTCTTTTTTTCCGATCATCCACCTCCCCATTTTCATGCGATTTATGGAGACTATAACGCCCTATTTAACTTGGAAACCTTAGAAATCATTGAAGGAGACTTACCCAATAGAGCCACAACAATGGTCGTAGAATGGGCAAAAATCTATCAAACAGAATTGTCAAGAATGTGGGAAACCCAACAATTCAACAAATTACCACCTTTGAAATGAAACAATGCTTTATCCAAAAATAACATCAGCCAAAATAATTAAAAATTACACTTTATTGGTAAAGTTTTCTAATCACCAAACTAGAACGTATGACTGCAAAAAGCTACTAGAAAAAACAATGTTTTCCCCTCTTAAAAATTACGCTTTCTTTAAAAATTTTCAACTCGATCCATCGGGTAGTGGGATCATTTGGAATGATGAAATTGATATAAGCGAGTATGAAATTTGGGTCAATGGGATTGAACTATGATCGCCCGTCTTGTCGTGGGATCTGCCTCGCAGTGCCTTTGGCAACGCCATTATCAAACAAAGACTTTTGGGGTAGTCAAAATGTTTAATATCGATACTATCAATGAAAATATTACTCAATCTTCTTTGCCTTCATTACAAGAAATTGCTAAACTTTCTCTATCAGAAAGACACAAACTTTTATGTCCTCTTATTCAAGAAATGGCTGAAGGTGTTAATAATGACTCTGAACTAAATTTCTTTTCAGAAATAGAGGGGGAAGGATTAGAAAACGATGATGATTAACCCGAAACGAGGCGAAATCTGGCGAGTTAACCTCGAGCAAACGATCGGACAAGAAATCAAGAAAAAACGTCCTATTGTTGTTATTAATTCAGATTAAACTTTACCAAAATTAACAGCAAAGCCATTTAATAGCATTTTTTAAATCCATTCCTCCTCATTTTCCGAATAATCAGTAATATCTTCTGAGGTTTCACTTATTATTTCCGGGGTAGTAGGAGAGATAATCTCTGGTAACATCTCCGAGGGAATTTGACCATCAACCTCAATCACTACTAATTCAGAAGCATTGAACCAAAGAATTTTACCCCCAGGGTCACAAACAGCCACCCTACCAATCTTTTCCCCTTCTTCATTAGCAAATAAATCGGCAAATATTTTCGGAGAAAGAGAAGATTTAACTCCGCCTAATTCAATCCCCAAAAAAATATATTCGTTTTCGGTAGCGAGATGTTTAACCAGAATCGACATAAAATTTTACTTGCTAAAAACTGAATGACTACGAGGATCTGCGTCAGGATTCCCTGAGACAGGGGCGTTAAAATCTGAGGTTTGACCAGTAGCATTGGCATAGGGTAGGGACTTATCCGCAATTAAAGCCTCTAAATTCGCCTTGAGGATAGATTGGGGTTGTTCGCCGATGCTCTGGGCGATCGCCTGGCCGTGGGCATCAAAAAAGATAAAATGGGGTATGCCATCAACTCGATAGTTTAAAATCTCTGGCAACCATTTACTATTGTCTACATTGAGCATAACAAAGTTAACGGAATTACCGTACTGTTTTTTTAACTGGGCGATTTCCGGGGCCATAGCTTGGCAACTGGTACACCAGTCGGCATAAAATTCAGTCAAAGTGGGCTTACCATTATCCAAAGCTTGGGAGAAGGGAATCGCCTGGGCAGATTGGGCGGCTAAGGAAGTAGAATTGGTTTGGGTTTGAAAGCCAAAAAAAATCGCTACACTGAGGGTAATAGCAGCAATCGCAATAATCAGATTCCTGAAACGATTGGGGGGAGGAGATTGAGTCATAATTTTAGATGTTAAGTTTTTTGCCGATTGTCCTAGATCCCTATTGTAATAAAATCTTTGAGTATCTATGAAAAAGCGTATCACCGTTACTTTCCCTAAAAGCACGGTACAAATGCCCCTGACTTACCGACTAGCCAAGGATTTTAATATCGCCTCTAATATTATCCGGGCTCAAATAGCCCCCAATCAAGTGGGAAAGTTAGTCTTGGAGATTGCCGGAGATATTGATCAATTAGAGGCCGCCATGGAATGGATGCGATCGCAACAGATTAATGTCTCTGCTTCTAGTCGAGAGATTTTGATTGACGAGGAGAAATGTGTAGATTGTGGTTTATGTACGGGGGTTTGTCCAACGGAAGCCCTGAGCCTAGATCCTGAGACTTTTCGTCTTAAGTTTTCCCGCTCTAAGTGTGTAGTATGTGAGCAATGTATCCCTACTTGTCCGGTTCAAGCTATTGCGACTAATTTATAGTGATTTCGCCCTAATCAATTTTTTCAATATTGCCTCCTTTAATCCAGCCCTCCTGCTCCGTGGAAAGTAAACGAACTTTTTGCCAGGTATTATCACCATTTGTCCCTAAAACCATAATCTCAGCCTTGTAGGGAACTGTACCTAAACGGGCGGCCTCTGCTGAAGGTTCAGCCCGAAGACTTAGCCCACTATTCCAGATTACCTTAGCCTTATAGGTTCCGGTCGGGATCTCTTGGGGAGAAGGGATGGTTTCTACTGGGCTAGCTGTTGTGCTCGAAGACTTTTCCTTTTCTGTCTTTTGGGCGATTTCCTGCTTCTCTCCCGCAAAGAGGGGTTTAGGAGGAGAGCTAGTCATATTAGAAAGGAGAAAATAGGCCGCCGCAGCAGCGCCACCTACTAGGAGAGCCATTCCTAACAAGAAACCGATAATAAATTGCAACAGTCCAGACAAACTACTTAGTTTCATAGGGGGTTAATTTGATGGGGATTTAAAACGACTATCTCGAGAAGCAAGGCGGGCTTTTCCTGCATTAGCCCAATCCTGCAAAAATTGGATTTGTTCCTGGGCAGTACGGGCTAGAGGTATAATTTGACTGGCGGCCTCTAAAATATCATCGGTGCTAAAGTCACGGTTTTGACTAAATCCAATGTGCATGGCCTCCACAATGGTTTGCTCAATTTCTGCTCCCGAAAAATCTGGAGTTTCGTAGGCTAGTCTTTTCACATCATAGTTTTTGCAATTGTGAGGACGTAGCCGAGATAGATGGACGTTAAAAATGGCAACTCGTTCCTCTTGACTGGGTAATCCCACAAAAAAGATTTCATCAAAGCGACCTTTTCGCAACATTTCCGGGGGTAGGGCTTGGATATTATTAGCAGTTGCTACCACAAAAACGGGAGATTGCTTTTCGGCTAACCAATTGATAAAAGTCCCAAAAACCCGACTGGTAGTGCCGCCATCCCCTTTACTTTCCACACCACCAAAGGCTTTATCAATTTCATCAATCCAGAGTACACAGGGAGCTAAGGCTTCTGCTAAACCAATCATCTGACGGGTGCGGGATTCCGATTCCCCAACTAGGCCCCCAAATAAGCGTCCTACATCTAAACGCAATAGGGGTAAATGCCAATGATGGGCGATCGCTTTGGCAGTGAGGGATTTTCCTGTACCTTGAATACCGACCAGGAGTAACCCGCGAGGATTGGGTAAACCGTAGGAGCGGGCTTTTTCACCAAAGGCACTTCCCCGTAGTAGTAGCCAGTCTTTGAGGGTATCTAGTCCACCGATATCGGCAATTTGTTCGGTGGTGGGGTAAAAATCGAGGATTTGGGTTTGACGGATAGATTGACGTTTCTCTTCCAAAATTAACTCTACATCTTCTGGCTCAATCTGACCTGTACTAGCTAAACATCTCGCTAAGACTCGTCTAATTCTCTCTAAAGATAGTCCCTGGGCGGCTCTAACTAATTCGTCTAGAAGTTTGTCGGGTAGGGTTTTTCCCGTAGAGCTAATAAGTCTTTGGATTTCCGTCCGCATTTCTGAGGCGTTGGGTAGGGGAAAATCTAGAACGGTAAAAACTTCGGTAAGCTCGGAGGGAATCTCTACTTGGGGTGCAATTAAGATGAGGTTTTTGGGTTGGGATTTGAGGCTGCGGGCCAAGTTACGAAGTTTACGAGAGATGGAAATATCTTCCAAGAAACGATGAAAATCCCGCAAAACAAAGATAGCTCCGACGGATGGGGGTGATTTTTCGACAAATTCCAATGCTTGTAAGGGGTTACGCTTGCCTAGCCCTTCGTTGTTGGGATTGTCTTGATAGCCATCGACAAAGTCCCAGATATAAACGGCTCGGTTACTGACTTTTTGGGCACAGTGGCTGATAGCTTTTTCTAGGCGTTCTTCTTCTAGGGTGGGAATATAAATTAAGGGGTAGCAAGCCCTGAGCAGTAATGCTAACTCTTCGGGAAAGCTCATAATTGTTTTTTGAAGACTTCTAAGGATGACCAACGGCTATCGAATCGGGAGGGTGTTTCCGTCCCATCTAAGCTCGGAGCTTGACAGTCTTGTCTCTCGCAGAGTTGACGTAGGGGCATAGCTAGGGACAATTGTTCATATACCCAGAGATCGGGGGCAAAATGTCCTTCCGGGGATAGGGTTTCTGAGAGGTCTTCCCAAGCTACTTCTCTTTCTAAGGGGTAGTGTTTGTCTTTGTCCTCTGCTTCTAGCCAGATTATTTCTGAATTTTCCAAGGCTAGGCGTTGATTGAATTGTTGTAAACAGCGATCGCAGCTTAAAGTTATAATCGTTTCGGCTTTAATAACGAGTTCCAAAAAGGTTCCCCCATGGCGAATCACCAAGGTACCGCGCACAGGAGTTAGGGTTTCCATCCCTTCTATCATTTCGTCGATGGGGATGGAGCGTTTCCGGTCTGGGGCTTTGAGAAGATGGGGAATATAGATATTATCCATAGTTTTTGACTTGAGCTAGGCTCATTTTAACACCAATCCAAGATTTCAGTAACTCCGCCAAAGACTTACAGATGGTGCTAGACTGGGGTTGATAGTCCCCTTGAAGCTTTCCATGAAGCGATGTCTACCGAATTGGAGCAATTTTATAACTCGAAAGATAGAGAAGTTCTCCTTTCACTACTTATGGAATACTCACATAAGGTTTTTAAGATATGTGATCAAATAGAGCAGGGAGAGAATAATATTTCTATAATGATTTTGACTTTTTTAATGTGGCTGACTGTTGCGGGTATTTTTTTCGTTATTTTTCCCTACCTTAAGGCTATAAACCCTAATATAAAATTTTTGATTTTTGCTCTATTATTTGCTACATTTTATGTTAATTGTTATCAGATAAACCAAAGGCTAAAATTACTCAGACGAGATGCTAAAACTTTTTCTATCAGGCTTGAGAAAGTAGTTCGGTTAGCTTCTCAGATGCGGGAACATAGTGTAACCAATGCGGTTAGTCGTATTGAACTAGATTTGCGTATAGCAGATGCAGAATCAGCTTTAGCACATTACCAATCAGTGCAAAATAATGGAATACGGAATAAGTTTTCTGTAAAATTGCCGGTTTAATTTTTTAGATTACAGTATCAACCACAATCTGCCGAAGTACCCGCTACCTAAAAATGAGTTTATAATCAAAAACAAGCATATATCTATGATCTATATTTAAAAATTTTATCCATATTGACCCTTGCACAAATACACAAACACCAGAAATGAGTTTATAATCAAAGGCAAGCAGAGATCCATATTAAAAAAAATTTATCTATGTTGAACTTTGCACAAATACCAGAACGGCGAATGCACCTGATTCGCTGGATACTGACAATTGGCTGGCTAGGAATCATTGCCTCCTTATTTTACGATCCTTGGACTGCGGTACTGACCGAACCAAATCATCCTTGGAGTCCTCTACGGTTGCCCAGTGAATGTATTAAAGTACAAGGACAATGCTTAGTAGAACAACCCTATCCCTTGGGTACAACCTTGTTTTGGGGAGCGATCGTGCCTTCGGCTATCTTCATTCTCTTGGTGTTTGGCCATGAAGTTTGGCGACGCATTTGCCCTTTGTCCTTTTTATCCCAAATTCCTCGCGCCTTGGGTTGGCAACGACAACTGAAACGGGAAAATGCTAAAACGGGTAAAGTACGTTATGAACTGGCAAAAGTCAAAGCAGATTCTTGGTTAGGTAAAAATTATCCCTACGTCCAGTTTGCTTGGCTTTTTGTGGGATTGTGCGGACGAATTTTGTTTTTTAATGCCGATCGCCTAATTTTAGCCCTGTGGTTGTTATTTACCATTGCCTGTGCTGTCACCGTTGGTTATCTGTATGGGGGCAAATCTTGGTGTCAGTATTTCTGTCCTATGGCTCCGGTGCAGCGCGTTTTTAGCGAACCCGCAGGATTATTGAGCAGTCAAGCCCATACTAGCGAGGAAAAAATCACTCAATCTATGTGTCGTACCGTTTTACCCGATGGTGAGGAGCAGAGCGCCTGTGTTGCTTGTCAAAACCCCTGTATAGATATCGACTCGGAGCGAGCCTATTGGGATGGTTTGAATAAGCCTGAAGAATCATTTCTTCGTTATGGTTATGTTGGGTTAGTGATTGGCTATTTTGTTTACTCCTATCTATATGCGGGAAATTGGGACTATTACTTTTCCGGTGCATGGATTAGAGATACTGACCAACTTGCCTCCCTATTAAACCCTGGATTTTATCTATTTGGACAAGTAATTAATATTCCTAAATTGTTTGCTGTTCCCCTTACCTTAGGTGTGACAACTTTTGTGGGTTATCAGTTGGGTCCTTGGCTAGAAAAACAGGCAAAAGCCTATAGTCGCGCACGCGCTCTTAAATTAACTCCTGAAATCCTTCGTCATCGGGTTTTTACCATCTGCACTTTTGGAATTTTTAATTTCTTCTTTGTCTTTGCTGGTCGTCCTTTGGTGCGGCTGTTGCCGCTTTGGGTTCAATATATTTATGATTTAAGTCTTATTACACTGAGTACCCTTTGGCTTCATAGGACTTGGTACAGAACTCCAGAACTATATTCTAGGGAAAATTTAGCTGGTCGTTTTCGTAAGCAACTAGATAAATTGCAGATCAATTTTGCAGAGTTATTAGAAGGACGTTCTTTGAATGATTTAAACACCCATGAAATCTATATTTTGGCGCGAGTTTTACCCGGATTTACCAAGGAAAAACGACATGAAGCCTATAAAGGTGTTGTGCGAGAGGTATTAGAGGAAGGATATGTAAATTACTCTAGTAGCCTAGAAGTTTTACAGCAATTACGGCAAGAGTTGGGTATTAAGGATGATGAGCACCGTAAGGTTTTAGAAGAACTAGGTGTTGAAGATCCAGAACTTTTTAATCCTAACCGACCTAGAAGTTTAGAAAATCAAATTCGCTTAACGGGCTACCGCAAATCCCTAGAGCGACTCATGGTATTACAGCAAAAACAACTTGACGAAAATGATCCAGAAATTCTTGCTTTGCGTCGCCAATATTCCATTACCACCCAGGAAGAAAACTCGATTTTGGAAGGCATTTCTCCCGAAGCTGCCAACCTGCGAAGAGGAGAATTTTTGCTGGCACAATTACCACCTTTAATCGCCTGTTATCATGGGCTACATCAAGGGATATTAAACGATCACAAACCAGTTTTAATGCTATTGCAAGACAGTATTCATCATAAAAAAAGCTTGATTGTACAAACCATTCTAGAAATACTAGAAAAACTGCCATCGGAGCCAGAGGCGATCGCCCTTGCCCAATCCTTGGGAAATTTAGCACCCCTTACTCTGGTAGAGTTATTGGCGGAAAAAACCTGGCAAGATCGGCTTACTGTGGAGATATTAGATAGTTTAAACCCCTTACAGAGACAATCTATTTCTTGCTCTCTTGATTATTCTTCTGAAGATATTTTGGGCTTTTTAGAACCTCTAATTTACGATCAAAATCCTCTAATTCAAACAAGTGCTCTTTATCTTATCTCCCAACTAGATATTGAAAGAAGTAAGGCGATCGCGCGAGATGGATCTAATGAACACAACTCACCTTTATTCAAAGAAACTGCTAAAACTCTTCTCTCCCTATCTGAGCAGCAGCCACCGTTAGTAAGCTTTCCAGTGTTAGAGAAAGTGGTATATTTATTTAATAGCAATTTCTTTAATCGGATGCAAAGTGAAACCCTAATTGCCCTTGCTAATCGTGCGGAAGTCAAAACCTATTCCACTGGGGAGGTAATTACAGATTCAGGGGATACTTGCCGAGAGTTGCTATTGTTAATGGCAGGAGATGCAAAAATCCATTTCTATTCCGAAGGGGAAGAAGTACGAGTAGAAAAACTTCCCTTAGGGCAAACCCTAGATGAGTTAGAAGTTTTGACTCGCAGTGACTCAAAAAATACGATTATTGCGGACGATGATGCTACCCGTATTTTAGCAATTTCTGTAGATACCTTTGATGAATTTCTGGATCGAGATCCAGATTTTGCTCGTCGTGTTTTGGAAATGGAAAGTCAACAACTTCAAAGGTTTATGGAAGCAAAATAAGAAGGCGGTCGGCAGGATTCAGTTTAATTGGTAGGAAACTGAATTTATAGTGCCACTGATTACCCAGATTTGATATCACCTAAATAATTGCCAAAGTTGTTTAAATTTTTGCCAAATAAACCCCTTTAAACCCTTGGTATATTTCTCAAACCTGTAGTAAAACAAAATGTCCAAAATATCCTGGAAGGACAAATACTTAAGATAACTAACTCCTTGATCAATTCTGCGATCGCTATACTCCAAAAATACTTTTCGGCTCAGTTGCTCTGAGAGATTCCATTGCGGTAAAAAATGGGCTTTTAAAGCTTGGGGATAGTCCTGAAAATCCGAGATTTTATTCTCTAAATATTTCTCGATATAATCCTGGGCAATTTCCGAAGCTCGCAAAGCGTGGCGAATCCCCTCACCACCCAAAAAGTTTACCGTAGATACTGCATCCCCTATGGCAATGATATTATTATCTTTATAATACAGATCTTTTAGCCCAACAGAATATTCTAAAATAGAGCCATGGGTTTCTATTAATTTATACTCTTTTGTACCCATATAATCTTCTAAAATACTCTCAATATATAACCTTAAAGGCTTGACATTATCAACATATTTATGCTCACCTTCTAACCAAGCTGAACCTACTTTCAATTGATAATTATCCATAGGAAAAATCCAAGAATAACCCTTCGGACTCCATTTATGTCCTAGAAAAAAAATTAAAGAGTCGGCATATTTTTGATGAATCTGGGGATCAACCTTAACTAAATATTCAATACCTACCGCCTTTAAAAAACTAGGTTTATCTTTTTTATTTGCATACATAACCGCCCTTGCAAATCCCGTTGCATCTACTAAAACCTTAGTAACAACAGTTAAAATTTCCCCTTGCTTATTCCGAACAGAAACTAATATTTTATCTGCTTCTTTTCGATAATTCAAATAACGACAACCAAGCCAAACCTTGCCCCCATTATCTACAACCTCTTGGGCTAAAAACTCCCTAAACTTGGCAAAATCTAAAACTATCCCTAAAGGATATTTCCCTTGCCAACTGCGTTTAATATTAGTAGTAACAATTTCTAGATTCTGCCAATAACTTGCTACAACGGTTTCAGGTAACTGGAAGTCTTTAAGGATTTCTAAGGGGCTGGCGGCACTAGAAAAATTATTTTTGCTAAAATCTTGGTGTTGTTCTAATACTAAAACACTATAACCAGATTTGGCAAGCGATCGCCCACAATGACCCCCCGCAGGACCTGCCCCAACAATGACCACATCATAACTATTCATTAAGGTTTAAGAGATAATAAATCCTCTGGCTTAACAGTACCTAGCTCAGTAATAATTCCCGTAATCAACTCAGCAGGGGTGACATCAAAGGCAGGATTATAAAAATCCACCCCTTCAGGACAAATGCGAGTTTTCCCGACTTGATAAATTTCCGCACTATCGCGTTCTTCAATGGGAATATCTTCCCCATCGGTGAGATCAAAATCAACGGTAGATAAAGGAGCAGCTACAAAAAAAGGAACTTGGTGCATTTTAGAAACAACTGCTAAGGCATAGGTGCCGATTTTATTAGCTGTATCCCCCCTGGCTGTGATTCTATCCGCTCCCACAATTACCGCATCAATCATGCCCTTTTTCATACAGTGAGCCGCCATATTATCTGTAATTACCGTGACGGGGATATTTTCCTGTACACATTCCCAGGCGGTTAATTTAGCACCTTGGAGACGGGGGCGAGTTTCATCAGCATAGACTCTTTCTAAGCGACCCGCCGATTTTACCGCACGAATTACTCCCAACGCCGTACCATAACCGGCAGTAGCCAAAGAGCCCGTATTGCAATGGGTGAGGATTCTTAATTTAGCTGGTTGTTGGGGTAATGCTAAAAGGCCATTCTGTCCGATGGCTTTGCAGGTTTGTACATCTTCAGTTTGAATACTTTGGGCTGTTTTGAGTAAAGCTGCGGTAATTTCCTCCACGGTACCGGGGGTTTCATTGGCAGTTTTTAACATTCTCGTTATTGCCCAAAACAAGTTAACCGCAGTAGGACGGGTATCTCGCAGCAGTTGGGCTATTTTTGCTAATTCTTGGTGAAATTCCTGAGTATTGTCGGTTTTTATTTCCCTAGCACCCAAATACATCCCGTAGGCAGCAGCTACTCCAATGGCAGGAGCTCCTCTGACAATCATAGATTTAATCGCCTCGGCTAAATCATGACAACGGCTGATTTCTACAAGGGTGCATTCATTGGGGAGACGGGTTTGATCAATAAGGACAACCCGATCTTCTTGCCAACGCACAGGATAAATTTCAGAATTATTAGAGAGCATGGTTCTATTGAGTTCGGCTAATCTATCCTACTACAACAAGTTGCTTCCGCTATAATTGTCGTGAAGCGAGACTTTGACGACATCCTTACAGGAGATTATAAAAAATGTTACTAAAAACAACTTCATCCCTAATACTCGCTCTCTTTCTTCTCGGCTCTGGTATAGTAGCCACAAATAACGGTTCCGTAGAAGCCCAGACTGTATCTCAAAATTCCAGACGGGCTAATCGACAAGAGATTTTAGAAAAACTCAATCTTACCCCCCAACAAAAACAAAAGATTGCCAGCATTCGCCAAAAACATCGTTCGGAAATAGAGGGACTACGGCAGCAGATTCGTACCAATCAGGAGGAATTACAAACCCTGATGGCGGGAAACAGTACGGATAAGGAATTAATAGCTAAACATCAAAAAATTACTGAATTACGGCAAGAACTAGCTAATCTTAACTTTGAAAATATGCTAGAAATTCGCCAAGTTCTTACTCCTAGCCAACGCTCCCAAATGGCCCAAGTGATGAAGGAACGACGCTCCCAAAGACCAATGCCCGAAGTCGGACCACCCCCAGATGATCTCTAAGCAGATTAGAATGGGGACTCAGTAAGTAACTGATTATAATTAAATTCGATCCCCCCTGCCCCCCTTAATAAGGGGGGTGCCGATAGGCGGGGGGATCTGACAGTTTTTAACACCTACCTACTTAGATATTTCTGGGAGTTTTTAGCCTTGCGATCGCTTTTTTGGCCTCTGTTACTTCTTTCCTTGGGTTGTACCCTCCTCTTTGGTGGCTGTAACAATGCCTCAACTAATACAGAAGTTCTTAAGCTCCTCTATTGGCAAGCGCCTACTATCCTGAATCCCCATCTCTCTACGGGTTTTAAAGATTCCGAAGCCAGCCGTATCACCCTAGAGCCCTTGGCTAGTTACGACGCAAACGGGGAATTAGTACCTTTTCTAGCCGCAGAAATCCCCCAAGCTGCCCCTGACGGTAAATCGGTGACGTGGAAACTAAAAAAAGGCATTAAATGGTCCGATGGCCAGCCTTTTACCGCCGCAGATGTAGTCTTTACCTACCAATTTATTACCAATCCCAAAACCGGCTCCACCAGTGCGGGGAACTACGAGACGGTCAAAAGTGTAGAAGCCCTTGACGATTATACCGTTAAGGTTAATTTTAAAGGAGTTAATCCTGGTTGGGCATCCATCCTTGTCGGTACAGAAGGGATGATTTTACCTCGCCATCTCTACGCTAACTTTAATGGGGAAAAAGCCCGTTCCGCCCCTGCTAATTTACTACCCGTAGGTACCGGTCCTTATAAGGTGATGGAATTTAAACCAGGGGACACGGTTATCTATCAACCCAATCCTTATTTTAGAGATCCTAATCCCGAAGGATTTAAAAAGATTGAATTAAAAGGTGGGGGAGATGCTACCGCTAGTGCCCGTTCTGTTTTGCAAACCCAAGAAGCAGACTATGCCTACAATTTACAAGTTGAAGCTCCCATATTAAAAGACCTACAAGCCTCTGGGAAAGGTCAATTAATCTCAGAATATGGCTCTTTAGTGGAACGAATTTTATTCAATTTTAGTGATCCTAATAAAGCCACTGCATCCGGAGAAAGATCCAACAAAGATAATCCCCATCCTTTTTTTGCAGATATAAAAGTTCGTCAAGCCTTTTCTTTAGCGATAGATCGAGATACCATTGTCCAACAACTCTACGGTATTACGGGTAGAACAACACCCAATTTTATTGTTTTACCGAAGCAATATTATTCCCCTAACACTAGCTATAACTTTGACCTAGCCAAAGCCAAAAAACTTTTAGATGCTGCGGGTTGGGTAGATAGTAATGGCAATGGTGTACGGGATAAAAAAGGAGTAGAAATGCAGATAGTTTTCCAAACATCAGTAAATCCCCTCCGACAAAAAACCCAAGAAATTGTCAAGCAAGGATTGCAAGCTATAGGAGTGGGTGTAGAATTGAAAGCGATCGATCCTAGTGTCTTCTTTGCCAGTGATCCTGGGAACAACGACACCGTAGAAAAGTTTTATGCAGATTTACAAATGTTTACCACCGGTAATAGTGTTCCCGATCCAGGCACCTATTTTAAAACCAATACCTGTGGGAGTATTCCCCAAAAATCTAATAACTGGGCGGGGGATAATTATTCTCGTTATTGCAACCCCGAATATGATAAACTTTGGCAAGCTGCAAATCAAGAGCTAGATCCACAAAAAAGACAGCAGATGTTCATCAAAATGAATGACTTATTAATTAATGATTTTGTCGTTGTTCCTCTAGTACACCGCGCCGACGTTGTGGCCATTAGTTCCCGTTTAGATGGTTTTGAATTAACCCCCTGGGACCGCAATACTTGGAAAATAAAAGATTGGAAATTTAAAAAGGCTCCCTAAAGGTTCATCAATTCCCTGCTATACTAGAAAAATTGCAGAAATATCTCGATAATCTCCCATGCTAGTGTTCCGTGATAGTGTTCGTCAAACTCCCGCCTATACCCCAGGGGAACAACCCCAAGGCGATGGTTATACCAAGCTCAACACCAATGAAAACCCCTACCCACCGCCTAGGGAAGTTTTTAATGGGCTAGAAAAAGAGTTAGAAAAAGTAAGGTTATATTCAGATCCTATCGCTCGTAAATTGCGCCAAGCAGCAGCCTCAGTCTGGGGGGTTAATCCGGAGCAAATCATTGCGGGTAATGGCTCCGATGATATTCTCAATGTGGTGCTAAGAACCTTTGTCAATCCAGGGGAAAGTATCGCTTGTTTGGATCTTACCTATTCCCTCTATCCGACTATTTCCCGAGTTCATGGGGCGAATATTATTGAGTTTACTACTAATGAAAAATTTGAGTTAGATCAGCCGATTGTTTGCCCTGATGCTAAGTTGATTTTTCTCGCTTCTCCTAATCCTCCCCTAGGGAAACATATCCCTAGAGAGTATCTAGAAGCAACCTGTTCCCAAGCTCAGGGTATTGTGGTAATTGACGAGGCTTATGTGGATTTCTCCGATGAGCATCATCTGGATTTTTTGACTAGGTACGAAAATGTGGTTATTTCCCGCACTATGTCCAAAAGCTATAGTTTAGCAGGGATGCGGGTGGGTTTTGGTATTGCTTCCCCGAACATTATTGAGCAAATGAATAAGGTTAGGGATTCCTATAATTTAGACAGAATCGCCCAAACTTTAGCCGAGGGAGCTTTTAACTGTCATAGTCATTTTCAAGAAATTTGGCAAAAGGTACGCCTTACCCGTAATCGTCTGACTTTATCTTTAAGGGAGTTGGGCTTTGTTGTGTTTGATTCAGAAGCTAATTTTGTGCTAGCCTCTCCCCCATCTATTACAGCATTAGCTCTCTATAGCCAACTCAAAGAGCGTCAGGTTTTAGTTAGATACTTCAATCATCCACGCATTAAGGACTATGTGAGAATTTCCGTAGGAACTGATGCCGAAACTGACCGACTTCTAGAAACTATTAAAGAGATTAAGTAACTGGTTATAATTAAATCGAAGATAGATTGCGCGTTCGATCCCCCCTGCCCCCCTTGTTAAGGGGGGTGCCGATAGGCGGGGGGATCTGACAGTTTTTAACACCTACCTACTTATTTAGTAACAATGGAGCTAGAAAATAGTCTTAAAATTGCCCACAAGTTGGCAGATGTATCCGGGGAAATTATTGCTAAATACTTCCGCCATGCTCACCTACAAACCCAGACAAAGGAGGGTATGGTTTCCTCTATTGTCACCCTAGCAGATATAGAAGCGGAAGCGGCTATGGTGGAGATATTACGCCAAGAAGCCCCGCAAGATGGTGTAATTCGGGAAGAGGGGGAAGATATTGCCTCGGATAGTGGTAGGTATTGGGTATTAGATCCCATTGATGGTACATCTTCCTTTGCTAAAGGATTTCCTATTTTTGGTACCCTTATCGGTTTAGTAGAGGGTAACACAGATAAAACCCTTTTAGGGATAGTTAATCAGCCCATACTTAGGGAAAGATGGACGGGAGTTGTAGGACAAAAAACCCTTCTCAATCAGGTTATTTTAACTAATCCCTATAACCTAGAAAGCGATAGTCAACTCCAAAATGCTTGCTTAAATGCGACTACTCCCCTCATGTTTATCACAGAGCGTCAACGGTTAATCTCCCATCGTCTGCAACAAGTCTGTAAACGTCAGGCTTTTGGGGGAGATTGTTATAACTACATGGCGCTGGCTTCGGGTTGGGGAGCAATGCCTTTGGTTATTTTGGAATCTGACCTAAAATATTACGATTTTTGCGCGATAATTCCTATTATTGAGGGAACAGGCGGATGTATAACCGATTGGCAGGGTAAGCCTTTAAAGCGAGACAGTACAGAGGTATTGGCAACTTCCAATCGAGTCTTGTTAGAACAGGCTTTGTCAGTAATTGCTAACCTATGAGATAATAACTATTTACATATTCTGGTCAAACCCCACAACACAATGAGTGTCAACTGGATAAATAGCCGTGCCGATCGCCTAAGAAGTTTACCCCCCTATGTCTTTGCTCGCCTAGATGAATTAAAAGCTAACGCTCGGAAAGAGGGAATCGATCTGATCGATTTAGGGATGGGAAACCCTGATGGTTATGCTCCTGCTCCGGTAATTCAAGCCGCAATTGAGGCATTTTCTAATATTCAATATCACGGCTACCCACCCTTTGAAGGCACCGCCAGTTTTCGTGCATCCATTACCGACTGGTATCAACGCTGTTATGGGGTAGAGCTTAATCCTGATAACGAAGCCTTACCCCTCCTAGGCTCTAAGGAAGGTTTAACCCATTTGGCACTTGCTTACGTCAATCCCCAGGATATAGTATTAGTACCGAGCCCTTCCTATCCTGCCCATTTTCGCGGACCGATGATTGCGGGAGCTACTATTTATCCAATTATCCTTAAACCAGAACAAAATTGGGTGATCGATCTAACGAGCATTCCTGAAGATGTCGCGCAAAGAGCAAAGATTCTTTACTTTAACTATCCTAGCAACCCAACTACAGCCACCGCCCCTAGGGAGTTTTTTGAAGAGGTGGTAAGTTTTGCTCGTCATTATGAGATTATGCTAGTTCATGATCTCTGTTATGCAGAATTAGCCTTCGATGGCTATCGTCCCACCAGTTTGCTAGAAATAGAAGGGTCAAAAGATATTAGTGTCGAGTTTCATACTCTTTCTAAAACCTATAATATGGCAGGTTGGCGTGTGGGTTTTGTGGTGGGTAACTCCGATATTATCCAAGGACTACGCACTTTAAAAACTAATCTAGACTATGGGATCTTTTCCGTCGTCCAAAAAGCTGCCGAAACTGCTCTCCAATTACCGGATGAGTATATCAAGCAAGTACAGGATAGATACCGTCAACGCCGCGACTTCTTTTTAGAAGGTTTGTCCCATTTAGGTTGGTCTGTTGAACCGAACCGTGCCACCATGTATCTATGGGTTCCTGTACCTAGGGGTATGGGATCGACGGATTTTTCCCTCAACCTCTTACAAAAAACTGGGGTAGTGGTGACTCCTGGTAATGCTTTCGGTACGGGAGGAGAAGGGTATATGCGGATTAGCCTAATTGCCGATTGCGATCGCCTCGGTGAAGCCCTCCATCGGTGGAAAGAAGCAGGAATTTCCTACTAAAGGTACAGTTGTCCTATAATAATGATAGCCAATTCCTAAGCCCAGGAGGAAAAAAATGAACAGTTGTATTTTGATGGCGAAAATTATTCGCAGCCCAGAATTACGTTACACCCAGAATGATCAAACCCCCTTTGTCCAAATGCTCGTAGAGTTTGAGGGGTTTCGCCCGGAAGATCCTGCTTCTACTCTTAAGGTAGTGGCTTGGGGAGGATTGGGAACCGAAGTTTCCCAAAGTTATAATGAAGGCGATCGCGTGGTTATAGAGGGACGTTTATCCATGAATACCCTGGATAGACCGGAGGGATTTAAGGAAAAACGGGCTGAATTAGTTGTTTCTAGGATTTTTCGTCTAGATTCAGCCATGACGGAAACCCAATCTGAGCCTCCAAAACCCGTGGAGAATTTAGTCTCTATGGATGCTTATAAATCTAAACAGCCCCCCAGTGAACCCGCACCTAGTCAAGGGTATACTGCTTTTGTAGAAGAAGATGAAAATACCTTTGCTCCCCTAGTTCCCGTTCCTAGTACAGTTAGCGATGAAGATTTAGATGATATTCCCTTTTAATTATCCCTTGGGGAGGTGTTTAAATCTCCCTTTTTTCGCCAATGCTAAAATAACTTCCTGCCTAGTCTTAAATTTGATACAATAATAACATTCTCGAATAAAAACCTTATTATAAAAATAATGACCCGACAGGTTCACGACCAATTTGCTAAGGAATATCTGGAGGAGCTACTATCACCTTTAGGAAGCGTTAAAAAGAGCCAAAAACTCAAAAGTGAAGTCCTAGAAGTTGATATTTGGTTTGAAGCATCGCCATTGCCTTTGCCTCCAGATATACCTTTAGGAATCTTAGGAAAAATGGTGGGTGGCATTTCTCTCTTTGAACCCTATCGAAACCCCATTGATGACAATGATATTCGTAGCTGCATCTCAAAATTATTAATTGCTCACAGTGATTTTATCAGGGAAGCTAAACGAAAAGAAGACAGTTCCCCTCTTCCTGAACCGCCAAGCCTTTGGATTCTCACCCCGACTTGTTCTTCAAGGATAATTGAGGCAGCGGGAGCCAAGGAGTCAGAGTTAGAAAATTGGACTAGAGGAATCTATTTCTTATCCCCTATTTTCAGAACAGCCCTAATTGTTATTCATCAGCTACCGACAGTAGAGGAAACGTTATGGTTGAGGGTGCTAGGAAGAGGCAATGTCCAGAGACAAGCTGTAGAGGAGTTAGTCGATCTCCCAGCCAATAATCCTTACAAGGAAAATCTTTTAGAAATATTATCAAACTGGCGAAAAAATTTAGAAATGAGAGATAATAAAACTATTGAGGAGCAGGAGATTGTCATGAACTTGTCACCAGCATATCTTAAGCAAAGGGAAGAGTGGAAACTCGAAGGTCGCCAAGAAGGTCGCCAAGAGGGTCGCCAAGAGGGTCGCCAAGAGGGAAACCTAGATGGGCAGCGTTTTATAGTAACAAGTCTTCTAGAAGGAAAATTTGTTACTCTGGATTCGGAATTATCCGAAGCGATAGAAAAGATCATCCAACTCCCCCCATCAGAGCGCACTCAGTTACTTCTAGCCCTAACAGACCTCTCAAGGGAGCAATTACTGGAAAGGCTAAGATGAAATGGGGGAATAAGGGAAAAATGCTAAACTTTAAAAATTTTTTCCCTGCTACACTTCATTTTTTGATCTTCATAAAACTTTACAATGTGGCTGATTTTGCGCGGACTGTATACCCAGATGGTTTAGATTTATGCTAATCCGAACGGTGAGATCGAAAAGCGATCGCGCTGTGGCAATAGCGACCTAGCTGTCAAAATAGAGGAAACCCTAGATGAGTGTGCCGAAAAGTATCGGGGTTTCTGCAAAAGGTACAAACCCAAGCCGAAGCCAGAAAAACGAAACCAATGGGGTAGTAAATTACTTGCGGGGATGAAGATTACGAAAAAAGGTAAGAAAGCACCGAGGGGGCAGCTATCCATCTGGGATGAGTGGGAAGCTAATAGTCCAGAAATTGTGGAAGTGGCAGATCAGTTCATCTTTGCCAACTGTTACAACCCTCAAGTAGCAGGGAGCATACTACAAAAAAATCGGGGGGCGAGTGGCTGACCCCGCGGTGCCAGGTATCGAAAACCCAGAACCCGCATGGCTTCGTCGAAAATTACCTGTTAATAATTGTTTACAAAATCCTGTAAGCTTTATATGCTACAATTCACAAGACGCAGCGCGAGAAAAGAAGTAATTTTGTATCCTACCCTCACCACCCTCCCTCCCCCATCCTTTTTGATCACTCGGGAGGTGTCCTTTTATTTTAGGCTCCCCCCATTCCTTCTCTTTATGTTGTAACCATCTATTATCCACGTTCCACCCCACTTCCTGCCCAAAGCGTCGGTAGGCTTCCTCATTATAGTCTCCTATCGGATTGCCTGTTTTTTTATATATATCCAATTGTACACTAAAACCGTAGACACCCTTGGAGTTATCAACCCAAAGTTGATCAATCTGCCGTAGAGCAGGGCAGGACACATTAGACCAATAGAAACCTCCAACATCTTTGGAGTAAGCTGAGGAAAGCAGGGCATCAAAAGTTTTCTGGTCTGCTTCTTGCCAATTTTTATTTTTCAAAAGTGTTTCGAGTTCTTTGATGTTTTGAGTTTCCTTAGCAACATAATGATTTTTAAAAGATTGCTCCACCTCACTCTTAAGGTTATCTTGTGTTTGGCCATTACCTAATAACTCAAGTAATTGTCGATGTACTGTTTCTACTTGTTCTTCGGTGATAATTTTGGGGGAGATATTGGGATTGTATGGATCGTATTGACTGGCTTTTAAAGCTCTAAAGGCCTTTTGGTAAGATGTTATAGCCTCCTTAATTTTCTGTTGGGCTATGCTCAATTGACCTTGGGTAGAATAAACTAGAACGGTGACTTGCTCAGAGGTTTTGTTATCTTTAACAGCTTTTGCCAAAGAAGTCTGGCTTTCTTCAATTGATTTTTGTGCCTGTTCTTGGTTTTCGAGGGATAGATATGCTTGAGAAGTCCCTGCTAACAGCAATGCCTGTTTTAAGTTGTGGTCTGTTACTTTAAAAGATAAGCCAGCTTGCCTGAGTGCTTCATTGGAATCATCGGTTTTGCCTTTGTCTTGCAACTCTCCAGCAAGTTGCCCTAGGTTTTGAGCGGTTTTAATTTCTTCATTGATGTTGGCATAAACCAAGTCGGCTTGTTTTTTGTCATCTCTTACTTTTTTGGTAGCAGTTTCAGCTTCTTTTTTGGCTTTTTCTGCTGTATCAAGGTTTATTTTGGCCTGATTAAGTTTATTTTGGGCAACTAGAACCTCAGCTTGAGCCTTTTGGGATTTAATCCCTTCACTGCGGGCGGTTTCTTGTGCTTTTCTCTGCTGGTTTTGAGCCGAAGTTAACTGGACTTGTGCCTGTTGGACTTGGGTTTGTGCTGCTTTATATCTAGTTTCTGCTGTCTTTCGCTGTGTTTCTACCCCTTGGAATCGCTGGTTTAGCTCCTTCAGATTTTGGGTTGTAGATTTTAATGTGAGTTGTTGTTGTTGAACTTCTCCTTTGGCTTGATTAGCAAGGGTTCGTTGCTCTTTAGCTTGCTCTTTAGCGTCCGATGCTTCTTTTATCGCTTGAGTGGCTTTTTGTCCTTCTTGAAACCCCCAGACTCCACAGATAGCCGCCCCCGACAGTGCCAATCCTAAAACAATGCTACCAATGCGTATTCGACGTTTAGCTTTCCGATTCGCCTCAGCCTGAATGCGTTCTGCTTTTTCTGCTGCTTCTCTGCCTTGCTTTTCCCGTTCTAATTCCGCTTCCTTCTCTGCTGCTTGAATTTCTTCCTCAATTTTCTGCTGCTGACTAGCGGCTAAAAACTGCTTATCCTCATAACTTAAATTTTTATCCAAACTCCACGTTTGAGCCTCCTCTAACGCTTCTCCCCGCAATAATCTAGATTCATCCTTTTCTCCAGAGGCCACCCAAGCGCGAAAACTCTCAAAATAGGGGCGTAGCTTACCTAACTCCTCATCTATCCAACTTTCGTTAAAAACCTGTGAATAGATGGGATTGTAAACCCTTAAGTGTTCATCTCGCTTCACCACTAGCCCCGTTAACTGTAATTCCCCCTCTTCGGAGGTATTCTGAGAAGGTAGCTCTCCTGTTTGGCGAATTTGCCGATATAGCTCCAGTAAGTACCCCGCTTTTTGCTCGTTACTGAGCAGTCGGTTTTTAATGGTTTTTAAATGCTCCTGCTCGTCTTGGGATTCCCAATTTTGAATAATCTTGGAGCGGGCTAACTTTTCGATTTCTGGGGCTTCCCTACCTAAAGATATAAAGGAAACCGAGTCTACCACCATAAGGCAAAGTCTCTGGGTTAAAAAGGGTTGCCCTCCTGTCCATTTGATAATCTCCCCTAAGACTGCTTGGGTATCTTCAGCTTTGACCGCCAATCCTGCTGCTAGGGGTTGAGCTTCCTCTAGCTTAAAGCCTTTGAGGTCGATCGCCTTACCAATATTAAAGGGTGTGCGCTTGGCATCCCCAATTAGCTCGGTGGGAGTAGCTACACCTAATAGGGTAAAAGTGAGGCGACGGTAATCAGGATTATCTCGTTTGTTGTAGCAAGAGCGAATGAGAGCAAAAAAGTCATCAGTAAAAGGTAAATTGAGGGTACTGTCAATCTCATCAATAAAGATAACGATGGGTTGAGCTATCTGGGGAAGCATGACTGTTTCAATAAATTCTTCCAATCGCTCAACAGGAGACAGATAATCCCTTTCTCTGATCCAAGTGGCAATATTGCTCAATAGCTTGAACTTACGGTTCAGAAGGTTGATAATGCCGTTATACCACTTAGGAGCTTGCTCTTTATCTTTATTTTTATCTTTTGCGGAAAAATCCAGCACAGCACAGGCTATCCCATCGGCCTCTAAGCGGATTTTGGTTCGTACCATCAGACTAGACTTACCCATCTGGCGGGAGTTAAACACATAGCAAAATTCTCCATCCTTGAGGGCTGTATAAAGCAGATCATCACTCTCCCTTTCAACATAGGCGGGAAAATCTGGCTGTAAGGAGCCCCCAACTTGATAGCGATAGTTAGTTTGTGACTGATTCATCGGTTTTTCCCCAAGCACTCACTAAAATAAGGACGGTACAAACGAGGGTATCTGAGGGTGATATCGTTCCCTTGCAGATTGATTAAGCCCATGCCATTTAGTTTAAAGGAAAGTATCGCTTGTAAAAGTACAGGGCGATCGCTGCTGACTACCTTTTGCAACGCCTCTGCCAATTCTGGATGTTGCTGCAAGTTCCACAGGTGTCTCCGCAGATGTTCCCCATAGATTCCCCCATCCGTGGGGGCTTTATTGAGGAGTTGAGCTAGGGTAAAATCCCCCTGGGCTATATGATACAGGGCTAATCGCACTAGGTAGGGATGTCCCCCCACCATTCCCATGAGCTCCTCCACTTCGCCATCGCCCCAGTTTAACCCGTGTCGTGTGGCTAAATCTAGTATCTGTTCTTTGGTAAATTCCTTGAGTGCTATCTCTAATCCCACGTTAAAGGGGGAAGAGTTTGTATCCATTACCACATAGGATTCTGTGGAGTGAACGATGACCATCCGTAACTTGGCCCAAGTTTGGTCAACTTTGGCTTGCTCATTCCAGTTTCTCAAAAGGGCGAGAAATTCCTTGGCCACTTCGTTGTAGGGAAAAATGCGGTCTAGTTCATCTATTCCCAAAAATAAAGGGACGTTGGAACCCGCAAGTATACATTCCTCAAAATAATTGTTACAGTTTTCCTTGGGTCCGAATAGGTCGTCATCCCAAAATTCTTTGATCCTTGTCGTCTCTATTCCTACCTTACGACTGATGATGGCACAAAATCGCTTTAAAAATTGGTTTAAGTCCTCAAAAATAGCGGCTTCGGTTCCTTGGAAGTCTAAAGTAGCTATCCGGTAGCCGTCTGCTTCTGCATGATCTCGTATTCTGGCTAGGAGAGAGGTTTTTCCCATCTGTCGGGGGGCTTTGATACGAACTAATCCTGCGACTTTTTCCATCTCTTGGTAAGAGCGCGACTCCCAAGGTTCTCGTTTGATATAGAATTGGGAGGTTAGCTGTACTGTTCCGCTCGGATGTTCTATGTTAGTGAGGGATAACGGGAGAGTGATTTCAGAGCTTTTAGGGTTTTGTTCTAATTGTTTGATCGCCTGTTGACATTCCTCAATTTGCTGTTCTAATTGGAATTTTAGATCGGGAGCGGATGCGATCGCTCGTTCCCGTTGCAAAAATTCCCACCTCTCTCGCCATATTTGTAGTGCTGATTTTGAAGTCATGTTTTTCTCAAGGAATGGATCTGGTTAGTTGAACTCCCGCGATTTAATTGTACAATGAACACATCTTTACGGGAATGGTTCTTTAGTAGTTGGATTATCCTCCCCAAAATAAACCTAAATTCAATAAAAATCAAGCTACTCCATACTTAGTATAAGGACGCTTATAAGGGGGATGTAGTCCCAAGATAATATCCTGACGCTCTACCCCCATTTCGACTAAATCTTCCGCAGGATCTAGATCTGTTGCATTTTTTTGTAACCAGATTTTGCCGTCTTTTATATCAAAATGTATCACCGTAAAATAAACCCTTTTTGTCTCATCCCACCCCACATCCAGCCACAGATAATGATCTCTTGTTTCATCAAAAATCAATTGAGATTCATAGTTTGCTTCAGACTTATCTGAGGAATGATATTTAGACAATAAATCTTGAATATATTGCCGATAAATACTTAACTTATCCATTGAACTAAACCTCCTTGAACAGAATTATAAATAATTAAATTTAATATTAAAAGACTTGCCCTTGACGCTCACAGCCAAATCCCTTCTCTCGCCACTCATCCATATCTACATCTTTTAACTCAGTAACATCCCAACAGTAGGGAAAAATTACTTGGCTGGCTACAGACCAAAGTAAACTACGAGTTACATCAAAGGCCGTTTTAACGGAAAATTCTTGATTACCCGGAACTCCATCTTCTGCTACTATGTCCATGTCCACGGCTATACCGTGACTTCCTAATTGAATTTTGGCTAAGTATTCCGCTCTTTGGGAATGGGTTCCTGAGGTGACAACTTTAACCCGATGAACCCCCCAACGCCTTAAAATCGGGACAGCATAAAAGTAATTATCAAAGGTTGAATGGGCACATTTTTCTAGCCAAACATTAGAAAGCCTTGCACCTACTCGCTGAAATAAAATTTTGTTACAAGGATCTTTGGACCCCTGGGAAATAAGAATGGGAATCTCAGGATACTGACTAGCTAGTTGAGTAGCATAGATTTCCCTGCGAATACTACCTCCTAGGATTAAAATGCCATCTACAGGCTTTTTGCTATTATTCGGGAGTCTGATGGCGAGATTGAACACCAAACTGAAGATAATTACACCTAATAAGCCCCAGGAGCAGAATTTTACTAGACGCTGGCGATATTTGCGAGATAGGTTGCTTTTAAAATCTAATTTGGGTTTATTCACTAATCTAATTCAGGTGGATAGTTGACAAGCGCGATCGCGGTTTCATCGGAATTTAGTTTCACTAAACTTTCCCCCGTGCCATCTTTTCCAGACATAGGCATAGTATTGGGAGATAACACTAAATGCCTCCCTTGATCTGTGATTAAAACTACTTTTTGTGCGGGCAAAACTTGCACCATTGCCGCTAAACCATCGGATTTATGGCTAAATTGTAGGGCATGATTGCCAATTTCTCCAATATTGGTAAACCTTAGCTCAGAGATGGGTAAACGTTTACCATAGCCCAAATTAGAAACCAATAGAAGAGAATCTTTCTGGTGCAGACAGACACAACCTACCATCACCTCTCCATAACGTAGACGCAAGACGGAATTGCCCTGGGTATTGCGTCCCACTAAGGGAATTTGCTCGTCGTTAACCATCAGCCTCAACACCCTTCCCCCATTGGTGGCTAGGGCTAATTCTTGCCCTTCCTGATAACCACAGGCATACTGTAGGCGATCGCCTTCTTTTAGTTTAATTAAAGAAAGTCCCCTTTGGTTCAAATGTTCTAGCTCACTCAGGGGTAATCGTTTTACCCTACCCTGTTCCGTTACTAAAATCAAGGAGGAAGCATCCTTACTAAAGAACCCTTGGGCAATGATCGGTTCTTTTTCCGGTATTAAAGCACTAAGAGTCACATTTTCAGCTTCTTTGGGCGGAATATCTCCCATGAATACGGGATAAACTTTACCACTTGACAAAATCACCATTAAATGATCTTGTCCCTTAATTGCTTGCCGATAGGTAAGAAAATCCTCAGCTTTTTTGAGAGAGGAAGGGAGAGCGACGGGTTCAGTTTGCCAATAAACTCGATTTTGATAGGTAAGGTGGAGAATGCCCTCCTCCGGGGGAGGTTGGGGAGTAAAGAGGGTTAGTAAAGTCGGTGTTGGTGCGGCTATTGCAGGTGGCTTGGTTTTTTGAACCTTAGGAATTGATGGCGGTGGGGTGGCGGGAATAGGGCGAATAATCTTAGTACGTCTAGCATCGGCAAATTTGCGCTTGAGAGAGCGTAATTCTTTTTTCAAAACCTTGAGGAACTCATGGCGATCGCCTAACAGGTTTTGCAATTCTTGGATTCTCCCTTGCACTTCTTCAAATTCGGTTCTTAATTTCTGTTGCTCTAGCCCCGTTAAGCGTCGTAGGGGCATAGCTAAGATACCATCGGCCTGTTGCTCACTGATATCTAACTCCGAAAGAAAACGTAATTTAGCCGTGGTACCATCGGGAGAGTTTCGCAGAATCTCAATCACCTGATCGAGATGATCAAGGGCATTTAAAAACCCCGTCAATAGGTGTAGTCGAGACTGACACTCCTGTAACTCATGGGAATATTGCCGAGTTAGGGTTTCTTCCCGAAAACTGAGAAACTCGATTAAAATCTGGCGCAAAGACAGTTGACGCGGCTGATTATCCACTAAAGTCAACAAAATCACCCCAAAATTAGTCTGGAGTGCCGTATGGTGATAGAGCTTTTCTAAAATAGTCTGGGGGTTAACTTCCCGTTTTAGTTCAATAACCACCCGAATCCCTTGGCGATCGCTCTCATCTCTTAGGTCAGAAATCCCTTCAATTCGCCCCTGGTTAACCAATTCTGCCACCTTTTCAATCCAAGCTGCCTTATTAACTTGGTAGGGTAACTCACTGACAATAATGGCGGTTCTTTCCTTGCGTCGTCGGGTATCGAGATGAAGTTTTTCCACCTTGGCCACACCCCTAATGGGAATGATACCTTTCCCGGTCCGATAGGCTTCTTCAATACCAGTTGTCTCTAAAATTTCTCCCCCCGTGGGAAAGTCTGGTCCTGGAATAATTTCCCCTAATTGCTGCTCAGATAAATTGGGGTTATCAATCAAAGCAATCAAGCCATCCACCACTTCCCCTAGGTGATGGGGAGGGATATTAGTCGCCATACCTACGGCAATCCCTGAACAACCATTAATCAACAAAAAAGGCAATTGGGCGGGCAACACCACGGGCTCTTGGTGAGAATTATCAAAATTATTGGTAAAATCAACGATCGCCTCACTGATATCACCGATCATGCCGATTTCCCCAATCGCAGCCAGACGGGTTTCTGTGTAACGCATTGCCGCCGGAGGGTCATTATCAACGGAGCCAAAATTACCATGGCCTGAAAGCAGGGGATAACGACTGGAAAAGTCCTGTACCATCCGCACCAGGGCTTCATAGACCGATTGATCGCCGTGGGGGTGATATTTCCCTAGCACATCTCCCACGACGCGGGCGCATTTACGAAAAGGGCGATCGGATAATAACCCCAATTCATACATGGCATACAAAATCCGACGATGTACAGGTTTAAGGCCATCCCGAACATCGGGTAGTGCTCTTCCCACAATGACACTCATGGCATACTCTAAATAGGAGCGTTCCATTTCTTGGTGTAGTGCCGTAGGAATGATTTGACCGGTAACTAGATAATTTAGCTGTTTTGCCATGAACCATGAACCTTTCTTCTAGGGGTAGAACTTGTCCGTTGCTAATAATTGATTATTATCGAATATTTATTTTTTAACCATAACTTGCTAGTGTAATTCAGATGACAACCGTTTTGATTGTAGAAGATGATCCCATCAATTTTCGCGTATTTGCCAAAATCCTCAGCAAACGCGGAGGACTCGAGGTCAAAGGCACCGAAGACGTAGAGGAAATCCTTCGCATCGCCACCAATGCTGAAGCGGATATTATTCTCATGGATGTCTCCTTAGCCCATAGTATCTATGAGGGGAAAGCCGTGGATGGCATTAAAATTACGCAAATGTTAAAAGCCAATCCTGACACCGCTTCCTTACCGGTTATTTTAGTCACCGCCCATGCTATGGAAGGCGATCGGGAAAATTTTCTCAAGCAAAGTGGGGCCGATGGCTATATCTCTAAGCCCGTGGTCGACCATCAAGCCTTTGTCAATCAGATTTTAGACCTAGTTGCTCAAGCTTAGTTTATTCGACTGGTACGGTTGATGTGGTGGTACGGGCTAAAACTGCTTGCATCGTCGGTGTTTTTAAAAAGGCCTCTGTGTCCTGTAATAATTTGTCTCCCCACAAATTTTCCTGGAGAAATTTTAGCTCCCCATATCTCCCGTCTAGGATTAGGGCAGCTTCCCCCATTTTCAGCCCCTCTTTGGTTTTTCCCTGTTTATAAAGAGCCACGGCTAGGGCTAGTTGGGGTTCGGCTTGCTCTTTATCAATGGCGATTACTTCTTGCCATTTTTTCATAGCTGCTTCCCTATTGCCCTTTTCGTATTCCACTAAGCCCATATTGTTAATCGCAGGCCAAAATTTCCCGTCCTTGGCGATCGCTTGGCTATAGGCCTGCAAGGATTCAGGATATTCTTTTAATTTCAGATGGGCATTACCTAAATCAAATAAAGCCGAGGGTACATCCGGATCTAGCTTCAGACCGGCTTGGATCTGCCTAACGGCCTCTTGGTACTCTCCTTTCTGGAAATAGGCATTGCCTAGGGAAAATAAAATCCCCGCCTCTTGAGGTGCCATGGCTTGGGCGGTTTTTAGGGCGACAATTCCCGAATTTACCTGGCCCTGTTGGAGGTAGAGAGTTCCTAAAATAAACCATGTTTGGTAAAGTTCCGGAGCCAGTTGCGTTGCTAGTTTGGCTCTACCTAAAGCCGCATCAGGGCGCTGAAACCGCAGCAGTTGAATGGCTTCCTCCACCATCTGTATGCCTTGCTGTTCTAGCTTTTCGGAATTGAGGTCGGGGGTATACGGAAGAATCGCCTGACTTAAAAGGGGTTGGGCAAAACCGAAGGTACTGATACTGACAAAAAAAGAAATCCACCAAGGGTATCTAGACACGGGTTTATCACGCAAAAATTTCTATCTCAGTTTATCCTATCGCACTCCTGTTTAGGTTGTAAGCTCCCCTAATACCAAATCCGCTTAGGTAAACTCACCCCATCTCAACTTATGATGGGATAAATCCTGAAAAACCGATGAATCATTTTTGGCTCAAGAATGCCCATATTCCCGTCTCTCTTCTAGAAAATCTCCATTTTCAGGCAGAAACTAGAGAAGGGCTGGTTTTGGTAGATATGGAAGTGACTAATGGTCAGATAAACAGCATAACAACACCGACGACTGCTGATACTAGCTCTACCCCTTTTTGGGATCTTCAGCGTAGTATTGTTTTTCCCTGCTTTGTAGATATGCACACCCATCTAGATAAAGGGCATATTTGGGAAAGATCCCCCAATCTCTTAGGAACTTTTGCCGGGGCTTTGACTACGATTAGACAGGATGCAGAACGCTTCTGGAGCGAAGAGGATGTCTATCGCCGTATGGAATTTGGATTAAAGTGTAGTTATGCCCACGGTACCATGGCTCTGCGTACTCATTTGGACTCCTTTGGTGAACAGGGAGAAATTAGTCTAAGAGTGTTTAAAACGCTCCAGAAGGCATGGTCAGATAAAATTAGTTTACAAGCAGTTCCCCTAGTTCCTTTAGACTACTATCAAACCCCCCAGGGGATAGAATTAGCTAATAGTTATGCTGATGCAGGGTCAGTTTTAGGCGGTGTTGTCTATATCAACCCCAACTTAGATAGGGAATTAGAGCAAGTTCTAGAAATAGCCGCCGAGAGAAATATGGATCTAGACCTGCATGTAGACGAAAATGGCGATATATCCTCCATTTGCCTCGAAAAAATCGCCGAAGCTGCTCTGAAAAATGAGTTTAGAGGCAATATTATCTGTGGCCATTGCTGTAGTTTATCCGTACAACCACCCGAAGTAGTTAAAAAAACCCTGGCGTTAGCAAAAGAGGCGCGGATTGGTATTGTTAGCCTACCGATGTGTAATCTGTTTTTGCAAGATCGTTATGGGGATAAAACTCCCTTTTGGAGAGGCGTTACCCAAGTCCATGAGTTAAAACAAGCAGGGATTCCCGTGGCTTTTGCCAGTGACAACTGCCGAGATCCTTTCTATGGCTTTGGGGATCATGATATGTTGGAAGTATTTTCCCAATCCGTAAGAATTTGCCACTTAGATACTCCCTATCAGGATTGGTGTCATAGCTTTACGAAAACCCCCGCCACCTTGATGGGACTGCATGATATGGGAAAAATAGCAATAGGTAAGAGTGCTGATTTAGTTATTTTTTCGGCTCGTTATTTTAGTGAATTGCTGGCTCGTCCCCAAAGCGATCGCCAAGTGATGCGACGGGGCAAATTTATCGACACCCAACTACCCGACTATAGAGAATTAGATGACCTATTATATTGTGATCATACCGGGGTTTAACGAGGCGCAATTGACGGATAATTTCCTCAAAAGTCTCGCCCGAAGGGAGAAAGTCTGGGTTTTTCCCGATTTACCCCCCCTAAAAGCCCAGGATAGTCTGATTTTAATTGCTTTTAGTGCGGGAGTTTTGGGGGCGATCGCGCTGGTTTGGGGTTGGCAATTACAGGGAATCTCCATCAAAGCCCTAATCGCCCTAGATGGTTGGGGTGTCCCCCTAGGGGGAAATTTGCCGATCCACCGTTGTAGCCATGATTATTTTACCCATTGGAGTAGTGCTCTACTGGGAACCGGTCAAGATAACTTTTATGCAGAGCCAGGGGTAGAGCATTTACAGCTATGGGGAAGCCAAAAACCCATTCCAGGATGGCGCGTTATCCAAGGGGAAAGATGTTTCATGACCTTAACAAATTATTTAGCGGATCTGCTAAACCAGTATGATTAAAAAAATCAAGAGTTTACATCCATAAATATATGTCATCCGCTCCTAAAGTCTTTAACTTAAATATTCTTTTACTCCAAATCGAAGAGAGTTTAGCCCAAAAAGCTAATATGGATCTCAAGGAAGCAGGATATTATCCTTTTATTAGCCCAAAAATAGAGCAGGGTATAAAAGACTACCCAAAAATCAATCCTGCCCTTATTATTCTAGAACGTCAGTTAATGGGGACCGTGGGAGTTAAATTTTGCCGTCAGTTAAGACAAGCACGGGAAGGGATTATTTTAATTACCGTAGTTGAAAATGAATCCATAGAAGAAAGGGTAGCCTGTTTGGAAATAGGGGCTGATGATTATTTGGTTAAACCCTATAATCGGGAGAGTTTTTTAAAGTTAGTTAGTTTTTATCTACAACCGAATCTAACTCCCCAGGAACAATTACGATTTTCTGACCTGATACTCGACTTGAATAGCCGCCGTCTGTTTCTCAATCAAAAGGGTATTGATCTAACAATGAAAGAATTTGAATTGCTTAAATGTTTGATGTCCCATCCGCGGGAAGTCTTGACGAGAGAACAGATTTTAGAGAGTGTTTGGGGTTATGATTTCCAAGGGGAATCTAACGTAATTGAAGTTTATATTCGTTACCTGAGACTAAAAATTGAAGTCGATGGGCAAAAGCGTTTAATTCACACAGTTCGAGGTGTAGGATATGTTTTAAGAGAACCCTAATCAGTTTTAATTACCTTGAACCCAAGTAATGGGAACTCTAGGGGATGAATGCACACGACAACTATCTAAATGAATTTCTGTTTCCTTGTCTAGAACATCAGTAACTCTTTGATAAATAGTCTCAGCTTCTTCTAAAGAGTTCCCAATACAAGTTAAGCCTAGTTTGCCAAATTCCGATAAAGCCCCCATAAGATGAAACACTGTACCTGTTTCTGTGCTACTATCGAAATGTAGACGGTGTTTGGCAATAATATCCATTAAATCGTCAGGTAATAAACCCTGATATTGGGGTTTTTGTAAATTATCAGAAGCAACATAATATTTTTCCTTATTTTGCTGACTAATAAATAGTCCTGTACTACAGTCATAAACGCCATTAGTTAACAATTTCAAAGTCATAAAAGGGTGGGTTGTTCCGCCTTTACGGAGATTTATTTCAATAGCTTGTAACTCCCATTCCGGAGACCTATGGGGATGGCGAACGGCGATAAAATCCACACCAAAGCGTTCCATAGCACCCTTGGCGGCCAGGGCCTGGCCAATTTTTAGTCCCAACTCCTGTAACTGCAAACGATAGGCAGAATCTGCGGGAAAACGACAACCTAAATAAACTTGCCCATCGGGACCGCCCAGGATTTGGTCATGGGTAGAGACAATATGCACTTTCCCCAAGGGCGTAATATAACCTTGAACAGAAGGCGATCGCTTTTCTTCCCCTTCAATAAAAGCTTCGACAATGGCTCCCAATTCGGGAATACGACCAGAAAAGGAAGTCCAAGTTTCGTCGGGGCTTTGAAAGCTTAACTTCTCCAGATTTTGGGCTATTAATAATCTCCTTTGGTCCTCGGATAAATCAGTATTAAGTAGACTTGGTAAAGAGAGGACAGCATTTCCCTCTCCCGAAAACCCCTCATTGAGTTTAACTACCATGCGTTTTAAATGGGGTTGACGATGGGACAGAGCCGCCGCTTCAGAAATTAAATCCTCGGTATTATTTACCTGAAGACTACCATCGGGGTGAGCCATACCGGATTCCGCAAAAATCTGGCGACTACCGCTTTTGTAACCCCAGTAGACGAGGGTAGGACTACAGGCAAATAGGGGTACTCCTAATTGTACTGACAATTCCTGCTCCAAGGGAGTGGCATTAAAACAAACAATATAGGAACTATGGGGTCTGAGGGCGTGGCGAATACGTTGAATTAGGCGGGGGCGCTCGAGAATTTTTTGAGTTAGGGGTTTAAAAGAGTTGTCGTAGGTAGTTAGTAAAAGTAACCGGTTTCGAGCATGGGAAAAAGGAATCCCCGGCAGCAATTGCAGGTAATAATCAATAACGATGGGGGATAAGGGTTGAGCCGTGACATAAATGAGGCGAGTTTTCGGGAGACGCAGACGGATGAGAGTAAATAATAAACGTTCTTCGTAGTGGAGGAAACCAGGGACTTTTTGCCCCACCCGTTGGTCGATGCTAAAGGACGGTACAACCAGAATATCTTGATCATCTTGTTCGAGGATATCCGTATCCTGCCAACGCTGACGTAGCAGGTCCTGGAGTTCTTGAAATCGTGCTATCTGCCCTGAATTTGCGGAATAAGTCTCTGGCTGCATCGGTATCCTACACCCTCCTAGGTAAACTAAGGCCATCTTAGCTTAAACTATAATTGGTGATTGGATTATCTATTAGTTAGATAGAATTAGAGAAAGTACCTTTTAACAAGTAGAGCTCGTAACATCAAAACTGTGATCGACAAAAAACGCCCTCAGCGCGACGTTCCCCAAATCAACGAAAAAATTCGTTTTCCTGAAATTCGCGTCATTGACACCGATGGGTCCCAATTAGGGATTCTCACCCCCGCCGATGCCCTGCGGATGGCTACGGAAAAAGAACTTGACCTTGTGCTAGTCAGTGAAACAGCTAAACCCCCTGTTTGTCGCATTATGGACTACGGCAAGTATAAGTTTGAACAGGAGAAAAAAGCCCGAGAAGCCAAGAAGAAACAGCATACCGCCGATGTTAAAGAAGTGAAAATGCGCTATAAGATCGATGAACATGACTACCAAGTTCGGGTAAGCCAAGCCCAACGCTTCCTAAAATCGGGGGACAAGGTGAAGGCGACAATTACCTTCCGTGGCCGCGAAATTCAACACTCAAATCTAGCCGAAGAATTATTAAAGCGTATGGCGACGGATCTCCAGGAAGTGGGAGAGGTTCAACAAATGCCGAAAAAAGAAGGCAAAAGTATGATGATGTTGATAGCCCCGAAAAAATAACCGATGTCTAGTAATTTTGACCCAAATCCTCACACCCGTACTGAAACAGATAGTATGGGTGCGGTACAAGTAAACAGCGATCGCTATTGGGGAGCGCAAACCCAACGCTCGCTCAAATTCTTTGCCATAGCTGAAGATACCATGCCGAGGGAACTGATCAGTGCCTTTGGTATCCTCAAAAAGGCTGCGGCTCTGACGAACCAAGACCTAGGCAAACTCTCTCCAGATATTGCCCGGTGGATTGTCCAAGCCTCTGAGGAAGTGAGTGATGGCCAACTAATGGAGCATTTTCCCCTCAGAGTTTGGCAAACGGGTAGTGGCACTCAAACTAATATGAATGTCAATGAAGTGATTGCCAACCGAGCTATAGAATTAGCGGGCGGAGTTATGGGGAGTAAAACCCCCGTCCATCCCAATGACCATGTAAATATGTCTCAGTCGTCTAATGATACCTTTCCGACAGCCATGCACATTGCGGCGGTTTTGTCAATAAAAAACTCCTTAATACCATCCCTAACCGCATTAAAAACGGCCTTGGCGGCAAAAGCGGCGAGTTTTCAAGAGATTGTAAAAATTGGCCGTACCCATCTTATGGATGCTGTACCCCTGACGTTGGGTCAGGAATTTTCGGGATATGTAGCCCAACTAGACCACGACTTGGAAAGAGTTAACTATACCCTACCCCATCTCTATGAATTAGCCCTTGGGGGAACAGCAGTCGGTACGGGACTAAATACCCATCCCCAATTCGCCCAACGAGTGGCTCAGGAAATCGCCGAGCTCACGGGGGAACCCTTTGTCAGTGCTCCCAATAAGTTTGCGGCTCTAGCTAGTCATGATGCTATCGTCATGGGCAGTGGGGCGTTGAAAACCTTAGCGGTTTCTTTAATGAAAATTGCCAATGATATTCGTTGGCTCGGCTCCGGTCCTCGTTGTGGTTTAGGGGAGTTGATTTTGCCCGCTAATGAACCAGGTTCTTCCATTATGCCAGGGAAGGTCAACCCGACCCAGTGTGAAGCCATGACTATGGTTTGTGTGCAGGTGCTGGGGAATGATAGTACTATTGCGATCGCTGGCAGTCAGGGCAATTTTGAGCTCAATGTCTTTAAACCCGTGATGATTTTTAATTTGCTCCACTCAATTCGCCTATTAACCGATGCTTGCCAATCCTTTAGGGAGCATTTAGTGCTAGGAATTACCGCCAATACCAGTCAGATTGACCATTTTCTTCACAATTCCCTGATGTTGGTAACGGCGCTCAACCCCCACATTGGCTATGACAATGCGGCTAAAGCGGCGAAAAAAGCCTACGATGAGGGAAAAACTCTCAAGGAAGCCTGTCTGGAACTAGATTTGTTAAGTGAATCCGAATTTGCAGCCTGGGTACAACCCGCAACGATGACGAAACCCCATGACTAATCATTTTTGGGGGGAATAGCTTGAATCCCGCCATTATCATAGAATATCAGCTTACCCCCTAAACGCTCAATGTTTCCCTTGGCCAAGGCTTTGGTTTCTTTGTCGGGAACATTGACATAAATCATAAACCAAGCCCCCACCTGGGCCCTGAGGCTATCTGGTTTAGTGGAGAGGAATTGGACAGTACCCTGGGCCATGGAGGCAATAAATTTATTTCCTGCCTGATTTGCCCAGTCTCCTGCCATGCTATAGGATTTTTTCGCTTCAGGAATATCTCCTAAAAACAAAAGTTCATCAACACCCTTATAGAGCCAGACGTAATAAGCTTTCTCAATATCTGGGGTTAGGCTTTTAAGTCCTCGATTCATCAGAGAAATAGTTCGATCCGGACGACCAGCATTAATAGAAGATGCAGGAGAGATGATCATATAAGCCAGAACAAAGCGAGGATCATTATTAACAATTACTTCTAAATAATCAGGGCTGAGGTGATAACCCGTTTTTTTTCTTGCCCCTTCATCCCCATAGTACTGAATAAATTGCAACATTCCCCAATCGGCAAACAAATTATCAAATCCAAAGGCGGGTAAATTCTTCAGGAGATTAACTTGGACATCTTCTCGATTTTCCTCTCTTTCGTAGTCTCGACTGCTCAGGTTAGATTGGCTGAGGATTTTCAGTTTAGGCTGTTGTAGCTGTACTATTATTCCCATACAAGCCACCAACAAAGCGGCTAATCCTAGAGTTTTGAAAATCTGTCGGGTTTGCAGACTGCTTTCCATGTTTAGTTAACTACTAAAAAAAGTAGGTAGGAAAGAAACTAAAGCTTCCTGCCTTCCTACACAAAATAGCGGTTGCGGTATCAAACCTATCTGACTTCCTCAGCAGTTGTATCGCAGGTTAGAGAAGCACCACTCGTATGAGTGATCGCAGGAGCGGCTGTGGCACCGTTAACAAGTTTGCTTTCGCAAATAATGTTAGCAAAGGCACCCGCGGTAGTTTGTCCAACTGCTGAACCATAGTCTTTGATGTCATTTTGGTAAGTTGTTGTGGCATTAGCAGAATGACTGGCAAAAGTCGCATCGGCAGCAGCGGGACCTGTAAAGGTGTAGTACTGACCAGTTAAGGCAATGGGAAGATTACCTAGGACACCAAAGGTGGCTTTTTCTAAACGGTAACCTTGTTGAGCGCGGTTAAGCGCACCGAGGTTGCTTTTGGCTTCGGCCTGTCTGCCTTTAGCCACTTGGTTGAGAAGGTTAGGTAAAGCGATCGCCGCTAGAACCCCAATGATGATGACAACAACTAAGAGTTCAATTAATGTAAAACCTTTGTTTTGATTTTTTTTGTTGAGGTGGTTGATGAGTTTAACTTTGAATTGGGTATTCATGATTTAAATTCCTTATGGTAGTGGGGTTTTTTCTTTCTCAATCCAACATACCCACATTGATCAGATTTCCTATCATCTGGGGAAAAAATTTTTTTAAAAAACTTTTCTGTCCCCCCAAAGCGTTAAGGGATACGCTTTTGGCGTACCCCTACTTGGATGAAAATTTTTTTTCGGGATTACATCAGGCCTAGCTGAGAGAGGATGCCTTTACCGGTCATGAACTCCGTTGCTACTCCGATCACAAAGCCGAGCATAGCTAAACGACCATTCCAGTTTTCAGCGAAGGCGGTAAATCCCAGTTTATTTTCTTGGTTAGTCATAGTGGTATCCCTATATGTTAGAAGTGTAGTCAAGTCAAGCTTGTTAAATTAAATGTAACATAAGTTTTCAGAACCCGCAACATTTCTTTAAATTTTCCCTATCTTTAAAGTTTCTTTAATGTGTTGTCGGCTTGAAACTGTTAAGTTACAAGGGAGAACCATTGTAGAACTTAACCAACAGGAGACGACCATGGCGAAAACCCTTCTTGAACAACTCCGAGACGTAACCATTGTGGTTGCAGACACCGGCGATATCCAAGCCATTGAAACCTTTACCCCCCGTGATGCCACAACCAATCCATCTCTGATTACAGCCGCGGCGCAGATGCCAGAATATCAAGAGATTGTAGACGATACCCTCAAAAAAGCTCGACAGGAATTGGGGGCCTCAGCCGCTACCACTCAAGTCGCTTCCCTAGCTTTTGAACGATTGGCCATTGCCTTTGGTCTGAAAATCCTAGAAATTGTACCAGGACGAGTTTCCACCGAGGTAGATGCCAGACTCTCCTACGATACGGAAAAAACCATCGAAACAGCCCGCTATCTCATCTCCCAGTACGAAAAGGCGGGTATATCCAAGGATCGCATTTTAATTAAAATTGCCTCAACTTGGGAAGGGATTAAAGCCGCAGAGGTTTTAGAAAAAGAGGGGATTCACTGTAACCTCACCCTTTTATTTGGGCTCCATCAGGCGATCGCCTGTGCTGAAGCGGGAATTACGCTAATTTCCCCCTTTGTCGGTCGGATTTTAGACTGGTACGTCAAATCAACGGGTAAAGAATATAGTGGAGCCGAAGATCCTGGGGTTGTTTCTGTCACCACTATCTATAACTATTACAAAAAGTTTGGCTACCATACCGAAGTTATGGGGGCCAGCTTCCGCAATATCGAGGAAATTCGTGAGTTAGCAGGTTGCGATCTGTTGACGATTTCCCCGAAACTCTTGGAACAGCTAAAAACCACCGAGGGAGAGTTACCCCGTAAACTAGACCCCATTGCGGCAAAATCCCTAGATATTACGAAACTATGCCTAGATAAAGCCACCTTTGACCAAATGCACGCCGCCGATCCCATGGCTTCAGAAAAGTTAAGCGAAGGCATCCAAGGCTTTACCAAGGCCCTAGAAACCCTAGAAAAAATCCTCGCCGAGCGTCTAGTCACCTTAGAAGGGGGAGATTGTCTGGCTAAAGCTGCCGCCGAGATTTTCCATGTCTATGACCTGGATGGGGATGGTTTCATTACCCGGGAAGAATGGATAGGAGCCGATGCGGTTTTTGATGCCCTAGACAATGACCATGATGGGAAAGTTAGCCCCGCAGAAATGGCCACCGGGCTTGGGGTATCCTTCCGTTTAGCCGCAACTAAATAATCTTGCCCAAAAAAGCCAAAAGACAGGGGGATCTGACTCCCTCCTGTCCTCGGTCGAACTATTTATTAGACCTCTCCAGAAATCAGGCTGGAAGCCTGAACTACCAAGACAAAATCTTAATTGTTGGAGATGTCTATTAGTTTAGTAAGCGAGGCCCATACTGCGGCTAGTTTCCGCCCCTAGATAAACACGAATACTTAAAAAGTCGGTCGGGCAAGCAGTTTCGCAACGCTTACAACCAACACAGTCTTCGGTGCGGGGAGAAGAGGCTATTTGAGCAGCTTTGCAGCCGTCCCAAGGAACCATCTCTAGTACATCAAGGGGACAGGCCCGAACGCATTGGGTACAACCAATACAGGTATCGTAAATTTTAACGCTATGAGACATTGAGTATCGGCTCCTTACCGTCATGTTAAATCCGCAATTATGGGCTAGTTTACCCCAGACTTACATTCTCTTTGCTTAAGTACCCCAAGAATTTTAAATTCTGTTACAAAAGTCCATTATTTTTGACGACCTGACTCTACAGGGAAGCTCCCAGGATAGATTTTTAAGACCCGAGTTACACCTTTGCGGCTGATTTCTACCTCTAGGTTATCCCCAATTTTGCTGAGTTCCACTTGTTCCTGCACATCCGTCGCCTTATCCACAGACTTACCAGCGATCGCTTGAATGATATCCCCTGGCTGCATTCCTGCTTTTTCGGCGGGGGATTTGGCAATAACGCGGATGACAATTACCCCTTTTTCTTGGTCCACTTGAAAGGGAAAATCCTTATTTTCATTGATTTGTTTTTTTAACTCCGGGGTGAGCGTCACCATGTGAATCCCCAAGTAGGGATGTTCCGCCTTCCCCTTGGCAAAAATTTGTTCTCCCACCCGTTGCGCTGTCTCGATGGGAATGGCAAAGCCTAACCCCTGGGCATCGGCCCGAATCGCTGTATTAATGCCAATCACTTCCCCTTGGGCATTTAGCAAAGGCCCCCCTGAATTACCCGGGTTAATGGCAGCATCGGTTTGAATAAATCGCACTCGCTTATCCGGAACACCTACTTCGCTACTGGTGCGGCCAATGGCACTGATGATGCCGACTGTAACTGTATTATCTAGTCCCAGGGGATTACCTATGGCGATCGCCCATTCCCCTGGGTTGAGGTTTTCCGCTTTGCCGAGGGTAACGGTGGGTAAATCCTCCGCCTCGATTTTAATGACGGCAACATCAGTCATCTGATCAATACCCAAAACCTTTCCCTTATAGATTTTCCCATCCTTGAGGGTCACGCTTACTTCTTGAGATCCCTCAACCACATGGGCATTGGTCAAAAGTTTGCCATCGGCGGCAATAATAAACCCCGAACCTGTACCCCTTTCTAAATGTTCCTTGGGAACGGGGATATCCTCGCCAAAAAATCTGCGGAAAAACGGCTGATTTAATGGTGTATCATTGGCCTTTACTTCCCTTGAGGCATCAATTCTGACGACCGCAGGACCGACTTTCCGCACGGCTTTGGCAATGAAATTGAGATCATCCTCTTCCCCTGGGGGGAGAACAGGCAAACCCAAGGATTTAACCGTAGCAGGGACTAAGGAAGAAGATGCCAGGGGTTCTGAGGGTTGGGTATAATAATGACTGCCAAGGACACCCATACCTACACCCAGAGCTAATAGGCCTAAGGTGGTGGTCAATTGCTTAGACAAAACTGACATACGGCTCTACCTCAGTTTTTAGAGATTTCTTGATTAAGGTTGGTTTCATTAGCCCCTGCCGAGTGCGGATATCTTTACTGTAATTGTATCTTTATGCAACTTAAGAGCGAAAGTCCTTACTATTGTATCCTTTAAACAAATTAGCTTATTGTCTATGCAGTTATTTTCGCAGATTCGCTTAAGTCTGGCTGTCACTGTTGCTAAAACCGTTACAGCGATAGTTCAAGGCCTGGGTTTAGGCTCCGCCAGCGTTTTGCCTGGGGAAATTGCCCGTCGTCTTTATCCTAGACTATTGCCGCTACTTTTTGCCCAAGTCAAGCAGGGGGTGATTTTGGTGGTGGGTACTAATGGCAAAACTACCACCTCTTTATTGTTGCGGACTCTTTTAGAGGATCGGGGTTATCGAGTTGTTCATAATGAAACAGGGGCGAATCTCATTAACGGTTTAGTTACGACTTTTCTAGATCAGGTCAATTTATGGGGGCAACTACAGGCGGACTATGCCATATTGGAAGTAGACGAAAATATCCTGTCTTTGGTGTTAAAAGATTCCGTGCCTCGCGTAATTGTTGGTTTAAATTTATTTCGAGATCAGTTGGATCGCTACGGGGAAGTAGATACGATTAGTTCCCGTTGGCAAGAAGCTATTAAGCCGCTACCAAAAACTACAACTGTTATTTTAAATGCCGATGATCCAACCCTTTCCTATTTGGGTAAAAACTTATCACAAAAAGTCTTATTTTTTGGACTCAATGAACCAGATTTGTACTTAGATGAAATCCCCCACGCAGTTGACTCTATTTATTGTCCCAGTTGTGGCAGTTCTCTTGAATATCAAGGTGTTTATCTTTCCCATTTAGGAGACTATAGTTGCCCTAGTTGTGGATTTAGCAAGGCTCAAACTGCTTTTGATAGCAAGGATTGGCCCCAGATCCTTATTGGGGTTTACAATAAATATAATACCTTAGCTGCGGGATTAGTCGCCCAAGAAATTGGTATTAATAAGTCAGACATTTTCACAACTATAGGAAATTTTAAAGCCGCTTTTGGTAGAGCAGAAGAGTTAAATATTAATGGGAAAAAAGTGAGAATTTTACTTTCTAAAAACCCTGTAGGTATGAATGAAACTATCCGAGCCGTAAAGGATATCAGAAAGCAGGAAAAGTCCTCAACAACCCTATTGGTTTTAAATGATCGTATTCCCGATGGAACCGATGTATCCTGGATTTGGGATGTGGATACCGAACAACTCAGCAGTTTGGGTGGAACCTTGATTGTGGCCGGAGATCGGGTTTATGATCTGGCTTTGAGGTTAGCCTATAGTCGGGAAAATAACCAAGTCAATCCCTGCGAGTTATTGGTGTATGAAGACTTGAAAGCAGCCCTAGAGATAGCCCTAGAGAAAACCTCCGCCGATGAAACCCTTCATATTTTGCCCACCTATTCGGCTATGTTAGAGGTTAGACAAATTTTGACGGGGCGAAAAATTCTCTAAATGGAAAATCTGGAATTGAAAATTGGCTGGCTCTATCCTAACCTGATGAGTACCTACGGCGATCGCGGGAACGTTATTTGTATCCAACGTCGCTGTCAATGGCGAAACCTATCCGTAAGTATCATCGCTCTAGATCAACAAAGTCAGGTAAGTAGCTTTCAAGAGGTGGATTTAATTGCCGGAGGTGGAGCCCAGGATAGACAGCAGGAAATCGTGATGCGGGATCTCCTTGGAGCAAAAGCCGAAGCTCTTAGGGCTAAGTTAGATCAAGGTACCCCAGGAGTTTTTACCTGTGGCTCCCCACAACTACTAGGACATTACTATGAGCCCGCTTTTGGCCAGAGAATTGAAGGTTTAGGACTATTGGATCTCGTTAGTAAACACCCAGGCGTTGACTCTAAACGCTGTATTGGTAATATGGTATTTGAAATTACCGCCTCTCCCCTAGCCGAAGATTTAAAAGCCAGTACGGGAGAAACCCCTAGGATTATTGGCTTTGAAAATCATGGTGGGCGTACCTATTTAGGAACCGTTAGCCCCTTGGGAAAAGTGATCCAAGGCTATGGGAACAATGGGGAAGATGGCACAGAGGGGGCCTTTTATCGGCGGGCGATCGCCACCTATTCCCATGGACCGCTTTTACCCAAAAATCCTTTTTTAGCGGATTGGCTGATCCAAAAAGCCCTAGAGCAAAAATATCAGATACCCATTTCCTTAACCAAACTTGATGATTCCCTAGCCCACCAAGCCCGTCAAGCCCTATTGCAAAAATTAAACTTAACAAATAGGGCAAAGACAGCCTAAACTGTATTCTATGCACCTTTTTTGCGAGACAAAAATTTAGATTTGCCACACCTAATCACTGGCAATGGATGATTATGACTGGAAAAGTACTTGATCGTGAAACCGCAGGATTTCTGATTCTGATTATCCCCATCGCTGCAGCCCTAGTCTTGCTCTTTACGGCTTGGAAGTGGATTCTTTTAGGAATCTTCTTGCTTCTGGCTGGGAAAGTTTGGCAAAGCTACTACTGGATACAATGGTCTAATCGGATTAATCCCTTTTTTAATGCCCTTGTCCTAGAAAATCAGGGCAAATTGACTCCCTTAGACCTGTCAGTCCCCACTAATATGAGTGCTAGGGCTTCCCAGAACTTTTTAGAGAAAAAAGCAACGGAATTTGGGGCGCGAAAACAACAGACCGAGGGCCAGGGAATGGTTTACTATTTTCTGACAGGAAAGGCCTACAGCAATATTTTTGAGAGTAGTCAACCCGTCGAGGCACAAATCTACAGCAGTCCGACCCTTGAGCCGCAACCCCTAAGCGGACTCGGTAAACTTCTAGACCTTGCCGAGATGAGAGAAGAAGAGATTGCCCATCCGTCCCCAGTCGAAGTAGTTCCCCAATTTTTGTCCTTGAGCCAAGCAGAACTAGCCAAACGTCTAGAAACCAACTCTAGTACCGTCGGACGACGTAAGGTAATGACAGATTTTCCCCTCTGGAGTCAGAGCAAAGATCCTGAGGGTATTGCCTGGGCCTTTGATGCCAAAAAGAATGTGTTTATCCCCGCCGGTGACGAGGAGTAGGCTATTTCCCTGGGAGTTGTTTTAGCTCTTTTAATCTTTTTTGAGCCTCAGGAATATCGGGGTATTTCTTGACAAAGGCTTCTAAAAGTGCAATTCCGCCGGATTTGTCCCCTGTTTGCACTCTTATCTCCGCCAGATAAGGCATAATCTGAGGATTATTGGGGCTGAGTTGGTTGAGTTTTTCCAGTGGTGCTAAAGCCCCCTCGAAATTGCGTAATTTAATATTAGCCCCCGCCAATCCTTGTAAAGCAGTCAGATTATTAGGCTCTCGTTTTAATACCTGTTCGTAGCCCTGGGCTAGGGCGAGAAGTTGTTTTTGCTCCTCGGGGTTTTGTCCGGCTGCTGGATTGGCCGCCGTCGGGTTGGGTTTTTTCCCGAAACTTTCTAGAAGGGGAATCACCATCAGTCCGAGGAAGACTAAGCCGGAAGCAATGATGAGAATGCGTTGTAGGAGATTACTTTTAGAAGTGCGGGACATAAAAAATTTAACTTAAAAGATTAAAGGGCCAATAACTTTCGTGGGGAACTTCAGGGGATTTATTTAATAGACTAAATAACCAAACTCCCGCTCCAAATCCGCCGAGGGAAAGGATTGTCAGAATCAGAAAAAGCCCCCATTTATTGTAACCCTTCTCCTGAAGCTCCAAACACCCCAAGATAGTAACGCACAGTAGCAGTAACAAACGGATAAAGTAGCCAATCCAACGAAAAATGAACACTATGGCAAAGGACCAACCTAAAACCGATAAAAAAGCCCTGAGATCGGATTTGAACCAACTACTAAAGATCCAAGTCATCTCCCGTGTCATGAGAGTTAGACTCAGATTCATGCCCAAAATCACGGCGATCGCTAAACCATAGCCGATATCTTCAATCAGGGCGTGGTTAGGGGATAGCTCCATTCTCTCAATAATATCCACCACCCCATGACTCCAAGGGGTAATATGTTCCGATGTATACCAGCCAAAAATAGCGTAGATAACCGGCAATAGAACGAGAAGTACAAAGTAAGACAGAAAACCATTACTGACCCAAGACATGGCAACAACCCCAACCAACGATGTCAGCCCGAATCCTGAAAGAGATCATTGCCAATCCCTTTCCAGACTTCAGACTCGGTAATACAATCCTAGGCCATGGACTGGATAATGTAGTCAAAATAGGGTGCTGCTTCTGCGGATTCCTCTGCGCTCAGAAGCCCTAAAGCTGCTTCCTTAAGACAACGAATTGCCTCCACCATACCGGGGACGGGGACGTTTAGGGAATTGTACATTTCCTTGACCCCAATTAGTCCGGTTTGTTCAATGGGCCCCTTGTCACCGGCTAAAACCCCGTAGGTAACTAGGCGTAGATACCAGCCGTAGTCCCTGAGGCATTGGTTATACTCTTTTTGTCCGTAGGCGTTACCCCCAGGAGCGCGGAAGTCGGGACGTTTTTTGAACAGTTGCTTTTGGGCTTGGTCAACGATTTTTTTCTCGTTTTCTGAGAGGGTTTGGGCAATGCTAATACGTCGCGCCCCCGTCTGTAAAAATTTTTCGATGCCCTTAAGCTCACCACTACTGGGATACCGTAGTTCGTCGTCTGCTTTAAGAATGACTTGGGTAACTATGCTCATACTATCAAAATGAATCTCTTAACATACTGTAGTTTATCGAAAATGGGTAATATCCTGTTAGTTCCTGGGCTTATATTAAGAAAAAGTCATAATTCTAGAAAGAGCTAGGGGCGAACATTAAGGCTACAGTCGACTGTGCTAGAGTGTTTTTTAAGAAATTTAGCATCTGGGGAGAAATATGGTTTCCAAAAATTTATTGACTATTCTGGGTTGTTCTGCTTCTTTAACCTGGGCTTTCCCCGCCCATTCCCAAGAACTGGTTTTTACGGCCACCGATGAATCATTACCTGAAGATGTGACACAATTCGATTGTGGCTGTAGTTCTGACCAAGAAGCCGCTATTTTACTAGATAAAGAGGGAGATCAAGCCATAGCTACCTACGGTTGTGATTGTGCCGGGTGTCGCTATCTTCTCCGTACAGAGTCACAAACTGCCCAAAAATCCTCAAAATTTAAGATGAATTTAAGGAAGTGACTTCCCAGGTATTCTGGTATTTATGATACAGTAGATACCAAAAACTAACCAAACCCTATTTTCAGGATACTTCCTTAACCTAAATTGATGAAGATGAAAAGCTTAAATCTTAGAAAAGCCGCAACGGTTGCCCTCTTTTCGGTAGCCACTCTTTCCGTTGCCTACCCAAGCTATGGACAGGCCGCCGTCGCCCCTGAATTAGCAGAAAAAGCTAAACAGGCTTGTATTGACAAGGCTAAAGCTGATGGCTTTGCTCTCAAAGATGTTGTTTCTGTAGATCCCTATAACGGCGAAGCTGACCGGGTTAAAGTTGTCCTCAACCTGACTAAAACTGCTGACGGAACTGCCGCTAGACTTACCTGTGGTTACAGTAAAGATGGCAAGGTAGCCTTTGGTGAAGACCCAGCACCCCCCGTCGCCCAAACAACGGAACCCGCAAAAGAAGGTGGTTTTCCCTGGTGGTTGCTTCTTCTCCCCATTTTGGGTATCCCCCTCTTGTTTACCTTATTTAAAGGCAAAGAGGAGCGCCCAGATGCAGAAGTCTATGAGCGTCCTGTTGCAACCAGAGTCGGCACAGAAGCGGTCGTCAGAGCCAATAGTGAATACCTTGATATCCACGAAGGTCCTGGAAATACGTATCGGGTAACGGGAACTCTTCGTAATGGTCAAAGAGTAGCTCTAGCTAATGGCCGCGACAATAACTGGGCGGAATTAGAAACCGGCGGTTGGGTACCTCTAGAATATCTAGATTTGGATACCACTACCTATCGTCAAGTCTAGTCTTTTAGATCATCGCGCTCTAAGGGGGGATTAAATTTTCTGTGGATTTAAAAGCCAATTTATCCTCCCATTTGCTAGAGATTGCCAAGGAAAGAGATCCTTACCTGTCCCCGGTCGGACACTTTTATGTACAGCAGTATATAAAGTCCCAATTCCAACAGTGGGGTGAAGTTGAGATCCACCGATTCTCCCAGGGAGGTCAGATCCATGGGAATATTATTCTGGATCTCTATCCTTGGGAAAAAACCAATCTCGCCCCTTTGATTATAGGTGCCCACTATGACGCGGTACCAGGAACCTTGGGAGCGGATGATAACGCCTCTGGTGTGGCTGTCTTATTGGAATTAGCCCAATTCTTCGCCGCCAACCCTTTGGGTTATCCCCTGCGTTTAGTGGCCTTTGATTTGGAAGAGTATGGACTCCTAGGAAGTCAAGCCTACGCCCATCACCTAAAACAAGCCCAGAAGTCCGTTCGGTTAATGTTGTCTCTGGAGATGTTGGGTTATTGTACCCAGACTCCCCATTCCCAAAATTATCCCCCAGGATTGGCTACTTTTTATCCAAATAAGGGGAATTTTATTGCTTTAGTCGGTAACTTACCTACAATTGGAGTTATGGGGCATTTTCACCGCTCTATGAAACCAATTCCCTGTGAATGGTTAGCGGTTCCCTACCGGGGTAAATGGGTTCCCTCAACTCGACTCAGTGATCATGCTGCTTTTTGGGACAAGGGCTATCAGGCGGTCATGGTGACGGATACGGCCTTTTTACGCAACCCCCATTATCATCGGCAAAGCGATCGCCCGGAAACCCTGGATCTAGATTTTTTAACGGGGGTTTGTCGGGGTTTAATGACGGGTTTATCGCAATTGCCTTAACCAACTATACCAACCCTCTAATCCTTCCCCCGTAGTGGCGGAAAGCTGAAGGATTTGCAGATTCGGGTTAACTTGTCGGGCATATTCCAAACAGAGAGCCACATCAAAACTAACGTAGGGTAACAAGTCTATTTTAGTGAGTACCAGCATTTGGCTGGCATGGAACATATAGGGGTATTTAAGGGGTTTGTCTTCTCCCTCCGTCACTGATAAAATGACCACCTTAGCGTACTCTCCTAGGTCAAATAGGGCAGGACAAACCAAATTTCCGACATTTTCAATCATCACTAGGGAATTAAGGGGGGGATTGAGTTCTTCTAGTCCCTTCTCCACCATTGAGGCTTCTAGATGGCAACCTTTACCGGTATTAATTTGGACAACCTTAGCACCGGTTTTCCTGAGCCTTAAAGCATCCTGCTCCGTGGCCTGGTCCCCCTCTATAACAGCCATGGGTATCTGGGTTTGTAAGTCTTCTAGGGTGCGTTTGAGGAGGGTAGTTTTACCTGCACCGGGGGAACTAACCAAGTTGAGGGCGATGGTTTGGCGGCCTTTTAACCAACCACGATTTTGAGCGGCGATTAGATCATTTTTGGCTAAAACTTTTTGCTCTAGGTTCAGGGTATGGTGGTGGGTAATCACGCTACCATCGGAGAGGACATGATTATGGGTAGTTTCGGGCATTTCTGAACATCCGCAGGTTACACACATATAGATTCAATCTCCAAGGTTTTTAGGGTCAATTCTTGTCCTTGGGTAATTTTTATTTGACGACTTCCACAACCACTACACAGGGCAAAAGGTAATTCCATCGGTATTTGTTCCCCGCAATCTTGACAAACACCCCGACCTGCTATAACGATAATTTCGAGGGTAGCCCCTTCTAACATTGTACCTTGGCTACAGACATCAAAACAAAATTGAATAGATTCGGGTGCTATGGCTGATAATTGACCAATTTCTAGGGTTAAACTCCTAACTTTTGCTCCCTTAGCCTGTTCTAGGGCTATGGCAATGATATTTTCCGTAATCCCTAATTCGTGCATATCAACAAATACGGGGTAGTTGTTCCCCTACTAACTGATCTAATATTCTCGAAGCTCCAAAGCTGGTTTTTAGGTAAACAACGCCCAAGGGGTTATCTACTACTTCCCCAATAATAGCGGCGTTTTGTCCCAGGGGATGGGATTTCATCGTCCCTAAAACTACTTCCGCCTTCGATGGGGGTACAGCTAGGACTAATTTACCTTCATTGGCTAGGTACAGGGGCTCTAATCCCAATAACTCACAAATTCCCTGTACTTCTTCCTTCACGGGAATCGCCGATTCTTCCAGCTTAATACCTACCTGGGAACTTTGGGCAAATTCATTGAGCACACCAGCTAACCCCCCACGGGTAGCATCACGGAGGGCGTGAACCTCGGGACAAACCTTTAAAATAGTCTGGATTAGGTGGTTTAAAGGTTGGCAATCACTCTCTATTTGGCATTCTAAGGACAATTCACCCCGGGCAATGAGAATGGCTGCTCCATGATCTCCTAGGGTACCATTGATGATCAGGCGATCGCCTATTTGTAGTTGGCTAGAGGAACAGTTGATCTGCTTGGGTATAACGCCGATTCCTGTGGTATTAATAAAAATCTGATCACAACTTCCCCTCTCTACGACTTTAGTATCTCCAGTAACTATTTGTACCCCCGCCTTCATAGCGGCCTGTTGCATACTAGCGACAATACGCCGTAAAGTCTCTAGGGGAAAGCCTTCTTCTAGGATAAAGCCACAACTGAGGTATAAGGGAATAGCTCCACTAACGGCTAAATCATTGACAGTACCATTAATGGCTAACGTACCAATATCTCCCCCAGCAAAAAATAAAGGTGATACCACATAGGAATCCGTCGTCAGAGCCAGGCGATCGCCTAACTGCATTAGACTAGATAAATCTAATCTAGCTTGATCTTCCAAGGGAGCGAGGAGAGCATTATCAAAACTTCCTAAAAAAACATCCGTAATTAGATCCCGCATCGCCTTACCACCGCTACCGTGGGCTAGGGTAATGGTACGATCTTTGACCTTGGCTTTTTTAGCTTTCTGGAGGTTTTGGAGGAGGGGGTTAATCATGGAAAAATTCCTATATTAAACTGTGAGTTTATCTATGATTTACTTTATTTATTTTTCAGAAAATTCAACCAATTTTGTATCTCATCTGCCAACCACAAGCACTCCTCTTCCGTTAGGGCTGAACCAAGTAAATGAAAATCTTTCTTAGTCCTTAGACGAATTTGATAACCTGGCTGACTGCCATGAAGAAATATCCCAATAATATCAGAATTGGCATATTCTAAATGACGATAGGTTAAAAACAAAACTAGCCCTCAATAGGTATCTGAAAATACTCTAGCATTTTCCCCTCCAAATCGGAAATTAGACTATCTAAATCTTTTTGTATCTCGGTAAAACAATCAGGAGGTGCGGGTGTCAGCTTAAAATAAATTAATTTTACCTGTCCTTCCCCAACCCCAAGGATAACGACTTCTTCTTGGGGCTTATATCCGTCCAAAATACCTAAAATTTCCTTGAGTTTTTGCTCTACTTTTTCATTTAATTTTTCCACTGAATCCCGTGAAGAACGGATAAAATGAGGAGTAGGTTTTAGATCAATACCCAAAATATCTTGACTGTTTTCTCCCCATTCTTGGTATAAGCCCCAGGATAGAGCAGCTAGTTCTATTTGATGTTCTTTAACGAAACTATCTAACCGAGAACGCCATTGATTCTCTGGGTTGTTGGGAACAGGATTTATAAATTCAATCATAATTATTTTAACCCTAAATAACCTCTGACAATTTCTAAAATTCTTTCTGCGGCCTTGCCATCCCCAAAGGGATTAATTGCTGTAGCCATTTTCTGATAAGCCTGAATATTCGTCAATAACTCCGTCGCGGCGGCCGCCATAGTCAAGGGATTCGTTCCCACCAGTTTAGCAGTTCCCCCGGCGATCGCCTCGGGACGTTCAGTGGTTTCTCGCAGCACCAAAACAGGTTTACCTAGACTGGGAGCTTCTTCTTGTAACCCCCCTGAATCTGTCAATACCAAGTAACAGCGTTGAATCGCCCCCACTAATTGGGCATAATCTAGGGGTTCAGTCAAAAATACCCTGGGGTGGCTTCCTAAAGCCCTTTGAATCGGTTCCCTAACCGTCGGATTGCGATGTAAGGGTAATAACAGGGCTATATCTGGGAATTTATCTAAAATCAACTGAAAACCCGCCAAAATATCCTTTAGAGGTTCGCCCCAATTTTCCCGACGGTGTACGGTTACGAGTAAAACCCTGTATTGCTGCCAATCTAACCCCGGTATTTCGCAACTAGGAGACTTAGCCGCTACCGTTAAGAGTGCGTCAATAACAGTATTACCCGTCTGGTGAATAGTCCCTGTTACCCCAGAATGCTCTAGATTTTCCACTGCTAAGGAAGTTGGGGCAAAATGCAATTGGGCAAGTTGAGAAATCAGACGACGGTTAGCCTCTTCGGGGTAGGGATTAAAAAGGTCATTGGTGCGTAAACCTGCTTCCACATGGCCTAGGGGAATTTGTTGATAAAAAGCCGCCAGCGCCGCAGCAAAAGCTGTAGTAGTGTCCCCTTGTACTAAAACCATTTGCGGTTGTAGTCGTTGAAAAATCTTTTCTAATCCTGCCAAACTCCGATAGGTAATATCTGTTAGGGTTTGCCCATGCTGCATAATGTTTAAGTCTTCATCGGCGCTGAGGTCAAATAATTCCATCACCTGTTCTACCATTTCTCGATGTTGTCCCGTTAAAACTAAATGGGTTTTAAAATCAGCACAACGGCGAAAATACTGAATTACTGGGGCGAGTTTAATCGCTTCTGGACGAGTTCCTAGGGTAATACAAATAGTCGTCATTCGAGTATATTTTGTCCTTGGGGGGTAATGTGAACTTGAGGATTGAGGGGGCGCGGATTGTTAAGCCGAGGAGTTGGGTCAGATTTAGCCAGAACATTAAGACTTTGGGCGGCTTGTATTTGTTGCTCTAGTTGTTGGTTCACGGAAACAAGTTGGCTTAATCCATCAATTAATTTTTTGAGATTACTCCGAAACTTGGGATCTCCTAGGACTTCATCCACATCGGCGGTAATTTTGTTAGTATTTTCTAGGGTCGCTCTAGCTGCATCTAGGGTTTGTTGAATTGTCAGTAAAGTAGTAGGATCGTTGAGAGTCTGGGAGATTTGTTGGAGATTAGCCATAGTTGCATTAGCATTAGCCACTAGGGTTTTTAGATCCTGGGCTAAAACAGGGGTATCAACGGCATCAATGGTTTTATTAACCTTGAGAACCACTGCGTTCATATTAGCCGCCAATCGACTTAACTCCATGCTAGTCTGGTTAAAATTTTCTAAGGTATTGGCTATTTGACCCCTATTCTCATCTAAAAGTCCATTGAGATTCGCGGTAAGTTGGGCTGTTTCATCGAGGGTTTGCTGAATTTTTTGCTGATTGTTAACTATGACACTATCCGTATTAGCGAGTAACCTAGAGGCATTGTCGGCAGTTTTAGTAAAGGATTGACTGGTATTAGATAACTGTCCTGATAATCGGGCTACGTCTCTTTGGGTAAGCTTGAGAGTTAGGGAAACATCGTCCGTGAGTTTGCCGACTTTGTCCACCGTAATCGCAGCACTTTTGGTGACGTTATTAATGTTGTTGATAAACTTAGGATCACTATAGGCCTCTGCTAGTTTATTGACGCTATCGAGGAGTTGCGTTGCCGTTTTACCCTCTACGCGCTCATCCTCACAGATAATTCCGCTATTTTCATCACAATCGCTGGCTAGAGGGCTGAGGGAACTAATATTTTCGGGTAGGGGTGTCTTCGGGGGAGTGATATCAATGGCGGCCTCTCCTACTAAACCAGAGCGACTGGTTGCCACCGTAGATTCTTTGGGTATACGGAGATTCTCCGAGGTGATTTCCACGGTAGCAATCACTTCCTCACTGCTGGCTTCTAATTTCGTGAGTTTACCAACGGTGACTCCCCGATAATTTACGGGCGCTCCTAGTTGTAAGCCACCGACATCGGCAAATTTTACTAAAAACTGATACCCCTTAGAGCCGAATCCCCCCCCGCGAATCCATAGGGTTAAAATTCCAAAGACGATCAAGCCTAAAAGAGCAAATAGCCCTAGGGTTCCTTCTCGAATTGTACGCGATCGCTGCATAACTTTTTTCCCTATTCTAATACTCGAATTGGTCCGGCGACGCTACCACTAAAGAATTGTCGCATGATCTCATTGTTTGTGGTATCAATCTCTCTAACTGAGCCGTCCCATTGCACTTTACCATCATAGAGAAAAACCAAGCGATCGGCAGTGCGGCGAATGGTGCTTTGTTGGTGGGATACCATAATATATGTATTACAAGCTCCAAAGGATTTTTGCAGACTTCTGACCAAATCTTCGATCAAAGTTGAAGAAATGGGGTCTAATCCGGCGGTGGGCTCATCGTAGAGAACTAATTCTGGAGATTCCCCCGGATTGTCGGGATCGGCGATAATGGAGCGAGCAAAGCTTACCCGTTTACGCATTCCCCCAGAAAGTTCTGCGGGATAGAGGTGGCCAATATCGGGAAGTCCCACCCTCTGTAATTGTTCCTTTACCAGTTGTTGAATTTTCCACTTGGGTAGGTGAGAATGTTCTTGCAAAAAGAAACCCACATTTTCCTCAACGGTTAGGGAATCAAAAAGGGCTGATTGTTGAAAAACTAGGGCAATACGCACCGAATCCTCCCCGTCTTCAACTAATCCCTGGCGATGTTTCCCGTTAATACAAATCTCCCCCGCATCCGGAGCCATTAATCCAGCAATTAGTCTTAAAACCGTTGATTTTCCTGTTCCTGATGGTCCAATAATCACTAGGGCTTCACCCCGATAGATGGTTAAATCTAGTCCATCGAGAATTATATTTTCCCCAAAGGATTTGCACACCCCCCGCAGTTCCACCAACGGCTCTTTTTTCATGGAATTATTCCGGAATTTCTAGCCCAAAGACACGGTTAAACACCTTTTGCACCTTATACCCTGAGTCTATGGATTCTAGGGGATCTTTTCGTAAACGATGACGTAAAGAAAGCGTAATAACACGACGAATATCATCTAGGGTAACTTCTGTGCGTCCTTCAAAGGCAGTTAGAGCCTTGGCTGCTCTGTTACTGACAATATCCCCCCTGAGTCCGTCTACGTCTAGTTGGGAGCATACTTCGGAGATTTTGACCCGCAGATCATAGTCCATTTTCACTTGGGGAAGCAACGCTTGGGCTTGCAGTAGTTTCTCCTGGAGTTCATCCTGGGTTTCTTGGTATTTATGGCAAAAATCAGGGGGATTTTGGTCAAATTCCGATCGCTGTTCCACAATCTGCACCCTCAGGATGGGTTCCTTGACGGTGTGAATTTCTGCGTGCATTCCAAAACGATCCAACAGTTGGGGGCGCAATTCCCCTTCTTCGGGGTTTCCTGAGCCGACTAAAACAAACCGCGCCGGGTGACGAATGGAAATCCCTTCCCTTTCTACCGTATTCCAACCACTAGCCGCCGAATCTAGCAAAACATCCACTAGGTGATCGTCTAAAAGGTTAACTTCATCTACATAGAGAATACCCCGATTGGCTTTAGCTAACAATCCTGGCTCAAAGGCCTTAATTCCTTCGGAAAGAGCTTTTTCTATGTCAATGGTGCCACAGACTCGATCTTCGGTAGCTCCTAGGGGTAAATCTACCATGGCCACTTTTTTATGACTGATGGGGAGGGCAATATTGGCTTCTAGTTTTTCCCTGGCTTCATCTCCCATTAAATCTGGATCTGTCGGATGGGAGTTAAAGGGATCATTGGCTACTACTTCAATTTCCGGGAGTAAATCCGCTAAGGCTCTAATCGTGGTGGATTTGCCCGTACCGCGATCGCCCATGATCATCACCCCACCAATTTTAGGATCGATAACATTCAAGAGCAAGGCCAGCTTCATTTCTTCCTGTCCGACTATGGCGGTAAAGGGAAATACTAACCGACGGGTTTTTACGGGAGCTTGGAGGGTCGCTGTCATAGGTTAATAACTTTTTGATACAAAGGCTCTATTTTAAATCTTCAGGCCATTACCCTCTATTCTCGCATAGGTTTAGCTAATTGTTCTCAAGCTTTCCTCATCCAAAAGATAGCTCCCCAGGATTCAATCCCAAAAAGAGCGGGATTTTGCAAAATTTTCCCCAGGGGCGCGAGGGGGCTACCTATTGTCGATAAATAGGCATTTGGTAACAAAATTTCATCCCCACCTGCTCCTCCCATCAAGTAGGCGGCTAAAAGATATTGACCATTAAAATATCTATCCTGCCAATGCTCCGGGTAATCCAAGGGCAAAAAGATACTCCTGATCCCGTAGATCATCTGGGAGGGTAAACTTTCTAGAATCTCTAGGAAAAATATTGTCGTGTCTGAACCAGAAAAACAACGATAACTACTATTGACAAAAAGTATATCCTGAGCCGATAAATTTTCAAAAAATTGATAATCCATATCGGCTAAACTTTGGCGAATAACATTGTCGGCAACAGTCTCTAGTTCAGGCGGGGCATTAGGATCAATGGAAATTATTTTAGTAGACAATTGCTGATCTACTATGGCTTTTTTAACGAATTTTGTAGAAGCCCCTGAACCTATCTCTACATAATATCTTGGCTTTTTTTCTGCTATTAATCCATACAGACTAATCACATCTAGCCCTGGCAAGTCATGGTTATGCCAATGGGGTTCTGTGACTGAATTTGCATGACTGTATAGAGGGATTTGATTTAAAAATATTTCGTACTCACAGAATTGATAAATAATTTCCTGATAGTTTTTAAGGTTTTCTTCTAAGGTTTTAGTAAACTTGGTTATAGTAGGTCTATCCTGCCAATATCTGGTTTTAGGAGTATAGGAATTACTAAGCTCTATTAACTTATTTTGTTGCTTTAAAGCTAGATAATAATTGGCAAAATCAGAATACTCTAATGCCGATTCTAACTGTGAATTGAGATTTTGATTTTCTTTAACAAGATGATTGATTTTATCTTGAAGTGTTGTTTTTTCCCTTTGTAATAAATTGCATTGATTGTTTAACTCATGATTTCTTAGAAATAATTTTTTTATTTGTGGAATCTTTAAAGAGGTATTTTTGAGAAATTCTTTAAGCATTTAATTTAAAAAGAAAAGAGTTTAAAATTAAGGTACATTTTAGCGATTACTCCCAGTCAAGTCCATGACATCTATCCGTTACCAGCCACCTCTGGCGATACAGCCAGGCTTATCAATGACCTTGTATACAGCTTTGCTCGCTAACCGTAACCGGAAAAAAGTCCTACCTGTCTCAGAATCATCTTACCAAGAGGTAATTTTTAATGGGTACGGAGAAGTCCCCCTATTTGGACAGATAAACATCCCCCAAGTTCCCCATGGTACTTTAATTGCTACCTACGGAATTACTGGAACTCTTGGCAACCAATGGTTCCTACATATCCTCAGAGAAAAAGCCTTAAACCGAGATTATGCAGTGGTTTTGTTCGATTGGAGAGCCCATGGAGAATCAGCCAAACTCTCTCCTACTCTAACATCCGATGGTCTTTATGAAGGGAAAGATTTTATCCATATAGCCGCCCAAGCTCTAGAAATGGGCTGCCCACCCCCTTTTTGGTTTCTGGGATATTCCCTCGGGGGACAGTTAGCTCTCTGGGGTATTAAAGAAGCCCAGGAGTTTGGGGAGTTACGGGGGTTAAAATCCTCAGATATAGCAGGAGGGGCGGTAATTTGTCCTAATTTAGATTCAAATCGTTCTTTAAGTTACCTAGAGCAAGCCCCTTTGGGAAAATATCTGGAAAAAGCGATCACCAAGGAAGTCAAAAAACTGGCTTGGCAAATTTACGAACATTATCCTCGGCAAATCGATCCCGAAGCGATCGCCCGAGTCAAAAGCATCCGACAATTCGACCAAGAGCTAGTTATTAGTCCTTTGGGTTTTAGTTCAACTTGGGACTATTACCGAGCCAGTAGTCCCCTACCCTTTTTAGGTAATCTACAAAAACCGACTTTGATTATCTACGCCGAAGACGATCCCCTCTTTGATCCTAGCATTACCTGGGATCTAGCCAAGGCCTGTGGTCAGAACCCCTTAGTGGAATTAATTTTAACCAAGCAAGGAGGCCATGTCGGCTATATTAGCAGTCGTGCTTGTCAAGAAGCCTATCAAGACGCAGATCAATGGTGGGCATGGAATCGGATTTTGTCATGGTTAGATCGGACAAAATTTCTCTACAATACATAAAGGATTCCCTGATTGTGATAACTCTATGACTGATGTTCCCGTCTCCCGCATTCGTAACTTCTCGATTATTGCCCATATCGATCATGGTAAATCGACCATGGCAGATCGGATGCTACAAATTACCAACACCGTAGCTAATCGGGACATGAAGGAACAATTTCTCGATAACATGGATCTAGAAAGAGAACGCGGGATTACCATCAAGCTACAGGCTGCCCGCATGAACTATACCGCCAAGGACGGCGAGAAATACGTCCTAAACCTCATTGATACCCCCGGCCATGTGGATTTTACCTATGAGGTATCCCGTTCCCTAGCCGCCTGTGAAGGGGCTTTACTGGTGGTAGATGCGTCCCAGGGGGTAGAAGCACAAACCCTAGCCAATGTCTATCTGGCTCTAGAAAATAATCTCGAAGTAATTCCCGTCCTCAATAAAATTGATTTACCGAGCGCCGAACCCGAACGTATTGCCGAGGAAATCGAAGAAATAATTGGTTTAGACTGTACGAATGTAATTAAAGCCTCTGCTAAGTCAGGAATAGGCATTGAGGAGATTTTAGAATCCATTGTACACTTGGTGCCGGCTCCCCAGGATACTGTGAATGAGCCCTTAAGAGCTTTGATCTTTGATAGTTACTATGATGCCTATCGGGGGGTAGTGGTTTACTTCCGCGTTATGGATGGACGGGTAAAAAAAGGCGATAAGGTGCTGTTGATGGCTTCAGGGAAAGAATACCAAATTGATGAACTAGGGATACTTTCCCCTACCCAAATCCAAGTTGATGAACTCCATGCGGGAGAAGTGGGTTATTTTGCTGCAGCCATTAAAGCTGTAGAAGATGCTAGAGTCGGCGATACCATCACCCTAGCCCAAAAACCTGCCCTTGAACCCTTACCGGGGTATAAGGAGGCAAATCCTATGGTTTTCTGTGGACTTTTTCCTACGGACGCGGATCAATACGAAGACTTGCGGGAAGCTCTACAAAAGCTAAAACTCAATGATGCGGCTCTTTCCTATGAACCGGAAACTTCGACAGCGATGGGATTTGGTTTCCGTTGTGGTTTCTTGGGATTACTACACATGGAAATTGTCCAAGAAAGATTAGAAAGGGAATATAATCTGGATTTGATTACTACTGCTCCCTCGGTTGTCTATAGAGTCACGCTTCTAGACGGGGAAATGATGGAGGTAGATAACCCCAGTCAACTACCTTTACCTCAATATCGTCTCAAAATTGAGGAGCCTTTTATCCAAGTAGAAATGATTACTCCTGAGACTTATGTAGGCACATTGATGGAACTTTGTCAAGGTCGGCGCGGAGTCTTTAAAGATATGCGCTACTTTACCCAAACCCGTACTGCTTTGATTTATGAATTACCCCTAGCGGAAGTGGTGACGGACTTTTTTGATCAGCTAAAATCGCGCTCCCGTGGCTACGCGAGTATGGAATATAAACTCATTGGTTATCAAGAAAATCCCCTGGTGCGTCTGGATATATTAGTGAATGGAGATCCCGTAGATGCTCTGGCTATGATTGTCCACCGTGACAAGGCTTATAATGTCGGTAGGGCTATGACCGAAAAGTTAAAGGAATTAATTCCTCGCCATCAGTTTAAGATTCCGATTCAAGCGGCCATTGGTGCTAAGGTGATCGCTAGTGAACATATTGCCGCCCTGAGAAAGGATGTTTTGGCTAAATGTTATGGCGGTGATATTAGCCGTAAGAAAAAACTTTTGGATAAACAAGCTAAGGGTAAGAAACGCATGAAGGCCATAGGGACTGTAGATGTTCCCCAGGAGGCTTTTATGGCGGTTTTGAAATTAGATCCACAGTAATTTTATAGCACTTCTCCTATTCATGAGTTAGAAGGACTATCAAACCTTAAACCCAACTATTCCCCCAAAAGGCTACCTGCGTGCCATCGCCACCGCCCAAAGAGAATCCATTAGTCATACTCTGATTCGAGCCCTAAGCAAAGGAGTTGAAACCTACTGGAAACCCGCACAACGCCATAAACATCAGGGGGTTGTGTATTTTGAGTCTAAGGAAGTTTTCCGGTCAAAGAAGTATGGGGAGATTCCCATTGGCCCAATGACGGCAAATCATCTTGAGCTACACTAATCTTATGGGTAGTAACAGATTTACTTAGCTGTCTTGTATGTCTCAAACAATCGAAATACCTGTTGAGTTGGTACATTTTCAACTGCCTGAAGCTGTTCAAGAGCGTCTGCAATTTCTCCTAGACCGTCAAGACTCCGGCGAGGCACTAACCCTAGCCGAAAGAAAAGAAGCAGAGGGGTTGGTTGAGCTATCGGAGTTCCTATCTTTGCTTCGCTTGCGATCGCAGCATCTGAAGAAGTAGATATCAATGACCAAGATCCCAGCTTCTTTGCGTTTATTGGTCAGACAGAGGGCTGGCGATCGCTGTGAGTATTGTGGCTTGTCTCAGCTTGGACAGGAAGCGACTTTTCATATCGATCACGTTACCCCTGTTGCCGCACAAGGCGAAACAAGTGCAGATAATTTGGCACTGTGGCCTGTGTATCATGTTCGCTCCACAAATCTGCCCGACAAATGGTTGAAGACCCAGAAACAGGGAAAACGGTTGCTATCTTTAACCCTCGCCGACAGGTATGGGCAGAACATTTTCGTTGGGCTGGGGTTCAAGTTGTCGGACTAACTGCTACAGGACGGGCAACTATCAACGCCCTTCGGATGAATCGCGCTTTGATTCTCGCAATTCGAGCAGAAGAAGAACTATTTGGCCGCCATCCACCACCATAAAACTTACTTTTGTTAAAGCTGATGGGTGATCTCTGATTAAGGTTCAGCGTTCAAGCCCGGTTTCGATATTGCCAATCGGCTCAGTTCAGACGATAAACAAAACAATCATCCTCAGCAAATTGACGGGACTCGACAAACCGAAAGCCAAGATTTTCATAGAATTTATGGGCGCGAGTATTGCGCGCTAGAGGATCGACCAGTATAGCCTTAACGACAGATTCAGAGAAACATCTGGCGATCGCCAGCTTCATCATTTCTGTTCCATAGCCCTTGCCCAAGTCGGACTCCTGCCCAATCCAGATGTCAATGGCGCGGAGATCCTCAGCCACTTCTCCCCAATAATGACTATCCTCCTTGGCAGGATCGATAATCTGAATAAACTCATTTTTTTACTTAATCTTTATGTATAGCCATTTTAGAAGAAAAGCTATTCCTCCTATTACGAGCAGGAAGGTGATAGGAAAAATAATAGTGCCAATTAGAGGTTTGTTGCAGGGATGAGACGTTTTTTCGGAAACGCTAAATATTGCTTTACACTTTTCTGCTTTATAATCAAAGAAGGCAGTTATGGCTGTTCCTGTACCAACGAGAGTAACAATGTTTTGAAAGTTGCGATCGCGTTCAGATTTTTCTAGTTCAATTTGACTACGCAGAGCATTAATATTAGTTTCTAATAATTGTAGTCCTAGTTGCAAGTTATCGTTGTCTTTGGCGATTTGGGGTAGATATTTTTTCTCGGCAAGATTAGCAAAATTATCTAGAAAACTTAGATCACTTTCTTGACCTGCTTTTTGCTTGATAAACTCTAGACGAGTTCGGTAATTAACAAGATTAATCTCAATGATTTGTTTCTGAAAAGAAAGGTTTAATAAATCAATTGTATACTTATTGAGGATGTTCTGAATGTTATGAAAAAGCTTTTGTAAACTAGCTAAATTAACTTTTAAATTTTGACTATTTTTAATAATTTCCGTATTTTCTCCAACCTTTTTATAATGATTAACTAAGGCTTTCTTAATTAAACGGCTCTGATGATAAGCCCAAGTAATTTTATGACGGTAACAAAATAACCCTATCCAATCTTTATAAAAATTAGCGGCTTTTTCTGCCGCTACTCGATCAGGAAAAAGAATAATTACTAAATGTTCGCTATCATAGGATTGGGCTTGCCACACCTCAAAAATAGATCCGCCTAAAAATGTTCCTTTTCCTTGGATTTCGGGCGTAACTTGATCTGGAAATAAGGTGTGATAGCAATCTCTAGCGGTACTTTCACTATCTTGATCTTGACTACTCAACCAGCCTAAAATTAACCAAGTTTTTCCAATCGTTAAAGGGTTAGGATAGGCATAACGCTCGACTTCCTCCTTAATTACACGAAAAGAATCAATCGGTTGAGGCTCAGTTAAATTATTAACCGAACAGTCAATTTGTAAGCCGTAGGTATCATTAAGACAAACGGGGAAGAAATACCCTTCTAGACTAGCATTAGCAGGATTTAGTTTGGGTCGAGGAGGTGTTGTTAGTTCAAGGTATTCGGGTTCGCTGTCAACGTCTTTGATGGTAACCTTTTCAGGTAATCTAGCTTGAAAAGATTGTGTATTGTTCGCAATTTCTCCTACATCGGCATTCAGAGGACTCCTTAAATCATAGATAAACAAGTCGATAGTCGGATAGAATAGCTCATTCATGTCAGCAAAAGATAGTGTTTTCGATCGGCGTAGGGTGAGGGTATTTCCCCCTGTTTGTATTACTGACTATTTTTATTTAAGTGTTGTTTCACCTTGCCAAGGAAACTAAGCTGTTTGACGGCTTCTGTCGGGTTGTCATTCTGACTCACTACAATTACCGCATTATTCAGTTGTTGTTCGTAGCCTGTGGCTGATGAATCGTCAGAAAAGCCTCTAGCTACTAAAATAGATTGATTAGTTCGTAACTGCGCGATTTCATCATTTTTGGGTAATAAATCAAGGGGGATTCCTGGAACTTGTTCAAGTTTTTTCTTGTAGAATTGGTAGGATTCATGGAGTTGCGAATTACTTTGGATTATCTTAATTAAAGAAGGTTCGATATAGCTTTCCCATGCTCTCGGTTGGGTTTCTAACTCCTTAGCAACTGTCTTGAGATTTTCCTGCTCTTGGTCGCTCAAAGTACCCGAAAAATCTTGTAAGGCTAAAAGGTATGCTAAAATTGTGATGTTAACTTTTGTTTCCATTGCTGTTTACCTCAAAACTTGTTTCGTAATATAGACTAGGATAAAATAATAACATTTATTACTTGGTTAGGCAAGGGATAGCAAACATGAGTTTACAATGGGAAGCACAAGTTGTAGGTATCAATTACTATCCTAAGTATACAACCCTTAATGAATTAACTGCGGCGGCTCAGGATGCAGAAGCGATCGCAAGACAACTCGAACGGTACGGATACCAAACTTTTCGGGTGCAGAGATTTCCCCGCCAGCCGAATCAAAAGGGAGAATGGCAAATAAAGCCAGATGAGAGCGTCAAGACTGAAGAATTGCAGAAAGCGATAAGTAACTTACTGACACCTCCCGATGACAATCCCCCAGAGACAGCCCTCTTCTTTTTTTCAGGACACGGATGGCGCAAAACAGTAGAAGGAAAGGATGAAGTATTTTTAGCCACCAGTGACGTGTTACCAGAACAGGGCATCTACGGCCTTCCTATTAGTTGGTTAGGGGAGAAAATAGCCGCAAGTTCGGTGAAAAAGTTGGTTATCTGGCTAGATTGCTGCTTTAGCGGTGAATTAATCAAATATCTACCCAATAACAAAGATTACTGTATTTTTACCGCTACCCGTTCCTACGAGCCGGGGATGGAAATCAAGCATCAGGAAGGTTTATTCACTCAGGCGCTGCGGGAAGGACTCAATCCAGATAATTACCCCGATGGCTTAGTGGACAGTCATAAGTTAGCTCAATTTATTACACAACGGATGGCACAAACGGGACAAGCCCCTCAATGCTTTAATTCTGCGCGTCCTATTGTATTGACCAGTAAATTTGCTCGCCAGGCTTTTCAGGATAAGTGCCCCTATCGTTCCCTTTCCTGTTTTACCGAAAATCCAGAAGATGCTCTAGTTTTCTATGGGCGCGATCGCCTAATCCAAGATTTAATCAAGCGAGTCAGGGAAAAAGAACGCCTAATTGCGGTTTTTGGGGCATCAGGAAGCGGGAAATCGTCCTTAATCAGAGCAGGGTTGCTATATCAGCTTAAACTAGGACAAGAAATTGCAGGGAGTAATAACTGGGTTTATTTTCAGCCCTTTACGCCCACCGATGAACCTTTAACGAGGTTGCAGGAAGTTTTGGTAAACAAAGAAGATTGGTCAGACAAATCCCTCATCCTCATTATCGACCAGTTTGAAGAATGCTTTACCATGGCCGAGGAAAAGAAACGCCAAGCCTTTATGGAGGAACTGACAGCATTAATAGAGAAAACCCCAAATTTACAGATTATTATCGGAATGCGCTCAGATTTTCGGGGGAGATTGCGTGAATATCTCCAATTTTCTCAAAAGATGAGCAAAGTAAACGTAGGACACCTCAACCGCGAAGAAATCCAGGAAGCGATCGAGAAACCTGCGGAGTGGGCGGGATTAGGAATAGAAAGCGGCTTAAAACAGCAACTGATTAACGATGTAGAAGACTATCCAGGAAGTTTGCCCCTTTTGCAGTATACCCTAACAGAATTGTGGAACGAAGCACGCAAGCAAGGGGAACAGTTTTTACGATTGGAGACGTATCAGGCTCTAGGGGGAATCGAAGGAACCCTAGAAAAACGTGCTGATGCAGTGTATGAAAGCTTATCAACCGAAGAGAAACCCGTTGCCAAGCGCATCTTTTTAGAACTAACCCAAGTAGGGGATGCCTTCGACACAAGACGGCGAGTTAAGTTAGGGGATTTGGTAAACTCTCACCATTCCCTAGAAATTTTGGATCAAGTAACCCAGAAATTGGCAAGTGAGCAAAATCGTCTGATTACCCGTACAGAAATTGACGAGGAAGTGCAAATTGACGTAGTGCATGAAGCTTTGATTCGTCATTGGAAGAAGTTAGGAGACTGGAAGCAGGAATACCAAGCAGCGATGATCATCGAGCGCAAAATTGAAGCATCAGCCCAAGAATGGCAAGAAAAGGGCAAAAAGACTGACTATTTACTGCAAGGTTCAAGGCTAGGGGAAGCCGAGGAGTATAGGAAACCCTTCAGCGAGTTAGGAATGCTCGATGGCATGGGCGAGGAATACATACAACAAAGTCAAAGCCACCGACGCAAAGTACGCCGTAATTGGAGAGGTGGCATAGCTACGGTGGGAGCCATCCTCAGTGGACTGACTATTGTGTCCATCCTTTCTAGCTTAACAGCCCAAAAACAGGCGCTTAATGCAGAATTACAAGAACAGGCAATCAGTACTAAGTATGGACTCTCCGTAGAACCTACTCTAGAAGAACTAATCCAAGCTATTCAAACAACCGCTAAGAGGCTAGAAAAGCAAAAAGACCTAGAGCCCAAGGTTATTGCGGAAGTCCAAACTAGCTTATTGGCAGCTTTAGAGCAGGTTCGGGCAAGGAATGTTTTGCAACAACATACAGAAACTGTCACGGCGATCGCCTTCAGTCCCGATGGGCAACAGATTCTCAGTGGCAGTGGGGACAAGACTGTGCGCTTGTGGGACCGCGCTTCCGGTAAACTTCTCCACACCTTAGAAGGTCATACAGAATCTGTCACGGCGATCGCCTTCAGTCCCGATGGGCAACAGATTCTCAGTGGCAGTG
>JBBAUO010000007.1:0-98181 GCA_040398185.1 Microcystaceae cyanobacterium | reverse complement strand
ACCTTTTTTGTGAATGATAATACAGGTTTTTTTGAATTGGGAACCTGCAAACCCAACTCCTATTTCTAGGGTGATGTTAGCTTCGACAATGTTAGTGGTCGGTACTATCCCAAAAGCACTGGCTTAACCCTCTAAACCTGTTTAACCCTTGAGTTTTAGAGCTTCAAACTAGCTACGCATCCGAAGGTAAGAACTTTAACGCTTACCACTAACGTAAGTATTTCTACCTGAGTCTGGTCAACTAGGGCTATATTTCAAGCCCCCGATTTATCGGTGGGTTGTTGACAGTTATTAATTTTTAATAAAGTTTTAGACTCCTTGACGATCTTACCAGAGTCTTTCCTTCTATTCTTGTTGAATTTTTTGAGCAGGAAAAGAGACTATTTCCTGCCCAGGGATTCTTACCCTACCAGAGGCCGCGCACAGGAGCCACCGGTTGTGGTTTGGGGGCGGGAGCGGGTTCAGGCTCAGACACGAAAGTCCGTTGTTCGGGGGCTAAAGGAGGTAAGCCAACTTCCTTGGTATCATCTAGTTCTTTCCAAATTTGCGAACGATTAGTCTGATAATCGCTGGCATCTTTGAGTTTTAGTCGGGAGATCCAAGCAGGATGGGCGGTTCCTACAAAAATTAGGCGATCGCCATCTTTTCTAAAGATGACATCGTCCCCACTAGCAGCACTACCTTCTAGGTGAATGTCAAAGAAGGTCTTATCCCCCAGGGTAACTGGTTCTAGGAGATTGATAAAAAGAATGGGACCGACTACCGCCTTGACACGACCAACCACATAATCATCGGGGTTTAATTGGGGCGATTTGTCAAAGGCATCATGACCTTCTAGTTGACTGATTAATTCTCCGTCAGCCCGAGCCGGTGCGGAAACACCCACCATAGTCACCAGAAGAGCTAGACCTGTAAGTTGATAAGAAATCTGTTTAAACAAAATAAACCTCACTTTAAATGGGGGAAAGATTATTACCCGACGCTTAAATTATAGGCGTGTTCCCGAAAATAGGGAAGTTCCTCAATATAAATTTAGGAATTGCCGGTTTTTGTGGGCTTACCTCTCCCTGGAATCTCTCGGGTTCTTGATCGCTTTCCTGGAGGCGTTCGGGAAGCTCAATTTCAGGAATAACAACCCTTTCAGGCTCTGGGAGTTCTATTTCAGGGATAACGACCGGAGCAATGGGCGCTATTTCAGTCCCAGAGGGTATAATCTTGCGGTTAGGGGACTGGGCTGGTTGCTCTGGGGATGACGACAAGCGATTTTTCCAAGCATCAAAGCGATCGCCTAAACTTTTCCACCATGGCGCAGGCTCAGATGTAGGAATTTCTGGGGGCGTTTCTATTACTTCGGGAATTTCCACGGCTTCTGGGATAACTTCCGGAATTTCCAGGGGTTCTGGGATAACTTCCGGAATTTCCACGGGTATTTCGGTAACTTCAGGAATTTCCACCGATTCCGGTATCACTTCCGGAATTTCCACCGGTTCTGGCGTTGGTTCAACTTTCACCCGATAGTTAGGATCTACCAAAGTACGAGCTACGTCGCTTGGTAACTCACCCCGAACCAATTGGGACAAGGTATCCTGTCCATTGGGTTTATAGGTAATCACCCTGACGGTATTGTTAAAAACGTTATCGACCTTATTACCTTTTTCGTCAATAAATTCCAACTGAACCCAATTTTCCCCAGGGTTAAAGCCCTTTAGGTAAAGAGCTTGCCAATTATCTAAGAGAAAACTTTCTCCATTAATGGTGACACGAACGCGCCAGTCAGGAATATTATCTTCAGCATTTTCCTGGGCGATGACATGGAGAGGTGCATTAGTTAGATAAAAATCGAGCAGAATTGGTTCGGCTCCATATTCCCCCTTGGGACGACTATAGGTAAGTAAGGGTAGGTCATCGGCGGGGGTATTATTACCATTCTTGCTAAAGACATGAAAGGTAGTTTGGGCGTAGGCTCCATTATTTTTAAAGCTTTCATGCCAAGGACGCACGGCGAAAACCCTAAGGGTATGGCTTCCTGGGGTCAAATGCTCTAGGCGAATTGGTTGACTAACATCGTAAATGGCTTGATAGGGCTCGTTATCTAAAATTAGGTGGATATGGGGACCCATTTCCAGATCCGCATTTTTAAAAATCGGAAAGTCCTGGGCTTGGATTTTAACTTCTACGGTAGTATCTTCAATAACTTGATCCTTGGCAGGACTTACGATAGTAATTTGCGGGTTGTATTGATCAAAACTTTGGTTGAGTTGTGCTATCTGTTTGGGCGGAGCTACTTCTGCCAAACTAGATCCCTTGATGGGGGAGTTATTCGACGATGGGAAGGGGGAGTTGCTGGCTTGGATGCGATCGCCACAGCTAATCATTCCCAAACTCAGCAGTAGCAGTAAAACAGAGGTACTGAAAATCTTTTTAAATGGCGATCGCATAAATCTATCTAAGGGTCTGGAGCAAAATTCATAGTATCATCATGAGTATAACACGCTCAAACTTCTCAAAAAAATGAGTTTCCTCTCAATTTTCCTGATTATTTCCCTAGGCATAGCCCCAAGAACCCTAGCCCAAACCCCCAATATATACGAACTTCCAGGGGACGGACAACAGTTGCGGACTTGGCTATGTCAAAAAGACAAAAGCCTAATAGCGGTGGAAGCCAAAGATGTTCAAAACTGGAAACCTCTAGTTGACAAAGAAGCCTGGACCTGTGATGAGCAGACAACCAACATTCCCATCGGCGTTAGTAGGTTATCCTGTGAACCCCAAGACACCATTGCCATTGTCCGAATTTTTTGGCTCAAAGGCACCGGGGGGCAAGAACAGTTAGGTGTTTGGGGAGATTCCCTGGCTACTGAGGGGATGATTTGTACTACTGGGCAAGTCACACCCTTGGGGAATGAAGAAAATGCCTTTTAGGAATTGCCCATCAGAGCTTTAGTCGTTGACATTCCCGCTTTGCGGAGTTGTTTACCCATACCTAAGCCCAAAAACGTCAATCCTATCCATTGGGTAAATATAGCCCAAGCAAACCCCGAGAAGGGGATATTTTTCCCCGCTAAACTCGGTACCATAGAAAACAACCAACCTATGCTGTGGGTGTTCCCCGACATAGTTGCCAACACAGCTAATAACGAGATCGGTAAAAGGGTCAAACCACCTGTTATACCGAGGGCTATCAGACTCTGTTTAACTCTTCGTCCCATGAGTATCCATTGTGTAAGGACAGCATAGATCAAGGTCATGTTGATTCCTGCTAGGAAAGAAAATAAAGTAGCCAGTTTATGTCCTTGTAGGGGAGATGCTAAAATAGCGGGCACAACCATCACCACTATAATCAAGAGATTTAGGGCAATGGCTACGGTTGCAGGGCTTTTTTCGTCGACAATTAAGGATCTTAACCAATGCTGATGATTGTATCTCGACCAATCTAATAAATGTTGCCGACGCGGACTAATTGCCAGGGTCAGTAGCATAATAAAGACAAAACAGAAGACTTGAAACACACCAAAATTTTGGCGTAGGTAGTTGTAGTCATAGTCATATTTTGTCGATAAACTCAAAACAAATCCCAAGCCGATGATGGTAAAGACACCTGTTATCCAATAACTCTGAACCTTACCCAAAAAAGGAGACAGAGGATTAGCAAATCTTCTATAGATAGCTTGGGATAACCAATAACTCCAAAAGCCATAGTGAAGAATAATTAGCATTATGCCAATAGTTGCACATCGGAAAACGGGCTCATTGTACCACAGTAAATTATTCGTAACGAGGCCATAGTATCTGTGGGTTTCTTCAGGGATAAAAGTAGATTTAACTAGATAGGAGAAAATTAATAGAGGATTAAATAAACCTAACCAATGAAAGGGATTAGGATCATTGCTTGAAAAGAAACTAGATAAGCAAAGGTAAATAGCAATACCCGAACTGACTAAAGCCGCCGCAAAATTACTGATTTTGGCACTAGATAGGGCAATAACTAGAGCTAGATGGTAGAAAAATAGACAACTAGCCCCTAAGGTAGCGTAGAAAGCTAAAATTAAGCCCAGGGGAATGCCAGCACCCAAACTGGCTATAGTATGTAGGGGAATCGCTGCTAGAGTAGCGAGATAGAGTAGGATGGGTACGCCTAATAATTTCCCTAAAAAAATAGCTTTAGCCGATTGGGGACTTAGACGAATAAAATTGAGAGTACCTTGATTTTCTTCCTTAGTCAGATCCAAAATTAGCGAGTAAGTCCCTAGTACCAGTAGAGAGACTACTAAACCATAACTAAGACATCTGGAGATATCTAGCCACCAAAGTTGCTTAAAAATAATAAAATCACCGTTTAAATCCCGTATACAGGTATGTAGAAGGGAATAACCATCTGCATTCCCCCCTGTACAATAGCGGCTGGTTGCTATAGTCCCACGATAACTAACGGAATCAGGCAATCGATTACTAAAGTAGATATAGACCAGAATCTGGGCAACTAGGGAAGAAACTAAGATTGCTATTCCATTAATAGGTTTTAATCGCCCCTTACATTCGCGCCAAAATTGGGGATTCCCTTCGCCTAACCATGCCAACTTCTCTGCTAGTTCCATTTTCCCTCTCCAACTTCTGGGGGTCTACTATTCCCCATACAAGCACACTTGGGGCTATTTTGACATGAGTATTTATGCTGAACAATCCCTAGGATGCCTGTTGGTGTCCGAGTTTTAAGAAAATAGATTCTAAATCTTCTTGGGTTTGCTGAAATTCGCTAATAGGCAGCCCCGCCATGATTAAAACTTTCAGTAATTCGGCACTTGCTTGGGCATTTCCCGAAAAACTGACTTTAACACGGTTCTGAGGCGGTATTACTTGCCATTCTTCCACCTGGGGGTAATTTTTCAATTCTGCCACTAGGGAGTCTAAACTACCTAGGGTAGAAATTAGAATATGTTGACAGGATAGACGTTGATACAATTCCCCTAGGGAGGTGCTTTCGACTAAGCATCCTAGCTCCATAATGCCGATTGAAGTACACAATTGGGCTAAATCACTCAAGACATGGGAGGAAATTAATACTGTCATTTGCGCCGCCCGTAGCACTTGAATTATCTCCCGAAATTTCACCCGAGCGATAGGATCTAAACCTGAGACGGGTTCATCTAAAAATAAAACTAAGGGTTCATAGATAATTGTTCGAGCTAAACTCAGACGCTGTTTCATTCCCCTAGAGAGGGTGGCAATCAGGCTTTGACGTTTACTGGTTAGTTGTACCAACTCTAAAACGTCTTGGATGCGATGACGGCGATGGGGTTGCTTGAGGTTATAGAGTCTGGCAAAATAGTCTAGGTAGTCGAGGACGGTTAAATCTTCATAAAGGGGGAAATCATCGGGAAGATAGCCTATTTTTTGCTTCAATCTCCTATTATCTTGATTTAAGTCCAGGCGATCGCCATAGATATAAATTTCGCCTCGGCTTGGTTCCTCTATGGCGGCTAACATTTTAATCAGGGTAGTTTTTCCCGCACCATTAGGTCCAATTAACCCATAAACTTCGCCACTATTTATCTGCAACTCCACATCATTGACTGCTAAATGGCGATCAAATTGTTTAGTGAGGTTAAAAGTTGCTATGGCAATTTCCGAGTTCATAAATCTTTAAAACGTCCTGCCTTCATAAAATCCCAATTGTATATAATGGCGAGTTGCTGCTTCTAAATCTCCCCCAAAACTTGCTTGTAAATCAGGATAAAGTTGGAGATAACTAACAGGATTAAATATGCTTCTACTACGTCCTTCCTTGGCTCCGAAATTAAGATAATGGTCAATTCCCTCTGCCGGATTGTAACCTAGGGAAGAAATTAAGTCCGGGTATGAAGCAATATAAATACTAGCATTAAATAGGGAAGGATTGCGCCCTTCTTGGAAACCATTTTTCAGATAGTGTTCGGTTCCTGCTGGAATATTCTCCCCCAAGGTTCGGGTTAGATCGTCGTAGGAAGCAATATAACGAAGGGAATCAAAGCTTACGGTAGAACGACCTTCCCTTGCACCAAAATCGACGTAATGTTTTGTGACGGCGTTTAAATTAGTACCAAAAACCGTGATGAGATCGGTGTTAGAGGCGAGATAGCGAGATTCATCAAATTGATCAGCCGCCCGTCCCTCTCGAACTCCATTACTAATATAATGGATAATGGCTTGATTAGCATTATTACCAAAATTGAAAATTAAATCGGGATAGGAAGCCAGATATTGCAGGGGGTCAAAACCCGTTAAAGGACGATTTTCCTTAAATCCAAATTGTATATAATGACGAGTGGATAGCGTGGAGTTTAAACCAAACTCTAGACTTAAATCCCGATTAGCTGCTAAATAATTAATTTCATCAAAATTATCTACTGCTCGTTTTTCTGTAAAACCTACATTCACATAATGTTGAGTCGCAGCAGTGAGGTTATAACTGTAGAGCGTAATTAGGTCTGTATTAGAAGCCAAATATTGATCCGCAGCAAAGGAATTAGTCAACCTTCCTTCTTGATAACCGGCGTTAATATAGTGAAGAGTCGCCCCGCTTAAATTAGTATTAAAAGTTGGGATGAGATCACTATTAGAAGCTAAATAGGCAAAGACATCAAAGCTATTAGTTACTCTGCCTTCGGTAAAGCCTAACTGAATATAATGACGAGCCAGTTTTGTTGCATCTAAAGTTATGGGAGCAATTAAATCTGGATTGGAAGCCAAATAATTAACTTCATCAAATAAATCTAGACTCCGACCTTGGGAACGGCCAATCTTAAAATAATGGTCAGCCAAGGCTACAGGATTGTAGCCAATTGTAGTGATTAAATCGGTGTAGGAAGCCCCGTACTGGGACATTCTGATAATACCCTGTTGTTGTGTCTCTTGGACGGCACTATAGATATTCAGTCGCCGATAATTTTTGCGAGTAGCTTTGACTGTGGTATCTTCATCATCCCCATCAAAAATAGTATCCGCCGTCTGATTAATGACTGTGACTACCTCCGAGGTGGTGAATACTTCCCCGCGAAAACGGACTGCTGCTTCTTGGAGTAGGGCTACCGCTCCTGTCACCTGGGGAGCAGCTTGACTGGTGCCACTAAAACTGGCAAAATCACCCCCAGGAACGGTACTGTTAATATTTACCCCAGGGGCGAAGATCATATTATCTTGCTGGAGACGCTGACTAAAGTTGGCGAGGCGATCGCCATTGTCTACGGCTCCTATTGCCAAGCTACTGATAATGCCTGGTAAACCTAGATTTTCCTGCTGATCTGCTTCGTAATTATTTCCTGCTGCTGCTACTATTGTTACCCCAACTGCTTCGAGTTGTTCTATTTCATTTAACAATAAACGACCCCTGACAAACCTGGGGGCGGTATAACTTAGATCGCCAATAGTCAGGGATAAATTAACTGCAGTAATATTGTATCGTTCACGATTTCTCAATACCCATTGCAAAGCATTTGCTAACCTTCTTTCGGCATTATCGTCCACCGTTGCTCTGGTTTCAAATACCTGCAAAGCAATTAAATCAACTCCCGTTGCCACGCCAATTTCGGGAAGCGTCGAGCCTACTTTTCCTGCTACATGGGTACCATGGCCATCAGTATCCGTATCTAGGGTATTTTTGGGGTTAGTAATTACCCTAGGACTAGAAGAGTTACGAAAATCAGCAAAGGCGAGAAAGTTATTAATGAGATTAGGATGGGTGGCATCTATTCCCGTATCAATGACGACGACAGCAAAACCACTACCATCTATTTGCTGAAATTGAGCATCCTTTCTGAGATCGGTTAAGCCAATCAGATCAAAGGCAGTGGTTACCGGTTGGGGACGAGGCCCGCCAACATTAGGAGGTATCCCCGTCGCTGCAGTGTCCATGGGTTCTGTCACAAAGTTTTCTGTAATCGGAGAAAATAAACAACTGTGGTAGGAGTTAATCAATCTTAGGCTTTGACTTTCCCGCACCTAGAGGCATGGGATTCTTTCGGACAAGATTTCTCCTTACTAACACCCCCATTATAGCAGAAAGTAGTTTGTTCGCTTCGCTGACCGCCGTAGAACCTACGCTTAAAAGACTTGGGTAGAAGGCGATTTTATAAATAAATAAATGTGGTAGTAGTCAATCGATCTTAGCTATAATCTGAACTTAGGATAGATTGTTGCCCTCTAATCAAGTCATTTTTTCGACAGTGTCCTTTGACGAAAGAATGTCCTTTCTGCTATCTTATTGTAGATACGCATATACTACTTGGTGTTGAGATGATGCTAATAAAAGCTCAACCAAACTCGAAAGATCAAACTGTATTATTTTCTTCATGAATAGAAGTATGAAACTTAATGGACAACAACGAACAATATTAAGAGAGGGAATACTGAGGGCTTATCCTACTGAGGATGAGTTAAAGATACTCTTATTAGAAAAAATGAATTTGAATCTCGAAGAATTTAATAGAGGAGAAAGTTATAATACAAAAATTTCTAATCTTATTATTCAACTTGAAGCCGATGGTAAATTAAAGAATTTTATTCGGATAATAGTAAAAGAAAAACCCAATAGTCCTGATCTAGAAAAAGTCAAATCTGAGTTTAAAATAGCTATTGAAGATGATAATCAAATTAGCGAAACAAGCAATTTCATAGCCACTACAACCGACACGGGGATCTGCCCCTACAAAGGCTTAAGGTATTTCGACTGTAATGAAGAAGACTCTAAATACTTTCACGGAAGGGAAAACCTGACAGATCAACTGCTAGATAAAGTCAGAAAGAGTAATTTTATAGCGATAGTCGGGCCATCGGGGAGTGGAAAATCATCGGTTATGAGGGCGGGTTTACTGCATCAACTGAAACGGGGAGAAAAGTTAGCCGGTTCAGGGAACTGGAAAGTTAAGATATTGGTGCCTGGTGAAGATCCCCTAGAATCTTTAGCCCTTACCTTTATCGATCCTGAGCTATCGGAAATAGCGGCAGCAAAGGAACTAAAGGAAGGTAGGAAATTACTAGAAAACTCAGAATTAGAGCTATTAATTAAGGCTTGCAAGAGCCCTAAAGTGGTCATTGTCATCGACCAATTTGAAGAAGTTTTTACCTTGTGTGAGGATGTAGGTAAGCGAGAACAATTTTTATCCTGTCTACTAGAAGCAGCAGAAAAATTAAAGGGAAAACTCTGTTTAGTTTTGGCAATGAGGGCGGATTTCCTTGGCAAGTGCCTAGAACGAGAATATAGTGGACTCGGAAAGAAGATTCAAGAAAATTTGATCTGCGTTATCCCCATGAATCGGAAACAGTTACAAAAGGCGATCGCTCTACCAGCCAAGAAGGTAAGTTTAGAGGTAGAAGAAGAATTGATTCAGAGGATGCTCAACGAGATAGAAGGTTCACCTGGGAGCCTACCCCTGCTAGAATACACCTTAACTCGCCTGTGGGAGGAAAGAAGCGACAATCAATTAAAACTGACAACATACCAGAACATGGGAGGAATAGGAGGAACCCTAGATAGCAGGGCGACGGAAGTTTATGAGCAGTTTAGCCCAGAGGAACAACAGATAGCCAAACTGATATTCCTCAATTTGACCCAATTAGGGGAAGGGACAGAAGATACCCGCAGACGGGTCAAAAAATCCGAACTGATGACAGAAAAACACGACCAAGCAGCGATAGAAAAGGTAATCCAAAAACTAGCAGATGAGAAATTAATAGTCACCAGCGAAAATAATGTCATAGATGTAGCCCACGAAGCCCTCATTAGGCATTGGAAGCAATTGAGGAAGTGGTTAGAGGAAAATAGAGATGCTCTAGGAAGACAGAGAAAGATAGAAGAAGAAGCCAAATACTGGGTAGAAAAGGAGAAAGACAAGGAATATCTCTGGAGAGGTACGAGGTTAGAGGAAGCAGTGGAAATCCTCAAGGAATATGCAGCTACAGTAACGCTATCATCGTTGGCAACGGAGTTCTTGCAAGCTAGTAGTCGAGAACAATTGATAACCTACCTAGGTAAGCCAGAGATAGATAACCTGAACCAAGAGGGCATAGAAAAAGGGGCAACCCGCAGGTCATATTTGAGCAAAGAAAGGTTAAGGGAGTTACTAGAAGACGAGACAGAAAGAACAGGAGCAGGACTAGCCGCATCATGGTTACTAGAGCAATGGGGAGAAAAGATGCCAGTGCGGACAGCCGAGGTGGATAAACAAGGAAATATTCAACTGAGGATAGTAGAAAAACTGCCACAGATAGTAGTAGAAGAGTTAGAAGAAGGAATCATCCTAGAAATGGTAGAAATTCCTGGAGGAGAGTTTATGATGGGGTCGCCAGAAGAGGAAGAAGGTTCCCACGCTGATGAGCGTCCGCAACACAAAGTAAAGGTTTCGCCCTTCCTGATTGGTAAGTATCCCATAACGCAGGAACAGTGGCGGTTAATAGCGACCTTGCCCAAGGTGGAGCTAGACTTGAACCCAGAGCCTTCTAGCTATAAAGGGGAAGGAGTACCAGAGAGTATCCTGAACCGTTATCCTGTGACACATTTCTCTTGGTATGAGGCGGTGGAGTTCTGCCAAAGGCTATCTATCTGGTCTGGGGAAAAAGGGAAAGGATATGAATATCGCCTACCCAGTGAGTCAGAGTGGGAATATGCCTGTCGAGCGGGAACAGAAACCCCCTATCATTGGGGGCAAAAAATAACCCCAGCCTTGGGGAATTATATCAAAAAATCTCTTGCCAGGCCGACCCCAGTAGGAAGGTTCCAGGTGGCTAATGCTTTTGGACTTCTTGTTATGGCACAGTATGCCAAAAAAAGCTAGGATATTTAGAGCATCTGAATGCCAGACTCCAGATACTCCGACTTCAAAATAAGTGTATGAAAGCAGAAGATTTTGATAAAAAGTTTGATGAAGGTGTGGAAGACATTATCGAAGATCTCGATCTGTCCCAGGTAAAGCGTCCAGGATACGAGCAAAAGCTTGTCAACGTTGATTTTTCCCTCTGGATGATTGACGCACTCGATCGCGAAGCAAACCGCTTGGGAATTACCCGTCAGTCACTTATCAAGGTATGGATCTCGGAAGGGCTCGATCGCTCGACAGTCGGTAAAACCTGAGATTGCTTAACCCCATTTGCATCCATTGGGTGGTATTACAAATTACACTAATGTACTGAAGGTTAAATGAATGCTTCCTTTTCAACTCATTTCCAAGGATGTCGCCAGGCAAAAAGAATTGCACCAGGTCTACATGAGTGAACATGGCATACTTTATCAAGGAGATTGTCTTCAGCTTTTGTCAGCCTTACCTAATGAATCCGTAGACCTTATATTTGCTGATCCCCCCTTTAATCTTGGTAAAGAGTACGGTCAAGGGATAAACGACCAGATGGAGTTAGACAAGTATCTAAATTGGTCGCAACAGTGGCTCGGTGAGAGTATTCGAGTGATTAAGCCTGGGGGCAGTCTGTTTGTGTTTAATCTGCCTAAATGGTGTGTAGAGTATGGTGCATACCTGAATCGAAAAGGGATGTCTTTTCGGCACTGGGTCGCTTGCCGGATGCCAAAAGCTTTTCCTAGGGGTAAAAAAATGTCCCCTGCTCATTACGGGTTACTGTATTACACTAAAGGGGAACCAGCAGTCTTCAACAAAGTCTACACGCCCATTCAAGTTTGCAGGCACTGTAGCAGAGAAATTCGTGATTACGGTGGGCATCGCAAAAGCCTTAATGAAAAGGGGATTAACTTAATGGATGTTTGGGATATGCCAGAAGATGTTTGGGAGAATGCTCCTGAAGATGACTCTAGCAAAGTTCTATGGACATTGGCAGAGGATATGTGGGCTGATATTCCACCAGTTCGGCATCATAGACACAAAAAACGAGTTCCCAATGAACTTGCTCCCATCATGCTAGAGAGGATCATAGCAATGGCATCTAATCCAGGCCAGCTTGTGGTCGATCCGTTTGGCGGTTCTGGCACTACATTCTATGCAGCAGAAAAACTGCACCGTTACTGGATTGGTTCGGAAATTGGGGATACTGAACCGGCAGTAGAGCGGCTAACTGATTTGACTAATGGAATAGTGGAGGAATGGGAGTCAGCAAGAGGACAAAAAAAATTAAAGCGGCCGAAAACAAATACCTCGCAATTGCCAATTCTTTCCTCCACATAAAATATTTGTGCAGAAAGCTTCAGATCGATGCACGCCCATCAGTGCCTTTCGGGATTGTTGGTACATTGTTATCCTCTTGATCATGCTCAATCACAAAGATTGCAAGAAGTCCATCTCTGATTAGGACTGAACGCCAAACATCAAAGTATGGCTCTAGCTCTTCGTAGTTACCAATTCGATCAGTTAAATAAGGGTAAAGTTTTCTGCTTGGGATTACCAAAGCAGCACCTAGAAAAACCCCCCGTAGCAATCCAAGAATCATTTTATTGACTGCCCGATGACTTGAGGATATATTCCCAGTTTCCCACTCAAGGGCAAAAAGATGGCTATCAACGATTTTTGTTGCATCGACTTTTCCTGGCGATCGGGTTGCATAGTTAATTGGAGTTTCGAGATTCCATCCAAATCTATCTCTCAACGTAATCGTGCCAGCTTCTTTGATCGGCTTGACACCATTACCATGTTTTGTTGGATTGATCGTGAAGTAAGGCGAACCAGGAGGATAAACAATTAAAGAGATCGCTTCACGAACTTCAGAACGAATGATAGACCAATCTCTTGACGCTTCAAAACGCCCAACACTAATCAAAGAAACTTCTTGAACAATCTTCATACTGACTATTATCTTCATAAGTAGCCTATTGTCAACAAATTTAGTAGAGTAGATGTTGGCCTTCGCGTGAAAAAAATGACTAATACTTTTGTTCTAAATATTCCCTATGGTAATCAACTCCCCGAAAAATGATCTCTGGTATCGATTTAGTCAAGATAAATTAGCTCTAATGGGCTTAGGCATTTTCGGCTTAATCATTCTAGCCATTCTCCTCGGCCCCCTACTTTATCAAACACCTATGGACAAAATTGATTTTAGTCAATCCACTATTGGTCCTAGTTTATCCCACCCATTGGGTACAAATGATTTAGGACAGGATCAATTAGCACGGCTACTTTTTGGGGGACGCATCTCCCTAACCGTAGGTTTAGCCGCCATGGGGGTGGCGATGAGCGTGGGAACATTAGTAGGCGCGATCGCCGGATTCTATGGAGGAAGAGTAGATACATTTTTAATGGGGGTAACGAATTTATTTTTATCCCTACCGCAGTTACCTTTGTTATTACTGATTGTTTATTTATTTCGAGACAGTTTAAAAACCCTAGTTGGACCTGAATGGGGTATTTTTATTTTGGTCGTCTTGGTGATTGGCTTACTCAATTGGATGTCAGTGGCGAGATTAGTGAGGGGGCAGTTTTTAAAATTACGAGAAATGGAGTTTATCAGTGCGGCTAGGACTCTAGGTGCTAGTCCCTGGCGACTAATTTGGGTTCATCTTTTGCCGAATGTGTTTGGTGTGATGATTGTCGCGGCTACCTTGGCTGTCGCTAACGGCATTATCACTGAGTCAACTTTAAGCTTTTTGGGTCTAGGTTTTCCCCCAGATTTACCCACCTGGGGGCAAATGTTGTTCAAGGCCAAGGACTACTTAACTACCGCCCCCTTTATGGCTTTATTTCCAGCTTTGGCAATTTTTTTAACCGTCATGAGTATTAATTATATTGGCGATGGGCTCCAGGATGCCCTCAACCCCAAGGTCAAAAAGTAACTTGCATTACAAATCGAGAAAAGTCAGTAAAATGTGATAGGCTATAGGACTTAATTAAATAATTTTTCCTCTATGGAAGTTCCTTTTGTCGATTTAGGATGGCAACATCAACCAATTCAAGAAGATATCAAACGGGCAATACTCAAGGTTGTAGAACGGGGAGATTTTATCCTAGGTAAAGACTTAGGAGAATTTGAAAACGCTTTTGCCCAAGCTTGTGGAGTCAAGTATGGGGTGGGAGTGGCCTCCGGTACCAGTGCGATCGCCATGGGATTACAGGCCTCTGGGATTGTCGCGGGGGATGAGGTAATTGTCCCTGCTAACACTTTTGTTGCTACCCTCATTGGTGTGATTCAATCTGGGGCTCAACCGGTTCTTGTAGATTGTCATTTAGATAATGCCTTAATTAACCTAGAAGCAGCAACCGAGGCGATTACTCCGAAAACCAAGGCTATTTTACCCGTTCATTTGTACGGACAAATGGTATCTCCGTCCCAATTGCTAGATTTTGCCCAAACCCATAATCTGCTCATTTTTGAAGATGCGGCCCAGGCCCATTTAGCCGAAAAAGAAGGGTATAAAGCGGGTTCTGTGGGCATAGCTGCGGCCTTTAGCTTTTACCCAAGTAAAAATTTAGGCGCCTTTGGCAATGGGGGAATGCTGATTACGAGGGATGAAGTCCTAGCTACCCAGGTGAGATGCTTAAGAAACTATGGAGCACCGAGTAAGTATTTTCATACCGCCATCGGCACCAATAGCCGACTCGATACCCTACAGGCGGCGATTTTACAGGTAAAACTACCCCACGTCGGGCTGTGGAATCAGCAGCGCAATCAAGCAGCCCAAACCTACGATGAACTATTAAAACCCTTAAAGGCTAGGGGTATTAGTCCCATCCTCAACCAGAGCCAAACTGGTCATGTGTATCATCTATATGTAATCCGAGTTGAGGAAACCTGTGGGATTTCCCGCCGAGTTCTACAGGAGAGCTTGGCAGCTAAAGGGATACAGACGGGGATTCATTACCCAATTCCCTGTCATCTCCAACCCGCTTACAGGTATTTGGGTTATGAGCTTGGGGATTTCCCTAACTCAGAAACGATCTGCGAACAGATTCTCTCACTTCCCATGTATCCTGGGCTGACAACGGAGCAAATTCGTTATATTGTTGAGCAGTTAACTATAATCGTCAGTAAATCACAATGAGTCTTGGTTTATGAGAACAGCAACCCTGAGCGACTTTTTAGAACGTAACCTGACAAACGTTATAACATTTGGTCTATTGACCCTCCTCTACGGACCGGTTTTGTGGCACTGGACTGATGGATGGCTCAACAAAAACATTGACATTGAACATGAATATTTCAGCCATGGGTTAATTGGTTTGCCCTTTGCTGCTTATATTGTCTACCAGCAGAGGAAGAAGTGGCAACGCCTAGAAAACCGCTCTCATCCCCTAGGCTTGGCTTTAGTGGTTTTGGCGGCTGTTTTTTATCTGACGGGTTTGGATCAACTGGTCTATTTCTCTTTTCCCATTATTCTAGCCGGGGTTTGTCTCTGCTTAAAAGGCCTATCTGGCTTGAAGTTGCAGTGGTTTCCGCTTCTATTAGTTATTTTAGCGACACCCAATGAGATTCCCTACCTGATTACTCCCTACACCTTCCCCCTACAACAATTTATTGCCTCCGTTGCTGGGTTTATCCTACAACAGGCAGGTTTAAAGGTAGCAGTAGAAGGGATTTATCTGTCGGTACAAGGTAGGTTTGTGGAAGTTGCTCCCTATTGTGCGGGGCTAAAAATGATATTTACCAGTCTTTATGTGACTCTGATGCTACTGTATTGGACAGATACTATTGGCGATCGCCGCAAAGTTTTCACAATGTTAGGAAGTGCCGTGGGCATTAGTATTACTGCTAATATAATTCGCAATGCCTTACTAGCTTGGTTTCATGGCACAGGACAGGAATCCAAATTTGTTTGGTTACACGATTCTTGGGGAGGAGATCTTTATTCAGCCCTAATGTTATTAAGCATAGTCGGTTTATTTCGCCTTTTAGAGAAGTATGAAACCAGGATAAATTCCCAAAAGCCCCCTGAGGATGAACTTTATGAATAGCTTAAAAAGCCGATTAAATGTCACATTTTCCCCTACTAAAGTGAAACTAAAACTTACACTAGCCAATATTTTATTGATTGTAATTTTAACTTTATTAATGGTCATAGCTGCTTTACCTGGCTACCTAGGTGGTGGCAAATGGGCTTGGCAAACGCCTCCAAAAGTTGCCTATTTAAAACCTGTGAGAGAATTAAAATTCACGGGGATTACTGTGCCTGGTTGGAAAACTTTGGAGCAGGAGAAAATTAAAATTGGTGAGAATGAATGGTCAATACAACTTATTGAGCAACCCAATCAACCTGAAGTGCATTTATTGTTAATGCCCCAGTCCTACAATATTAGTCAGCCTGAGGTGGAATGGACTGACCTGAAATATATTGAGCATTTAGAAGAAGATTCAGAACAAGTTCTCACCTTTAAAGCTCAAGTCCCCAACGCTCAAATGGTTCAAGCCCGTTTTTTTAGGGGCTGGAAACGAAATACCTACGCTGTTGTCCAGTGGTATGCGTGGCCCGGGGGAGGCAGTTTTAGACCGTTGGATTGGTTTATAGGGGATCAGTTAGCCCGTTTACATCGGAGTCGTTTACCCTGGGTAGCTGTGGCCATAAAAATTCCTATTTCTGCCCTCAGTGATTTAAAATCAGTGCAGCCCCTAGCAACAAGTCTGGCTGAGACTGTACAAACAACCTTAGAGCATGAGGTCTTTAGTCGAGTCTACACAAAACCAGCAAACGCCCAAGACCATGCAGAACCAGGAAAAAAAGGTGAAAATTAAGATGTTCAAATCGAAGAAATTTAACCAATACCTCCTCTTTGGTTGCACCCTCTGCTTTGCGGTTATGGGGACAACCACACCGAGAACCTTGGCTCAAAGTTCTTTACCCGCGTTCGGCCCCCCGAACCCAACCCCCGAAACACCCGCAGCACCTCCTAGCTTCCAAAGAGACGATATTCCTCCCCAGGGCTATAGTCCGCCAACTTACAATGACGAAAGCTCCAAACAATTTCTCCTCTATCGTTTAGGTGTAGGAGATGGTATTAGTGTGACTGTGCCCAATTTTCCTGAGTTTAGTAGTACAGGACCCGTGGACGCAGAAGGTACTTTTTTGATTCCAATTTTGGGTAGAGTCCCCGTCAAAGGTTTAACCCTAGATGAAGTAGAAACGAAAATTAGCTACGAATTAGGACAAAAGTATTTAAAAGAACAGCCCGAAGTCATTGCGGTTATCTCAACCCTGCGTCCTGTGCGTCTCATTCTGTTAGGGGAAATTGTCAGACCTGGGTACTACAATGCAGCACCCAACACTCTCTTAACAGATTTGCTGACAACTGCGGGAGGAAGTACAGGAAAAGCTGACTTGCGATCGGTGATTGTGCGTCGTACTCTAGTAGATGGCACAGTCTTAGAAGAAGCGGTTGATCTCTATACACCCCTGATTAAAGGGACAAAGATTCCGGAGTTTCGTCTGCAAGAAGGAGACAGCGTTGTTGTTTCTAGGCTGGAGGTAGGAAAAGATACGGGCTACGATCGGGCTTTAATTGCGCGGACAACTTTGATTCAGCCGACAATCACAGTCAAGCTTTTGGTCCCCTTGATTCCTTCGGGGCGGATTCTCAGGGATGTGGTTGTACCCAATGGGAGTGATTTCTTAGACATCTTGGCTACCCTGCCTAGTACGGACGTTTTAAGGATTAAATCAGACGAAGTTTCTTTGTTGCGCTTCGATCCCGAAAAAGGTGGAGTCGTTACCCAAAAACTCAACCCTAGGGCGGCTTTGAGGGGAGATATCGCTCAAAATGTGATGCTAGAAGATCAGGATGTGATTATTGTCAGTCGGACTGTATTGGGAGAAATATTTGCCTTTTTTAACATCATTACCCAACCCATTCGGGATTTACAAACCTTTTCCACAACCGTCACCAATTTTCAAAATAACTTTGGCAATAATAACAATTAGCCTCACTGAATGCCCCTCACATCCTCAAAAAACTTAACATTCAGCAATATTTTTCGTTAACACTTACTAGGACTACCCGTTAGAATAAGAGTATCTGGGAATAAGATTGAAAAGCTATGGCTCCACCAATTGTTAAACGATTTCTGATATCACTGGAAAAAAATAAGTGGTTAGGACTGATTATTTTTGCCCTTTCCCTAGGCAGCGCGGCAGTTATAGCCGCTCAACCTGACCCCAAAAGACCGCCCACGGAATACGAAGCGATTGGAAGTATAGCCTTTCGTGTCCCCCCTCCCGCTTTTACCAGTACGGGAACCCAGTTGCAGGAGCAAGGACGAGGTGGTGTCAACCGCGAAATTTTACTCTCCCCCAAGGTGCTGTTCGGTACGGCGGAGAGACTGCAGCTAAGTCAAGATAGGGTCTTGGAAATTCGGGACAAAAAACTAAAAATTGTCTTCCCAGGGGAGGGAAAAACAGAAGAAGAGGCCAAAGGCGGAGAGGCTACCTCGGAACCCCAAGTTATTTTTCTCCGATTTACCGATACCGACCAGGCCATCGCCCAATTGGTTCTAGAAACCCTGATGAAGGAAATGGTGGACTATAGCCGTTGGCTCAATGCTTCTCAACTTAGAAGTAGAATCGAAGCCCTCAGTCAACGTCTTTCCCAGGTACAAAAAGATTTAACCTCGGCTGAGGAAAAGTTTTACAAATACATTAGCAAAGAGGGATCGGAATTATTAGCTGTCCAAGATGGTAGTTTGTTTAGTGCTATCACCAGTAGTCAGCAGAGACAAAGGGAAATTCGCCTGAGTCTTAAGGAAATTGAAGGTCAAATTAATAGCCTAACTAGACAACTAGGTTTAACTCCCGATCAAGCCTATACCTCCGCGGCCCTTAGTGCAGACCCGATTATCGCTAATCTGAGGGCGAGGATTTTAGAATCGGAACTACAACTGGAAAGACTACAGCAAGATTTACGACCAGAACATCCTGGGATAGTACAGTTAAAAAAAGATATTAAAGTCAGCGAGGCTCTGCTCCAACAGCGAGCGACGGAAGTAATCGGTAAAGATGGGATTTTAGCCCCACTGCCGAGTGCAATTCGCAAAGAGAGTAATTTAGATCCCACTCGTCAAGAACTGGCCAGTCAGTTAGTGGCTCTACAAACTCAACGGGAAGGCTTGGTACAACAATTAGATTCCCTCGCTAAGACGGAACGAGAGCTAAGACTTCAATACGAGAAATTTCCCGATAAGCAGTTGCAACAAGCTCGCTTAGTACAAGGGGTAGAATTTCAACGGGTTATCTATCAAAATATTCTGACAGCCTTAGTAGATGCTCAAGCGGCCGAAGCGGAAACGGTCGGTAGTTTAACCATTTCCCAACCTCCTGTCGTTCAAAAAATTCCCTACAAAGCTAATCCTAGAAATCGCTGGCTAATTATGCTCGGGGGCGCGGGTTTAGGAATCCTCGGCGGTTTAGGGGCGATTTTCCTGCGGGCTGTTATTGATGATAAGCTCTATGCTTCTGAAGAGATACGGGAAGCCATTACCTCTAGGGGTTTATTACTTCTGGGAGAACTGCCTTTGATCGGCAATCCCAAACGGGGAGAGGTCAGGAGTCCAATTTTGTTCGATGGCGATCCCTCCTATCTGGCTTTTTATGAACGCTTCCGTAGTAAACTCCGTCGCCTTGGCTCGGATACTTCTAAAGTGGTAATTATCACCAGTATCAGTAATGAGGAAGGAAAAACAGTTTGTGCTTATAATTTGGCGATCGCCTCGGCCTTAGCAGGAAGGAGAACGCTACTGATTGAGGCTGACTTGCGGAGTGCTTCCCAGGCGGAGAATATAGATATTGTGCCCGATCCCGAAGCCGAGAAAGAACCATTACTGTACTACAAAGCCCGGGCTAAGGCGATCCGGTTAGCTCCAGGGATTGAAAATCTCTCGATTCTCCCTAGTCCTGGACCGCAAAAACAAGCCGCGGCCATTCTCGAATCTGGTGAATTGCAATTACTGCTCAAGGATGTGCGCGGGCGTTTTGATATTGTCATCATTGACACCCCTTCCCTATCTCGCTGTAATGATGCTTTGATCATAGAACCCCTGAGTGATGGGCTAATTTTATGCACCCGTCCAGGTTATACCCGTTCTAGTCTTTTAGGCGAGGCGGTGGATCAATTAGTAGAGGCCGAGGTTTCTGTTTTAGGGGCTGTAGTCAACGGAGTTGAAGACATGATAGAGCCAGCTACCGATGAAGAAAAAGTGGAGACACCCTTTGGAGTCGGTCTTGATAATAATCAGATTCCTGTAGAAAGTCGGGAGGAAACCAAGGTATAGGTTTAGCCACCGCTAATTTTGGCTTTATAACCCAACTCCAGGAGCTTGGTTAGCAGTTTCTGGCGTTGATCTCCTTGGATTTCTAGGGTATTTTCCTTGAGGGTTCCGCCACTACCGCAGAGGCTTTTTAATTGCTTTAACAGTTGTGTCAGTTTGTCTGGGGAACATTCAAATCCAGTAATTACCGTAACCGTTTTTCCCTTCCGTCCGGAGCGGGAGGCTTGGATGCGGATATTTTGTTGGCCAGGGGAAAGTTCGGGAGTCGCTCTTTCTAGGGCTTCTCTTGGGGTGCTGGCTCCAAATTCTCGGTAGACCATACCTAAATTTTGAGGAGGTTGGCGTTGGGAAGACATATAGCAGTTCTCGATTGAGTAAGGTACAAAGATCCTCGTTTGAGGCAGGAGGCAGATGTTAGATGTCCCTAAGTAGCCTAGGAAACACTATATTAAATTCATTCTTCGTGGTAGTATGATGATAACATTAAGTGACAATCTCTGTAATCCTTCCTTATGCAGAAAAAAATTACTGTAATAGGTGCTTCTTCTTTTCTTGCTCAATCCTATATAGATTTTTTGAGACAAAAAAAAATAGCTGTTAGCTTAACACTTTTATCTCGGAATAAAATAGCTAAGTATGCTGATTTAGATTTCGTCGCCTATGATATTTGCCAAAGTAAGCCCAATGATATAAGTAGTTATTTACTAGAATCCGATGTTATTTACTACTGCGCGGCTGCTGGAGTACAACCCAAGAATCAGGATACTATTGAACAGATTTTTGAGGTGAATGCCTTTGAACCTATCCGATTAGTCAATTTTTTGGTAACTCATAACTTTCAAGGACAGCTAATTAGTTTTGGCTCTTATTTTGAAATAGGTGAAAACCAACAAGAAATATTGTTAGATGAGACGGATTTTTGTAAAGTTAATAATAATTTGCCCAACGCTTATTGTCAATCTAAATCCCTATTTACAAATTTTGCCTATCGAAAAATCACCCATGAAAATAACTTAACTTGGGCGCATTATATCCTCACTAATATCTATGGTAAGGGAGAAAATAATGAGAGATTGATCCCCTATATAATCAGGGATGCCCAAGGGGGAGAAAAATTAAAGTTTTCGGCGGGTGTTCAAAAACGACAATATACAAACATCCAGGATATTGCTGCTTTTTTGGTGGACAATTTAGACAATAAAATCCAAGGAATTTACCATCTGACAAATAATGAAATTATGACAGTTAGAGAGGTCATTGAAATTGTAAGGTTAGTATTAAAGACCGAGAAAAATTTAGAATTTGATGCAGAATTTGGCACTGTTTCTAAGCGAGATTTAACCATGGGATTTCTGGGTATAGATGCCACAAAAGCCATGACAAAACTTGGATGGCAACCCCAAATTTCCCTTACGGAAGGAATTGCACAATATTTACTAAATTAGACAATCATGAAGCTTTTACAATCATTTTTACAAGAAGTGCAGTTGATTCGTAGTCCCTATTTCCAAGACGATAGGGGTAGTTTCTTAAAAGTATTCAACCAAGAATCGGAATTGTTAAATAAATTTGTTGTCCAACAGACTAACCTAGTTACAACTAAGGAAAATTACACCCTAAGAGGATTACACTACCAACAACACGATTTTGCCGAAGCTAAATTCTTTCGTGTTGTTAGTGGTAGCATTCAATTAGCCTTTGCCCGAGTAAATAGGATTCCTTTGTTAAGCGATTCGGTGATATTATCGGAGCCAGATGTGGGCGTGTTAGTGCCCCGCGGTTTTGCCACGGGCTATCTGACCTTGGTGGAAAATACATCAGTACTATACTTCTCGGACAATGTTTATCGGGCTGATTACGAGGCAGGTATTAGATGGAATGATCCTTCCTTATCTATTAATTGGCAGAGCCAATCGCCTATTCTTTCTGAAAAGGATCAAAAATGGCCAAATTTCTAACCTAGGCAGCCCTGGCTTGGGTATTACCCGAAATTACCTGCCGATAATAACCACATAACTGTTCTGTCGCCGCCTCCCATCCCCATTTTTCGGCTTCTTGACGAGCCTCAATCCTCAGATTTTCCCGTTCCTCCTGGGACCCGAGTAAGCGAAGGGTAGCATCTATTAAGCCATCGGTGGCTTGGGGGTCAAATAAATAGCCATTGAGTCCATCGGTAACAATATCAACAATACCCCCGGAGGCCGCCGCTACCACAGGACACCCCGCAGCCATTGCTTCCAGGAGAACTAAACCTAGGGTTTCCGTGCGGGAGGGGAAGATAAAAGCATCAGCAGAAGCAAAAGCTGCCGCTAGTTCTAATCCTTGTAGATAGCCGACAAAATGAGTAGGAGTGCCTTGGAAATGAGTTTCCAGGGCTTCTCGATGGGGACCATCGCCGACTATGGCTAAACGAGCTTGGGGAATCGCTTCTAAAACTGGTTTGATTTGATCAATTTGTTTTTCCGCCGAAACCCTACCTACATACAACAAGAGGGGATGCTCAGGATGACCTTGGGATAGACGATTTCTCATCTGACGAGACACTAGATAGGGTTGAAAGAGTTCTGTATCCACGCCCTTTTGCCAGAGATCAACCCTTTCAATACCATGGTCTATTAATTCTTGTACCATAGCAGTGGAAGTACAAAGATTTAACTCCGCTTGGTTATGGGCTAATTTCAACAGTTCCCAAATAAGACCTTCTAGGGAGCCAAAACCGTAATGATGTAGATATTGGGGTAAATGAGTATGATAGGAGGCGACGAGAGGGATACCCAGGGTTTTGGCGTAATAGATACCACCTACCCCTAAAACCGCAGGATTAACCACATGAATTAAGTCGGGTTTAAATCTTTCTAGGGCTTTGCGTAGGGTAGGCCGAGGAATAGCCAGTTTTAATTCGGGATACATGGGCAAAGAAATCCCAGAAATACCATAAATCTTCGCCCCTTTATATTCTTTTATACCCCCGTCGGGGCAAAAAACCAAGACGGAATGTCCCAAACGCTGTAAATGGTCTACGGTATGCTTGAGTCGGGTGACAATCCCATCTATTTTGGGTAAAAATGTTTCTGTAAAGAGGGCAATTCTCATAGAAAGGGAGATTGAGGAATTGAGGACAGGGAATTAGGCAGTAAAGACTGCCTTCTAACTTACTTCCAAGTGACTTTCGGGAGGATTTGTTGGGGGTCGACTCGGTTTTTGTACTTGATGGCAAAATTGAGCAACGAATCTAGCAACGAATCCGACAAGTAATGGGGTTGCAGTCCCAAATCCAAAAGGTTAGTATTTTTGGCATGGAAGTAATGTTCTTCTAATTCCACCCGGGGATTCTGCAAATGGTCTATTTCCACATCCAATCCCAGGCTGATACCTGCAGATTTTACCTTCATCGCCAAGTCTTGAACCGTGAATAGTTCTGTAAATTGGTTAAACACCCGGAACTGTCCCACCTCGGCGGGGTTGGCGATCGCCAATTCCACACAGCGGACTGTATCTCGAATATCTAAAAAGCTGCGAGTTTGTCCTCCTTTGCCATAGACTGTGATGGGATGGCCAATGGCGGCCTGAATACAGAAACGGTTCAGGGCGGTTCCAAAAACCCCATCGTAGTCTAGACGGTTGATCAGCATTTCATCCATACCCGTCTCTTCTGTCAATACACCATAGACTACTCCTTGGTTTAAATCCGTGGCTCTGAGTCCCCAAATCTTGCAAGCAAAATGGATATTATGGCTATCGTGGACTTTACTTAAATGATAAAAACTTCCTGGTTGCTTCGGATAGGGTAGGGTATCCTTGCGTCCATTGTGTTCTATGGTGATGTACCCTTCTTCAATATCAATGTTGGGTGTCCCGTACTCGCCCATGGTGCCCAATTTCACTAGGTGACAATCCGGAAAATCTTCCTTGATGCCGTAGAGTATATTAAGAGTGCCGACAACATTATTGACCTGAGTTAAAACCGCGTGTTCTCGGTCAATCATGGAAAAAGGAGCCGAACGCTGTTCTCCAAAGTGAACTATTGCCTCCGGTGCAAAGGCCCGGAGAGTTTTACTTAAAAAACTGTAATCGGTAATATCGCCGATGTACAGATCAATGGTTTTCCCTGTCAGATCGTGCCAACGTTGAATCCTTTGTTGAATCGGTGCTATCGGTGTCAGGGTATCGGCCCCCAACTGGGAATCCCAATAACGACGAACCAGACTGTCGAGAATGCCGACTTGACAACCTCTGTTAGAAAGATAGAGAGCGGTTGCCCAGCCACAATAACCGTCACCGCCAATAACCAGAACCTTCATACTAATTATATCTACAAATTGTGCTTGTCAATTTTTGGGTGAATCCCTTGGATTCGTTGCCCTGATAGGGCAGTCTACCATAAAACCTGTACCCATCTGCTTTTTTTGTGGGGATAATCTGTGCTAAATCGGTTGATCCTAGTCCGTATTAAGGGAATTAAAATTGATTTTCAAATATTTGCCTGATTTTAGTCAAAGTTAGTCTCTGCAACGATTACTTTATTCCCAATCGCCATAAATCCTTGCCTTTTCTGCGAGATAAGTATTAGAATGGACGTGAGTGTTGACAGGGGACAAAATACTAGAAGTATTAAGTCCCTTTTTACCTGTTTAGAATTGTAACATTTATTTGTTTAGAATTGTAACAAACTCCTAGCTAGGGAAAGCTCCTTGAGGAAGGTCTTGGCCTGCGCCTGAGGAATTGCTTTCTGTTTTCAAGCAGGGGCTAGGTATCCTGTTCAGTAAGCTAGAGCTAGGGCTGTTTGATTATGCTGAAGCCAGCGAAGCAAATGCCCCCCATCTTGGGGAAAAGCACTCATATTACCTGCGGATACGTTGAGTAAATAATGGCAAGTAGTATCCGTACCGTAGGCGATGCCTTTGCCTATTTCATCTCTCCGTTCAATCAGCTTAATGTTTAGGGGTCTAGTTGCTGTCTTTAACAAGTGGGCAGCAATCAGGGAGCCGCTAAATCCGCCGCCAAAAATGGCAATAGTTATGATCGACAATCTACAGTAAACCTATGGCATCATGGGGATATGCCCTACTTTGCCATAATTTAAGGAATAAAGCAAGTGCTGTAGGTTACAAAATCCTCTTAACTTTTAGGCAAAAAAACATCCCCCCAATTCTGACAAAAGACTGGAGGGACTTAACTATTTTTCTTTTAGTAACGAGCGCCGGCTGCGTTAGGTTTGTGAACAATAAAGCTCATGGTTTGACATTGTTTAATATTGTCAAAAGCAATAACACGGATATAGGAAGCAGAATACTCAGTACGGCATTCACGAACTTCAGTAAGAACATCCTGGGGAGTTCTGGCACCAAAAAGAGGTAGTTTCCAGAGAGTCCAATGGTGATCATTGGGTTTAGGGTTTTCTTCAAATTCCACCGCAGGAATAAAACCTTGATCGAGCATATATTGAATTTGTTTAGCAATTTGCTGATCGGTTAAAGGAGGCAAATAGGAAAGGGTTTCGTAACGACGCTCTTTCGATAGAGTTTTCATGGCTTGCTATTGTCCTAATTCGGATGAGTTATTAATATTGTCTGGTGTTTCTTGGGTTTGAGTAAGACGCTCCAAAAGTTGCCGTCGATGCTCCATATTAGCCTTACCGATGCCAGAGTTGACCATTTCGGGCAAAAAGTCCAGCACCTCTTGGGCTAAATGTTCTCTAACTGTCATAATTCGCAACATTAGCTCCTTATTATCCGTCATTAACCCTTCCAAATAGGCCTCTCCATTTTGAATAGAATGGCTGGCAGTATATTGACTCAACCAAATAGCCAAGGTTGGGTTAGTTTCCGATAGCTGGTCAATGATGGTACGAACAGCTTGGTAAGTTAGGTAACTTTGTAAAACTTGGGCGGTGTCCTGGGCAACTTTTTTAGGATACATAGTTAACTGGTCTTAAGTTATCAGTGTTTTTATTAAGTTTTTGAGTTTCGGCATGGAGGTATTATCACCCATTAACCCTGAACTCGCCAAAATTAACTGTTCACTGATAACCGTCAACTGTTTAGAGAGTATCCATGGCCTCGAACTCAAATTTGATTTCTTTCCAAAGTTCACAAGCAGCGGCCAATTCAGGCGACCAGCGACAAGCTTCACGGATGACATCATTGCCTTCGCGGGCGAGGGAACGGCCTTCGTTACGGGCTTGTACACAAGCTTCTAGAGCGACGCGGTTAGCAGTTGCCCCAGGAGCATTTCCCCAAGGATGGCCGAGGGTACCACCACCGAACTGTAGGCAAGAATCATCGCCAAAGATTTCCACAAGGGCCGGCATGTGCCAAACGTGAATCCCCCCAGACGCAACGGGCATTACCCCAGGCATAGAAGCATAGTCTTGGGTAAAGAAAATACCGCGACTGCGATCTTCTTCTACATAGTCTTCGCGCATTAAGTCAACGAAGCCCATGGTAATACCGCGTTCTCCTTCTAATTTACCGACGACGGTTCCAGAATGGAGGTGATCTCCTCCGGACATTCTTAAGCACTTAGCCAAAACTCGGAAGTGAATCCCGTGATTTTTTTGACGGTCAATAACCGCGTGCATAGCTCGGTGAATGTGGAGTAATAAACCGTTTTCCCGACAGTAATGGGCTAAGGTGGTGTTAGCGGTAAAGCCTCCCGTGAGGTAGTCGTGCATGATGATGGGGGTTTTGATTTCCTTGGCAAATTCAGCCCGTTTCATCATCGCCTCTAGGGTAGGAGCGGTAACATTCAGGTAATGACCCTTGATTTCGTTGGTTTCAGCTTGGGCTTTCTCAATGGCTTCTTGGACAAAGAGGAAGCGATCGCGCCAACGCATAAAGGGCTGAGAGTTGATATTTTCGTCATCTTTGGTGAAATCTAGACCACCGCGGAGACATTCATATACCGCCCGACCGTAGTTTTTAGCAGAAAGACCCAGTTTTGGTTTAATAGTACAACCGAGCAGAGGACGACCATACTTATTTAACTTATCCCGTTCGACTTGAATGCCGTGGGGAGGGCCTTGGAAAGTTTTCAAAAGAGCGACAGGAATCCTTAGGTCTTCTAGACGGAGAGCACGGAGGGCTTTAAACCCAAAAACGTTACCGACGATGGAGGTGAGGATATTGGTAACTGACCCTTCTTCAAATAAATCCAAAGGATAGGCGATAAAGCAAAAATATTGATTATCTTCGTTGGGTACGGGTTCGATATCGTAGCAACGGCCTTTATAGCGATCTAGATCAGTCAGATTATCAGTCCAAACTGTTGTCCAGGTACCGGTGGAAGATTCGGCGGCGACTGCGGCTCCAGCCTCTTCAGGAGGGACTCCTGGCTGAGGTGTTACCCGAAAACAGGCAAGAAGATCGGTATCTTTTGGGGTGTAATCGGGGGTGTAGTAAGTTAGGCGATAGTCCTTTACACCGGCTTCAAACCCTGGTTTGGATTTAGATTGTACCATCTGGCTTATTCCTCCATAAGTTTCATCATTAAGTTCTCATTTGTAGGTAGAGGCAGTATTAGTGCCTTAACCTGCGGGCCATGAAAGTCTTTTTAGTAAATTACTTACCCGCTAATTGTAGGTAAAGCAAGAGCTAATTTTTCTTAATTGCCTTTTCGAGTTCTAATCTTAACATATAGTGGTTCTGCTTCCGAATTTTTTGATTGTTTTTTTTGAGGTGATTGATTAATTTATCTAATAGGTTATCGGCTTAGATAAATATCTTATCACAAAGGCTAGGCGGTCGGCGGTCGGAGAACAACTATAGTATTAAAACAGGATTTGGGCTGATAAGTATTTGTGCTTAAATTTAACCTGTAAAAACCCAAACAAATAAAATTAGCTGATCTAGTTTTTGCCGATTGGATCTAATTATGAAATTTTGTGTATTTAGGAAAAGAAATCGCGCTTATTTTCCGATCTTCTGCCGGCGCTCAGGAAAGAGAGTTAAGAGCATTTGATTTATATAAACTTGACCCACTACCGAAGATTTCTTCACCTCCTCCACTTCCTGGACTGGGATTTCTGACTCCTCCACAATTTCTGGCGATATCTGACGGGAGGTATCTCCTAGCAGTGAATTAGTCGGAACCATGACCTGGGGGGCAACAGAGGCGTTAAAAACAGTAGTAGTTGCACCAATACAGGCATGATCTCCAATTACCGAAGCCCCAATAATTAAAACCCCGGCACCCAGAATTGCCCCTAGGTGAACTTCGATGTCGCCTCCACTAGCGCTTAAGACGACCCCCATACCCAGACAAACCCCCTCACTAATAATAATGCGACTATCGGGTGCCGCTCGGAGAATGGTGCCTGGAGAAATCACCGCGCTTTCGTGAATGATGACATCTCCACTCACAAAAATTTCTGAAGTACTGACAACGTGGGCTGGCGGTAAAGGCATTTTTCCGAGATAGAAAGGGGAAAGAAGGCCAGGCGAGGGGCAAAACCACCCACCGCCTGCTTTTTTTTTAAGGACGTTGAATAATCGTTTCTAAAACCCGACGTTTAGCATTGGTATCGATGCCAAGCAGACGTACATATTCATCGGGGTATTCAGCTAGACAGTTTTGTAATGCCCCAATGACATCAGCTTCTCGGTTGCTGTCGATGGAGGTACAGGTTTGCCAAGAACTGGTTTTAAAACGGCGTTTATCTGCGTGTTCGGCGGCAATTTTTAGTCCTTGGGACAGCATTGAGCGAATTTGCCCAACGACTTCCGAACTTAAACCATTACTATACGACTTACTGCTAACACTAGCCGAACTATAGCTAGTCGTATAGGGGGTATAGTTGTTGCTGGTTGCCGTAGGAGGAATTTGCTGACCTGGGCGTTGGATAATAGCTTCTAAAACCCTGCGTTTGTGCTTGGTATCAATCCCCAAAAGTCTTACATACTCGCCTTGGTGTTCCGCCAGACATGCTTCTAAAGCGGCGATTACCTCCGATTCTCGATTACTCTCAATGGGGGAACAGGTTTGCCAAGAACTGGTTTTAAAACGGCGTGAATCCGCGTGTTCCGTGCCGATTTTAAAGCCCTGGGACAGGAGAGAGCGAATTTGACTAATCATATCCGAACCTACACTCGCAACCACCGCAGTACCACTGGAGGAGGAAAAACTTTGGGAGCGGAACCCGTTACCTTGGGCGTTTTGTCCTTCCCCTGGGCGTTGAATAATGGTTTCACTGACGCGTTTTTTGCCCTGGGGATCTATGCCAATTAAGCGGACGTATTCCCCTGGGTGTTCAGCAATTAGGGCTTCAATTTCCCGAACAATTAGGGATTCAGACTGGGCTTCAAAGGAGGGACCCGTGAGCCAGGAACTGGTCTTATAACGACGCTGATCTGCATACTCTGTGCCGATTTTCAGACCTTGACGTACTAGGGTACGGATCGCAGAGACTACATCGGTTCCGGGGGAGTTGCCATTGTGAGCGGTAGTCACCGGGGTACTGCGATAATCGTAGGACTTAGTATTAGTAGTAGGATTGGTACTAACAGAGCCTGGGCGTTGGATCACCGTTTCCACAACCCGACGTTTAGCCTGAGGATCAATGCCGATTAAACGGACGTATTCCCCTGCATAGTCTTGGAGACGGTGTTCGATTTCCGAGAGAACTTGATCTTCCCGATAACCGCTAATACTTTCTCCCGTGAGCCAAGAACTGGTTTTGTAACGACGATGATCGGCGTGTTCTAGTCCAATTTTACAGCCCTGGGCAATGAGAGAGCGCACTTGCTCCCTCAGGTTGGTATTTAAACTCATAGTTGTCACCGAATTTTTATAGGAAATCTCATTAGCAGAATTTACAGGTACTGACAGGGGTTGGCTCATTTGCAGCAAATGATGGGCAAAAAGGCGATCGCCTTCCGTCACCTGCGGCAATTGATCCGCCTGTTGTTGGTGAGTAACAATTGCCCCGGAGGGAACATATTTTCCTGGGGCAATCTCTACATCTTGAATTAGGGCGTGCATCATGACAATACAGCCATCGCCGATACGGGAGTTAAACACCGTGGAACGAAAGCCGATAAAGCAATTATTGCCCAGATAAGCTGGACCATGGATAAGGGACTTATGGGTAATGCCGGTATTCTTGCCAATCCAGACGGAATATTCCTGTCCATCCTCCCCTACAACTCTTCCCGTTCCCAACCCGTGGATCACCACACCCTCTTGGATAGTTGTCCCTTCGCCTATTGCAAAAGAGACACCAACGGGAGCGACAATTGATGTCCCCGGGGCAATGTTGACATTAGCTCCAACCCGAACATCCCCCATCAAGTTAGAAAAGGAATGAACGTTAGTTGTTTCGTGGATCATGGGCGGTTCAGGAGTCGGAGGAGCCGCTTTAGTGCCGGCCACCATAGTTTAGCCCCCCCACATATTTAGGAAAATTAGGTTTATGTACCGCGATTTTCATCTTTTTTGCTATATAGCGAGCGATTGTCAACATTGATGGTGTCAATAATACCCACCACCATGGCATCTAGAGGACGTTTTTCAAATCCGTCTTCAATGCGTGCCGCCCCCCCCCTGGAGACTAGCACCCATTCATTTAAACCAGCACCGACGGTATCCCCCGCAACTTCATATTTCGGCAGCAGTTGGCCTTCGGCATCAATAAACTGGATCAAAAGCAGTTTTACTCCCGTCATGGTGCGAGCTTTCTGGGTACTGACGACTGTGCCACGAACTTTGGCAATTTGCATTGACTACATTCTTCCCCTTAGGGGTCGAGGATTGACACTTTCACGGAATTGTTCCACCGCTTCGGTGTAGCGAATGGGTAGGACGTACTCTAGATTCTCATGGGGACGGGCGATAATATGACTAGATAAAACCCCATCCCGATTCACTTTTCTAGCATTTTCTATACCCGCGCCCACGGAGGCCTGAACCTCGGAGACATCGCCGCGCACAATCACCGTCACCCGTCCACTGCCAATTTTTTCGTAACCGACTAGGGTAACGCGGGCCGCTTTGACCATGGCATCAGCAGCCTCGACAACGGCGGGAAATCCTAACGTTTCCACCATTCCTATGGCAATTGACATATAGTATCTCCTGAAACTATCGTTCTTTTAGTAACTGCGGAACTGTTCTACTTCTTCGGTATAACGAATCGGTAGGACGTATTCCAGGTTTTCGTGGGGACGAGCAATGATATGGGTTGAGAGCACCTGGCCACCGTTGACGCGGTTGACTGATTCAATCCCGGCGGAAACAGAGGCTTGGACCTCGGAGACATCGCCGCGCACAATCACCGTCACCCGTCCACTGCCAATTTTTTCGTAACCGACTAGGGTAACGCGAGCCGCTTTAACCATGGCATCAGCAGCCTCAACGACGGCGGGAAATCCTAAAGTTTCCACCATTCCTACGGCAATTGACATATAATGTCTCCTAAAACTGTCATTGTTTTTGTGTTCAGTTGTCAGATGTTAGTTTGATGTCTAACGACTGACCATTTTTTTTTAGTAACTGCGGAACTGTTCTACTTCTTCGGTATAACGAATCGGTAGGACGTATTCCAGGTTTTCGTGGGGACGAGCAATGATATGGGTTGAGAGCACCTGGCCACCGTTGACGCGGTTAACTGATTCAATCCCGGCGGAAACAGAGGCTTGCACTTCTGAGACATCCCCACGGACAATTACCGTCACACGACCACTGCCAATTTTTTCGTAACCAACTAGGGTGACGCGGGCCGCTTTGACCATCGCATCAGCAGCCTCGACGACAGCGGGAAATCCTAAAGTTTCCACCATTCCTACAGCAATTGACATCGGTTTCTTCCTCGCTTTTTCAGCAAAAATTAGATGATTAATTAGTTACCACGGTCTACTCATAGGGAAGTTTAGGGCACAATCGCGGTATACCATTCCGCATTGTATCCTGTTACTGCCCCCTTTTTTCTGGAGATGTTTCTCTTCAAGTTAGTTGCTAAAAATCTGACGAGAACAGCCAATTTATTTATGAGCTTAAGATCAGCATAGGCAACCTTGACACCTTTGGCAATATAAAATATTATGATTATTTTTAATCTAATAGTTAATAAAAGTTAATGAGAGGCAAATGACGGGGTGATGGGGTGATGGGGTGATGGGGTGACGGGGTGATGGGGTGATGGGGTGACGGGGGAGAAATCATATACAATGGGTCAAGAAATTAAGAAATCTCTTAATAGGTATAGATACTCAAAGTTCCCTAATTACCGTATCAATGACTGACTTTTTTTTTAATACCTGCTGGTTAATTCCCATTTACGGATTAATAGGTTCCGTTGTCACCCTACCTTGGTCCTTGGGGGTGATTACTCGTACAGGTCCCCGTCCCGCGGCCTATTTTAACCTGTTGATGACCTTCTGGGGGCTAATTCACGGCGCCTTTGCTTTTCGGGAGAGTTGGCAACATTCTACCCAACAACTGGTATGGCATTGGCTGAAGGTGGCCGATTTGGACTTGAGCCTATCTGTGGAAATCTCCCCCGTTAGTTTAGGCGCCCTAGAGGTCATTACGGCAATTAGTTTATTAGCTCAAATCTATGCCCTAGGCTACATGGAAAAAGACTGGTCTTTGGCCCGTTTTTATGGATTAATGGGCTTTTTTGAGGCTGCCTTAGGGGGAATTGCCCTGAGTGATTCTTTGTTTTTGAGTTACGGATTACTAGAAGTTCTTACCCTCAGTACCTATTTACTGGTAGGGTTTTGGTATGCCCAACCCCTAGTTGTATCGGCGGCAAGGGACGCTTTTTTAACCAAACGGGTGGGAGATATCATCCTTTTAATGGGGTTAGTCGCCCTATCTAGTTATGGAGAGGGTTTAACCTTTTCCCAGTTAGAAAATTGGGCTATTACTTCCTCTTTAGCACCTTTAACCGCAACTTTGTTGGGATTATCCCTAATTGCCGGTCCTACAGGTAAATGTGCTCAATTTCCCCTCAATCTTTGGCTAGATGAAGCCATGGAAGGACCGAATCCTGCGGGAATTATGCGAAATTCCATCGTAGTTTGCGCCGGTGCCTACGTTTTGATCAAGCTTCAGCCTGTCTTTACCCTTTCTCCCATTGCTTCTAATGTTTTGATTGTACTGGGAAGTGTGACGGCGATTGGTACATCCCTAATGGCTTTAGCCCAAATTGATATTAAACGAACTTTATCCCATTCCACCAGTGCCTATTTAGGATTAGTTTTTATTGCGGTGGGTAATGGCCATGTAGATATTGCTTTTTTATTACTATTTGCCCACGCTATGGCGAAAGCTCTTTTATTTATGAGTGCGGGAGCAATTATTTTAACCACCAGTGGACAAAATATCACAGAAATGGGGGGGCTTTGGTCGCGGATGCCAGCTACTACTACGGCTTTTTTAGTTGGCTCTGCGGGTTTAGTAGCCTTTTTGCCGATGGGAATGTTTTGGACTTGGTTACGCTGGTTTAATGGGGATTGGCAGGTTCAAGCTTGGTTATTGGGGGTGCTAATGGTAGTTAATGGTCTAAATATCCTTAATTTCACCAGGGTTTTTCGCATCGTGTTTTTAGGAGAATCCCAAAGCAAAACCCGACGAACTCCGGAAGTTCCTTGGCCCATGGCTTTGCCGATGGTGACATTGATTATTATTAATCTTTTAGCCCCAATAGTGCCGATTCGTTGGACTCTTTGGCTATCTCCGACTAATCCTTTGGTTAGTAATGATTCTTGGGTAGTACATTGGGCACCAACTTTACTCTTAGTTTCTGGGGTAATCGGTTTTGTGATTGGCTCAACTTTGGAGTTAAGAAGGGCTTGGGCTCGTTCTACACAATTATCTTTGCGGTTTTTACAGGACTTATTTGCCTATGATTTTTATTTGAATAAGATTTATGAAGTGACTGTGGTTTGGGCGGTGGCGAGTTTGTCGAAATTGACCTCTTGGATTGATCGTTATGTCATAGATGGAGCAGTAAATTTGGTGAGTTTAGTGACTATTTTTAGTGGTAGTACCCTCAAATATAATGCCTCTGGTCAATCACAATTTTATATTTTGACGATTTTACTAGGGGTATGTTTTTTGATGTGGGCAGTTTTAAATAGCCGTTGGTCAATTCTGGCTAACTATTGGTCTTCTTTGTTAAATTAGTAGAATGAAAATTGTTGCCTATTGCTATACCAATCCCCTCCTTGATATACATCCAGATTCCCAGAGTTGGGGGACAGAAGTTGAACAGGTTTATCAAGATTTCGGGGAACGGTTAGCCCTAAAACAACTCTTCTTTGACTGTGGACAATCTCCTCCATCTACCTTAATATTAAGACGCTTGGATGAATTAGGAGATGATTTAACGGAAATTAGCGATCGCCTGCGTCAACTAGAATCCTTGGGTATAGAAATTATCACCCAAGATCGGCCCTATTCGCCAAGTAATTTAGGTTCAATTCTACCCGCAATCCTCAAAAACCAACAATGTAGAAAACTCCAAGCAGGTCATGCTCGCAATCGGCTAAAAGTCTTACCTCCCCCTGGTAAAGCGCCCTACGGATATCGCCGAGGCAAAGATCGTTATATTTTAGATCGAAGTACAGCACCATTAATTAAGGATTTTTTTGAAAGATTTTTATTATTTGGCTCCCTAGGTGATGCGGTGAGGTACTTAGAAAAACGTTATGGAAAAAAAATTGCTATCTCGACGGCTAAAAAATGGTTAACAAGTCCCGTCTATAGGGGTGATTTACTGTACAAAAATCAAGATATTATTGCCGATACCCATCCAGGTATTCTCTCTAGGGAAGAAGCCGCCCAAATTGATCGCCTCTTGCGTCAAAATAGTAAATTACCAATTCGTAGCGCCAGTGCTCCCCGCTCCTTAGCAGGATTAGTATTTTGCCAAAAGTGTCAATCAGGTATGACAGTTTCTCGGGTGACAAGAAGGGACAAAAAACAAGAATATCTTTATTTACGTCCCAGAAATTGCCCCAATCAACCCCAATGTAAAGCCCTTGCCTATCAGACCATTTTAGAAAGCATTATTAAGCAAATTTGTCAAGATTTACCCCCTACTGTTGCCCAGTTGAATCTTCCCAATTTAGAAGCCATAAAAAACCCAATAGTTGTACAAATCACCCAGAAAAAAGAGCTACTTGTACAGATTACCAATCTTGAAAGTGAGGGTATTTTAGATGAAGAAACTGCCAATTTACGACGCTATAAGCTGCGGGGAGAAATTGCCCAACTCCAAGGTAAATTTGACCAACTTCCCCCAGGGGACTTATCCGTAATTGTCCAAGCCGTATCCCTACCCCAATTTTGGTTCGACTTATCGGAATCAGAACGCAGATTTTACTTTCGAGAATTTATCAAAAGGGTTGAAATTACGCACCTCGAAACAATCCAACTAATATTTGTATTTTAGCGTTCTAATAAAAAAGCTTTAATGCCAACATTTAGAGAACCAAAATAGTCCTCATTTTTGCTATCTCCAATATGCCATGCTTCCTGGGGAGTACAATCATGTTTTTCTAGAGCCAGCTTAAAAATCTCTGGCTGCGGTTTAGCAAATCCTGCTATAGAGGAGATAGTAATACTACTAAAAAAGTTCCTTAACTCTAATAATTCTAAAACCTCATAGATACGACTATCAAAATTAGAAATAATGCCTAACTCAATACCTTGACTTTGCCAATATTTTAGGGCATTAAAGACATCCTCATAGACAAACCAAGCATCGGCGCGGGCAAAATAATCATACAATTCGCTAAAAAAATCATCAAAATCAGGAAACTGGTCTATCTCGGCTGCTTGGGAAAAGGTATTATAGGCAACTTGTTTCCACCATAGATACTCTAACTCAGGAACAGCCAGAAGATCCGCCCGTTGAAATGCCAAAGGAGGGGAAACTTTAAAGCTTTTTAAAAAAGCCTGATCTAACTTTTGGGCGGAAATATCAATACCCTCTCTGGAGGCGATCGCGCTGTAGATTTCCCCGACACTTCCCCGAGTTCCAAATATAGTACCAACGGCATCTAAGAAAATAACTTTAGGTTTTGGCATAGATAATAGGAGACGGACTCAAAGGTCATCATTCTACCATACAATTCTATTCCTCTTCTTCTATATCGGCAATTTCAGGGTCGAGGATTTCATCAATATCATCTAAAATCGACAGTACCTGATAGGAATCTGCTTCCTTAGGTTTCAATCGCCCGGTGCGTCGTAACCAGTCTAAAAGTGATTCCGTGGCTACTAGGGGAGTAACTGGTGCGGCTTGATAGCGAAGTTCTTGACGGATAGAAGGGTTATATCGTGTTAGCATTTTGATTTACCTCTTAAAATTTATGCCAAGACTCTCCGCGGGGTGCAGAAAGATCAAAGATTGAATATTAACTAATACTTAGACCGATGTATCCCTAGCTACTACTCCCAAAAAATGTAGCGTGATGTTAATTTTGGGGGCGGAAGATTAATTTTTCTCATACCCAAACTATAGCACAAGAATCAGCAGGTTAACCAATTCAGATGCTTAAGAATAGTTTTTTTGTACTGCCCTTGATTTTTAAAGGTACAGTTGGCGAATCCACTGCCATTCTTGGGTCAATCCCTCCACTAGGGAGACTTGGGGCTCGTAACCTAGTATTTGGCTAGCTTTACTGACATCAGCGCTGGTATGGCGAGCATCCCCCGTGGCTTTTTCTAGATATTCTCGTTTAATCGGATAACCCACCACCGTTTCTAGTTTATCTAATACTTCGGTGAGAACAACCCGACTACCACCGCCAATATTAAAAATTTCTCCTATCGCCCCAGGAACTGTCGCTGCGGCTAGATTGGCGGCTATAGCATCACTGATAAAGGTAAAATCACGGGTTTGTTGTCCATCTCCATAGATACCAATCGCGTCCCCGGCGATGGCGGCTTTAAAAAACTTATGAAAGGCCATATCAGGGCGTTGGCGTGGTCCATAGACGGTAAAATAGCGTAGGGCGGTAACTGGGACGCAGAAGTTTTGTAGATAGAGCCAGCAGAGTCTTTCGGCGGCTAGTTTAGTAATACCGTAGGGAGAAACTGGTTGAGGACAAATAGTTTCTGGAGTTGGCATAGTTTCGGCGTTGCCATAAATTGAGGAAGTAGAGGCAAAAACCAGACGTTTTAAAGATTTAGCGTCCTTAGCTGCTTCTAAAATGACTTGGGTGGCGTTGATATTGCGCTCTGTGTAGTGACGGAAGCCTTCCCCCCAACTCGCTCTAACTCCCGCCTGGGCTGCTTGGTGAAAAACCACCTCTACATCTTGGATTAAACTTGACCAGTCTAGGGACTGAATTTCGGCTTCAATGAAGTTAAAATTGGCGTATTTTTCTAAAAAACTGAGGTTTTTGCGCTTGAGAGTTGTATCGTAATAGTCATTGACCATATCAACGCCGATGACCTGTTCTCCCTGTTTGAGAAGGGTTTCAGCTAAATGGGAACCGATAAAACCCGCAACACCTGTAACAATTTGGGTAGCCATAAGAATGGGAAACTCGTCATAAATTTTTCTAGACATCTGATTTAATATCCTAGCGGGTATCGTTCAGACTTAAAGACTGCATCTTATCACAACTTTTGACTCCAAGGCGATCGCCCAGGATGAGTATTGACAAACAAAATATACAATTGTACGATCAGACAAACTTTTTAAGTGTCTCGTTGTGCTAGAGTCTGCATCGTTTTTAGAGAGCGTTAGTCTTAGTCATTATCGTATCGCTGTGATGATTCCTTGTAGGAACGAGGAAGTAACGATTGCGAAAGTTGTTACCAGTTTTAAGACCTATCTGCCGGAAAGTCAAATCTACGTCTACAACAATCGTTCTACGGATGATACAGTTACCCAGGCCCAAAAAGCTGGAGCCATAGTTCGTCATGAAACCAAACCGGGTAAGGGAAATGTCGTCAGAAGAATGTTTGCCGACCTCGATGCCGATATATATATACTTATTGATGGAGATGATACCTACGAGATTAGTGCCGTCAGAAGGCTCATAGAAAGGCTAATAAATGAGCAATTGGATATGGTCGTTGGTGCAAGGAGAGCGAGTGCTAATCTACTTGGAGAAGCCTATCGTCCGGGCCACAGGGCTGGAAATCTTCTCTTGACGGGATTGGTTAAAATTCTCTTTAATACCCATCTAGATGATATGCTTTCGGGCTATCGCATCTTTTCCCGCCGCTTTGTTAAGTCCTTTCCGGCCCTATCTAATGGATTTGAAACAGAAACAGAGTTGACGATTCATACCTTGGAGTTAAAGCTGCCTTTTGTCGAGGAGCCAACGGTTTACGGTTCTAGGCCTCCTGGCTCGGAAAGCAAACTACAAACCTTTACCGATGGTTGGCGGGTTTTAGGGACTGCCATTTTACTATTTAAAGAGATTCGTCCTTTTCTTTTTTTTGGGATTATTGCCGCCCTACTCGCCCTAATTGCCCTTTTGCTGGCTGCTCCTTTGGTGATAACTTTCTTGGAGATAGGCCTCGTTCCTCGATTTCCCACCGCAATTTTAGCCGCCTCAATCATGATGTTGTCCTTTTTGAGCCTGACTTCGGGAGTTGTCCTGGATTCCGTTGCTAGGGGAAGAAGGGAGGTAAAACGCATGGCTTATCTCTCCTTACCGGTTCTGGAGTCGGCAAAGTTAGGGCAGAATTTTACCCATCGCTAAGGTTAGACACTTTTACTGATATAATGGGGGACTTGGTATATAATTTTCACCTTGGAGGTATAGTGACCCAAGTCGTCGTCGGACAAAACGAAACCATCGAATCAGCCCTGAGGCGTTTTAAACGTCAAGTGGCCAAAGCCGGGATTTATCAGGACATCAAAAAGCACCAATTTTTTGAAACCCCCCAGGAAAAATCTAAACGCAAAGAAGCCGCCCGCAGAAGACAACGCTCCCGACGCAGAAAGACCTAAATTCTGAGGATAAACCGTAAAAGTATTTTAATTAAGGATGTGATGCGATCGCAGTTATGCTAAAAAATTGAATAAAGAGTGAATGGCTCCGACCGCAAGGATTGGGGTCACTTCACCCTTAGGGGTGTTACCATGTTGGGGGGATTTTCGCTACAATCGAGCTGTTTAGAAGCTGCTCTTTCCTTGAGACTTATTTCCCTGCCATGTCTCTTCCCCCTGGATCTCCCTACAAAAGTCGTTTGTTTAACTATCTAAGTAGCCAATCGGTGCGACTAAAGGATGGTTTGCAGATAGGTCTACGCCGACTGAGGAATGCGGCTACCCTAGGGGTACAGATTCTCCTCTATCCCCTTTATCTGTTAGTACAAGCAGGTCGGCTCACAGGTCGTCAACTAGAGCAAAACGCTAAAAGATTGCCGGTTTCTCTGCATAACTCACCGATAGTCATTGATGCTGACCAACCCCTAACGGTGATTCTCGCTACCATTGAACCCTATTTAGTGATTACGGAAGAGACAGAAACCCTCAAATTACATCAAATCCTCAATCCCTACCATAAACCGACGATCTCGCAGTTTTCGACAACAATCCAAAAAAATGAAATTCCGGCTGATTCTCCACCGTTACCAGACCAGGCGATACAATTACAAGGGCTGGCTACTATCCTAGAGAATCGTCACTTAGCCCTAGTGGGTTCTGCCAATCTAGTTTTAGATATCCTATCCCCAGAGCAACAGCAGAGATTAGAAAAACGTATCCGCCTAGAAATAGCCAATTATTATTACCAAAAACGTCTGCAAGCAAGGATTCAAGGGAAAGTTACGGACTTTGTTCCTGCCCTAGAACCAGCCAACCAGAGAGCTTTAGCACCGATTCGATGGTTTTGGCAAGTCCTGCGTTGGGAACAACATAGCGAGGTAGCCGTTTCTATCAATCTTTTTGGAGAAGGGACATTAGTACCGCTTACCCCAGAGGTTCCCTTCTTTACCACTGCAGAACTATTAAACTATTTAGAGACAACGCCCCTTTCTTCTCTGGCGCTTTGGTGGTCCCAAATGCAAGTAAAAGCAGAGCAACAATCCCAGACTATTGATGTAACAGTAGTTGGTGATGCTGAATCTTTCCAAGGATGGCAACTAGAGAGATTGATTCAAGGAGCCATTGCCTATTTTTATGGAAAGTTTTCTCGCTCTACCCCCTTATCTGGTTCCGAGCCCCCTCCCCATTTGCTCGACAGATTTAAGGGACAGGTTGAGTCTTTACTGGTGCCCGCGGCTTCTTCTTCCTTGGAGGCTCCCCAAAATCCCTTTGGTTTACAGGTTTTAATGCAGGCCGCCATTGAGTATTTTTTCCAGCAACAACCAACGCCACTAGAGGGAAGAAAAAACGCCGAAGGAGATGATGATCCCTGGTTAATGTGGGAAGATTTATATCCCGAAGTTGTACCCTTTTCTAGCGAATCTGAGGAAGTTGATTCGTTCTATTCCTTACCCAACCCGACTTCAACCTATCCTCCCCTTGCCTCTAGTCGTACTAAACAGTCTCAACCCTCTACCCTTACTCCTAGGGAATCCCCATCGGCAGAATTGGATGTTAAGCATGAGTGGAATGACCGGTGGATAGACACTAAAGCCGAGACCATTGGTTATGCGAAACATCCCTTAGAAACGATTTTAAAAGGTATAGATCGGCTGATACTTTGGCTAGAATCCTGGTATTTGCAGATTTACCATTGGATAAGGTCCCGATGGAAAAAGAGAACCCACAGGAAAAAATAAAACTCTAACACCAAATCCTATTTTAATACTATAGTTATTCTTCTTCTGCCTCCTGCCTCCTGCCTAGCCTTTGCGATAATATATTTATCTAAGCAGATTTAGTCTAACAGCCTATGTACCCATCCATCCCTGAAATTAGTGTAGAAGAACTCGCCCTTCGCTTGGACAACCAGGAGCCAGACTTACAGTTAATTGATGTCCGCGAACTCTATGAGGTTGAAATAGCCTCTCTGAAAGGGTTCGAGATTTTGCCCTTAAGTTCCCATGCAGAGTGGTCAACAAATATTACCACCCGTTTTAATCCCCAGTCCGAAACTTTGGTAATCTGTCATCATGGAGTGCGATCAGCTAGTATGTGCCAGTGGTTACAGAGTATTGGCTTTATTAATGTTAAAAATATAGTAGGGGGAATTGATGCCTATTCCCTTTCAGTCGATCGCAATGTACCTCGTTATTAATCACATCCTTATTCTCAAAGAAACTTAACAATGCTTGCTCGACCCCATTTAAGTGAACGCTATCAAAAAATTCTGCGGGCGACTATCCAACATTACATAGCCACCGCCGAACCCGTCGGCTCAAAAACCTTAGTGGAAGAATACAAATTTAGTATTAGTTCAGCAACCGTGCGGAATGCTTTACTACGCCTAGAAAAAGATGGTTTATTGTATCAACCTCATCCTTCTTCCGGTCGGATTCCATCGGACGGGGGTTATAGGATTTATGTTGATGAATTGTTAACCTTTGATAAAAAACTGCACAACAAAATCGAAAAACATCTGAACCAACACCTGAATTGGGATAGCTGTAATTTTGAGGCTTTACTACAACGAACTATTCAGACTTTAGCAAATTTAAGCGGTTATATCGCCATTATTACCCTACCCAAAACCAGTTCTAATACTCTACGTCATTTACAACTGATCCAAATTTCCTCAGTTCAGGTAATGCTAATTATTGTGACTGATAATTACCAAACTCAGTCTATGTTGATGGATACTACTACAACCTGTGAAGAAGAACTAAATATTTTATCAAATTTTTTAAATCACCAACTTCGAGGCTATTCCCTAGCAGAATTAGCTAATTTAGACTGGACAAAAATAGATCAAGAATTTATCCAATACACCAATTTTTTAAAAAGTCTTGTACAGGAAGTTAGTCAGAGCTTGCAAAAGAATAGTCTTCCTTCCATGATTATTCATGGCATTTCAGAGATGCTCAGACAACCGGAGTTTGCCCAACTTCAACAGGTACAGATGTTATTACATCTATTAGAGGAGGAACAGGAGCGATTATTACCCCTAATCTTTGAATTTCCTGATTTGAATGCTAATCAAAAGGGAGTTAAGGTTAAAATTGGTTCAGAAAACCCCCTAGAGCCGATGCGCCCCTGTAGTCTAGTTTCGGCGGTTTATCATCAGAAAAATCTCCCCGTTGGTAGCGTGGGTATTATTGGTCCGACACGGATGTTATATGAAAACACAATTTCTTTAGTTGCGTCGACTGCGGACTATTTATCAGAAGCCTTAAGTTAGGAAAATTATTAGTAATGAAACCCAATCCTATCATACCAAAACCTGGTCAAGAGTCAGTTTGGGACTATCCCCGTCCTGCCCGTTTAGAAGATACTAATAAAAGTTTACAGATAATCTGTAATGGTCTGATTTTGGCGAGAACAAATAGGGGTAAAAGAGTCCTAGAAACTAGCCATCCTCCTGTTTATTATTTTCCCTCTGAGGATATTAAGTTAGAATGTCTAATTGAAACACCTAAGAAAACTTGGTGCGAATGGAAAGGGCTCTGTCAATACTATGATATTAGTATTGGTGATAGGTATATAAATCAAGGTGCATGGCGATATTCTGAACCTACATCCGATTTTGTCTCCATTCAAGATCACTATAGTTTTTATGGTAGTTTAATGGATGCTTGTTATGTCAATGACGAGTTAGTTGTGCCCCAACCAGGGGACTTTTATGGGGGTTGGATTACCAGTGATATTGTTGGTCCATTTAAGGGAGAACCCGGGACAAGATGGTGGTAAATAAAGTATTGGTTGACAAAAATAATTTACTTTTGTTTTGTAGAAAACCAAAGCTTTATATCATCAATAAATTTATTAAAAGTTTTTACCCTATCGCTAGTAGACACATCTGCTTTAGTCAAAACATAACAGCTATCTACATCAGTTTCAACAATGGCTCTTGGTTTTTTACAGCCTGATGGACTATCATTCAACACTCCATCCTCATCAAGGGTGATGAAATAAACAAGAATATGCTCTGTTAAAGGGCTTTCCATTAACTTAAGCTTCCAATATGCAGTTTGAGCAACACGATCTCGCAATGTTGTTTTAACAGAAATAACTATAATATCACTATAGTTTTTAGGATTATAGACAACGATGTCAACATCGGGCAAATGTGCCCCCAACTCACCATAATCAATAAGCAAATTTCGTTTAATTGTTTGCAATTCAACTGATAGGTTTTTGGGATGCTTATTCAAACTATTACCAGGGATAATTTTTAAGCCCAGAGCTTGCACTTCATCGACAACTATATAATGAATTAACTTTTCAAGATTACTACCTTTAAAAGCTTTCCAAGCTTGTTCGTGATCACCATCTGGCTTGATTTTCACCCAATCTTCTCTATGTATTATTTTCGCTTCAGATAATAATTCTGAAATATATTCATAAGTATTCTCCCCAAGTTCTCTCTTTTTCGTATTATAAAGTTCAATTAAATTTTGAAAATCCATAGTTTTTGAAAACTTAAACTTAGCTAAACAAGATCGACACTTGAGCCTACCATGCTTCTACTTAAAGTGTCAATGATTTTTTTTCCCGTTGCTTGAATGGCTGGAATTGCTACTGAATTAGCAAACTGTTTATATGCCTGAACATCTGAGACTTCAATTTTAAAAGAATCAGGATATCCCTGCAATCTAGCCCATTCGCGTGGAGTCATTCTTCTAACATAAGAATCATTGACATGACCTTTAATATTAGTTACGGGAGTAAAATTAGTAAGACGTTCATCTATTACAAGATTTCTTTCTTTACCCATGCCTCCAATAACAATTGCATTAGCAATACCGTCATCTGAAATAATTTCATAACCAAAGCCATTACCTTTATCTTTGTGTCTTTGCTTATGAGCTATCAAAGTATTTAAGTATTGTTCAGATAAATAATATTTAACCGACACTGGATTTTCTTCTCTAATATCAATAAATTTAGTATTGGATATTAAAGAACTGGGATATTCAAACGAGTCAATACTCAAATCTTTGCGAAATCCGATGATAAATACTCTTTCTCTATTTTGGGGAACACCAAAATTTTTAGCATTAATTATTTGAGGATTTGGAACAAAATAATCTAAATCATTCTTCAAAATATCTAAAATAGTACCCAATGTCTTACCTTTATCATGAGAAATCAAACCTTTAACATTCTCTAAAAAAAAGGCCTTTGGTTTTTTATCTTTAATAATTCTAGCAATTTCAAAAAAGAGAGTACCTCTTGAATCTTCAAAACCTTGTCTTCTTCCTGCTATTGAAAAAGCTTGGCAGGGAAATCCAGCAGTTAAAATGTCATGATCTGGTATTTGACTGGTAGGTATGAGTGTAATATCTCCTTGAGGAATATCATCAAAGTTTATTTTATATGTTTTTCTTGAGTATGGATCTATCTCTGAAGAAAAAACACATTTAGCGCCCAAATTTTGAAAAGCAATTCTAAAGCCACCTATTCCAGCAAATAAATCAATAAAAGTGAATCTATTATCTGGCGATGAAGAAGACCCCTTAGGCACATCTGTGGATTGAAAAATGTATGGATTTCTAGACAGAGGAAAATCTAGTGCTAATTCTAGTTGCTGGCAATCGACAATTACTTTCACGTTTATTGACTTATAGTTGATACTACTCTAAGATATTTTACTCTATAGTCCTATCAGATTTTAGCTTTCCTGTGATTGAAAGTATAAGCAAAACTTATGATTACTAGAAAACCTTATTTATTAACTTGTGTCTTGTATCCTAGGATACAGTTTACCTCGGCAATCCCTGGTTGCTAGCTGTGCCGCTTTCAAGAATAGCTGGAATCAGTCGTTCCTCAATTTCCTCAATATAGATTGTCAATCCTGTCTCTTTACCCCGTTTCCGCAGGAGATCCAGACTGGTTTCTTCCCAACATTGCTGTTCCCGCGAAAAATCTCCCCTTGTCAGCTTTTCCACCACTACTTTAGGGTTTCTATCGCGCTCTGATTCTGTTCGTGAGTTAGAGCGTAATTCGTGCGCTTCCTCGCAAGGATCAAAAGGTAACTCATACTTTATCTCTTTTAAAATTCGCCTTTCCTCTTCATTTAAGGGAACAAACCCATTCAAAACCCATGCTTCTCTCATGCGATCGGCAGTACCAATAATAATCTCTAATTTAGGTTGTTGATCGATATGTTCTGAGCGTGCTTGCTCTATACCTTTTCTTCGCTCAGGTTGGTTATCTAAATCACGAATAAAAAGAACTGCTCTAATTTCTCGGCTCTTTTTAAGAACTCCGATTAAATTTAAAATCTTCATCGCGGCTGCACCATCAGCTTTTAATGCTCCAGTTTTGGAATGACCCAAAAATTTTGGAATACGCAGACCCGATTTCTTAGCCCAGTCAATAATATTATTAATATCGCTCCAACAAGAATGCTCAGTTTCTGCTTTTAAACCACTCCATCTAAATAGATATTGAAGCTGTTCAGACTCTAACCAATCTACTTTATCTACTAGAACCCGTTCAGCCAATTTAGTAGCAGTTCGTGCATCTGCGGCACTTTCAACAATAACAACAACCTCAGGCATTTATCTCTCCAGCATTCACCCAATCTTCTCCCTCAGCATCCCAAAATTCTCCCGTAGTTAAAGTCTGTTTCGCCCATTCTACATCAGGATGTTCATCTAATCGTTTAGAACGAGTAAATCCTGAATTTGTATTACTTAATACATGGACTTGGGAAGGGGTAAGTTCATCCACAATATAGGGAGAGTGGGTAGAAAAGATAATTTGCAAATTTTCATTTTCTTGAACTATTTCCTTAAAAACAGTAATCAATTCTCGTTGCGCTTTTGGATGCAGCCCCTGTTCAATATCATCTAGTAATACCAAATTCGGTTGTGGAGGATTCATTAAAACCGTCAGCAAGCCCAGAGTTAGTATTGTTCCTTCACTAATAGCATGGGCAGGAATGCGTTCACCCGTGTTCATATCTAGGACAACTTCTTGTCCGACAACTTCCTGGCTTTCTTCGTAGGGGATAGATTTTTCGTCAACTTTAATTAAGCGCTGACTATTAATCTTAACCTGGGCGCGTCTTACTCCTACTTTTTTAACGCCTGGAACAATCCGTTTCAACTTTTCCTGCAAGGATTGAAATTCCGATGGGTATTCATTACGAAGATAGTCCAAAGTAGGTGCTAACCCCGAACCATCAAATTCAACTCTTGGTGTAATTGCTTCACTGTAAGCTGCTTTTGCCAGATTAGTAGATACTAGCTTGAGATGAACCGCAAATCCCAAAGCTTTGCTGACTGACGAGTCCATCAGCCGCAAAGATCGATCCCATGTTGTCATATAGCGTTCATATTTCCCAACCTTCCACAAAGCCTGTGGAAACCATCCACCATCATTTTGTTGTTTAAAATTATAAGAGACTTCCCAGTTTTCTCGGTTCCCATATTCCCAAAAACCACTTACAGTAACAGACACATCCCTTTGTCCGCTTGTTGTAATAAAATCAGGATGTCCTTGACCAGCAAAAACATTTTTAAATTCGGAATCGGCAAGCCGACTCAGATAATGTAATGCCTGTAAAACCGATGTTTTCCCCGAACCGTTTTGTCCGACTAGGGCATGAAGACGAGAACCATCTAAGTTAAGTTCTGTTGAACGATGACTTTTAAAGTTCTTAAGTTCGACCTTTTCTAGCATTTAATTTTTACTTCCTTATAGTTAGGGGTATTAAAAACAAGAATTAGTTCCCGAATCAGTAAAAGTTTGACCCGCAACGGGCACAAATTCCCATTGATAGCTAGTAGGAGCAAGGGTAAGAAATAAAACCCCGTAGGTATCATTATTCCTGACTTGACTATTTGCCCTAATAGTCTTAAAAGCATAATGATTTCTGCCCCCAGAGCCTACCACGAATTGCCGAACCCCTTTATTATTAGCTACCGCCTCAGGAGATTGGGGAGCAAAACGCTCGTAGGTATGATCATGGCCATTGAGGACAATTTCTACACCCGCCTTATATAAATCTTGCCAAAAAGCAGTATAACTTTCATTATTGCCATGAACTCCTGAAGAGAAACGGGGCTGGTGCCAATAGGCTAGGGAGCATTTGTTTTTATGCTTGGCTAAATCTGCCTTTAACCAACGCTCCTGGGGGGAGCCAACCCCACAGCCACCTATCTGCTCACAATTCCCATTCAGGGCGATGAGATGCCAGGCACCAAGATCAAAACTATAATAGCCTTGGGTAGGATCTCCTGCGGATTTACCAAAGTATTGAAAGTAGCCCTTAGCTTTGGGGGTGTAGTATTCATGATTGCCGACGACGGGATGGGTAATGCTTTTAAATTTTCCCCAAGTAGGGTCATAATATTTTTGATAATCCTCTAGACTCCCCTTTTCGTACTGATTATCCCCTAAAGGTAATACCGCAACGGGTTTAACTTTGCCCAATAGATCAGCCGTTGCTTGCATTTGACAAATTTTTTGGGAAGCGGTTTTTTGGGGGGCACAAGCGATATCCCCGGCTGCGGCAATGACTGGATTCGCTGTTTTGCTAAGAAGCTTAGTTGTGGGTACACTCAGTGAGACAATGACGATCGCTGTGATTAGCCCTAATTTCAGAAAACCCATGACTGATATTATCCTCCGTGCTGTTATTCCTGTTGCTTTTATTATTTTCATTGGTTATCTGGCGGGGCGGGTTTTAAAGCCTGATGTTAGTAGTATCTCTCAGATTACAGTGTATGTCTTGGCTCCGGCTTTAGTTATGGATAGTCTTTATCGTACTAAGTTATCTACAGCCAATGTCGTGCAGATTTTACTGTGCTTTGGGGTTTTAACCCTACTTTTGTATGGCTTTGTGGCTTTAATCGCTAAACTATACCATTTACCAACTGCTACCTATAAAAGTTTACTAGCCACCACTATATCCCCTAATAATGGCAATATGGGGCTGCCGATCGCCGATTTTGCCCTAGGTTTTCCAGGATTGGAACGGGCAGTTATTTATATGATTGGTTCAAGTATTTTATTATTCGGGATTTTACCTGCCTTACTCAAGGGTAAAGGAATTGGTTATGGTGCGCGTCTAATTCTAAAACTACCCCTAATTTGGGCTATGTTGGCGGGTTTAGCCCTGCGTTTTTTGAGGATATCCTTACCCTACGGTTTAGATACCAGCCTAGAGCAGTTGGGAAGGGCGGCGATTCCTGTGGCTTTAATAATTTTGGGAATGCAATTGGCAAGTACCGGAGTGAGCATTGGCACCTACGAATTGTTAGCGACTCCCTTGCGTTTATTTCTTGCTCCTTTACTGTCTGGGTTGGTGGGGTGGTATCTCGGTTTACGGGAATTGGATTTACAGGTTTTTATTCTCCAAAGCGCCATGCCATCGGCGGTTAATAGTGTTGTCTTGGTAACTGAGTTTGGGGGAGATGTAGCTAAGGTGGCGCAAACTGTAGTCATTACCACTTTATTGAGTTTTTTGACTTTACCCCTAGTTTTGACGGTTTTGTCGTTGAAACTCGTATAGAAGGACTGAGGTAGCGATCGCCACATTCAAGGATTCTACTTGATTAGCTAGGGGAATTTTCACCAAATGATCGGCTAAATCTACCAAAGATTGTGATAAACCCGCGCCTTCATTCCCTAATAAAAGCAGAGTTGGTTGGGTAAAATCTAGATCCCAATAAAGCCTGTCAGTATCGGGTAAGGTGGCGACAATTTGCACCCCCTGGCTGTGGTATTTTCTTACCAACCCTGGTAAATCCTCAACCACACCCATGGGTAAACGAAACCATTCCCCCGCAGAAGCGCGTATTACCTTGGGGTTATCAATCTCAACACTATCTTGACTCAACCATAGCTGATCCACCCCTGTCGCCACGGAAGTACGGATGATCGTCCCCAGGTTTCCAGGATCTTGAAGCCTTTCCAAGACTAATCCTAACTGAAGTTGTTGGGGAGCTTGGGGGTGAATCTGACTTCTTTCTAAGGTAGCAATAATCCCATCTGGATTAATAGTAGTAGCTAAAAGAGACAAAACCTCCTGGCTAACAATTTCTACCCTTTTGGCTTGTTTAATGGCTTTTTGACATAACTGGGAGTACTGTTGTTCCCATTGCTCGGTGTAGCACAAATTTACAAAGGAACAATCCAGACGACAGGCCGTCTCTATTAAGTGCGTCCCTTCAATTAAAATCTGATTTTGTTCCGTGCGTCCTTTGGTGCGGTGCAGCTTGCGGATCTGTTTAACTAGGGGATTTTGCCAACTGTTAATCATGGGATGAGCATCGAAAGGAGGTAGGCCAGACAATCTATGCCCAATTTTAAAATGCGGAACCCGGGACTTGAACCCGGAAGTCCTTGCGAACACTAGAACCTGAATCTAGCGCGTCTACCAATTCCGCCAGTACCGCTTATATTCTAACCACAATCTATGAGTATACCTGAAGCTAATAGATAAGTCAAGTTAACTATACCCCTTGGCTAAAAGACAGGAATCTGCTACGATTTTGAAGATTTTAACCCTTTATATCTAACTCCCCCTAATCCTATGCCCATTGAAACTCATCAGCCCCTATCAGAACCCTACTTAGAAATCCAGGGACGCAATCCCCTATCGGGGGAAGTGATCATTAGTGGCGCGAAAAACTCCGCCCTAGCGATTATGGCAGGAACTTTGCTTTGTTCTGAAGAATGCCAAATTCGTAACGTACCAGGATTAGCTGATATCAAACGGATGAGTCAGATTTTAGGGGCTTTAGGCGTAAAAATACGGGTTAAAGAACAGAATATTTTAGAAATTGATGGCACACATTTGATTCAAGCCCAAGCTCCCTACGATTTAGTCTCGCAATTGAGAGCTAGTTTCTTTGTCATTGGTCCAATTTTAGCCCGCTTAGGAGAAGCCAATATTCCGCTACCAGGAGGATGTGCGATCGGTGCTAGGCCCGTGAATCTCCATGTCAGGGGCTTAGAGGCAATGGGTGCAAGTGTATTGATTGAGCATGGTCTGGTTAAAGCCAAGGTAAAAGGAAATGGCCGCCTCAAGGGAACGAAGATTTATCTAGATTATCCTAGTGTTGGAGCCACGGAAACGATCATGATGGCTGCCACCCTAGCCGAAGGGGAAACCATCCTAGAAAATGCAGCCCAGGAGCCAGAGGTTGAAGATTTAGCCAATTTCTGTCGGTCTATGGGGGCAAAAATTAGAGGCGCGGGAACCAATACTATTATCATTAACGGAGTAGAGCGTCTACATACTACGGATTACCCTATTATTGCCGACCGTGTGGAAGCGGGAACCTTTTTAATTGCGGGAGCCATTACCCACTCAGAAATTAGTCTCTATCCCGTAATTCCTGAACATTTAACCGCAGCAATTGCTAAATTAGCAGAAATTGGACCGAAGGTAATTATTGAAGCTCCCAACCGTCTGCGACTGATTCCGGGGGAATTAAAAGCAACCGATATTGAAACCTTACCCTTTCCTGGGTTTCCGACGGATATGCAAGCCCAATTCATGGCCCTATTAACCCTCTGTGAAGGGAGTAGTGTGGTGACGGAAACAGTTTTTGAAAATCGTCTCCGTCATGTGGCCGAATTAAACCGCATGGGAGCGGATATTAAAGTTAAAGGGAATGTGGCTTTAGTCAGGGGTGTTCCCTTTCTTTCTGGTGCTCCTGTTATGGCTACGGATTTAAGGGCTTCTGCGGCCTTGGTACTGGCAGGATTAGCCGCCCAGGGAAAAACTATCGTCCAAGGATTACACCATTTAGATCGCGGTTATGATGATCTAGAGGGCAAGTTAAGAGGCCTAGGAGCTAACTTAAAGCGAGTTGATCCTCGGAAAGTAAAAGTCTAGGTTTAATCCCTTTGGTGGGAAAACTGATAAGCCCCAATCCCAGATAAAACAACGGCTACAGCTAATAAAATCGGGATTACATACCAGGGAAACTGGGAAAGGGGGGAATAGGCCGCGGACCTTAGCCCAATGCTGGTATAGGTAAGGGGTAGACTGTAGACGAGGATTTTTAGGAAAAAAGGTAGGGTTGTCGGGTCAAAAAAAGTAGCTCCCAAAAAAGACATGGGAACAATTAAAAAATTGTTATAGAGTCCGACTGCTTCCAAGGATTGCACTTTTAGACCGACAATCACCCCTAAACCTGCAAAAACAGCACAATTGAGGATTAAGAGCAGTAAAAAAAGCGGGTTAAGAAAACTAAAAATTTTCCCCGTAAAGAGAATCGCCACCAAAATCACTGCTCCCGCCGAGAGCAATCCCCGCAGAATACCTGCTAACACTTTCCCTAAGTGTAAAGCCAAGGGATGGACAGGTAACAGGAGTAATTCCTCAAAGGTTTTGGTAAAAAGGCGATCGCCACAAATAGAAAAAGTCGTCCCACCGAAGCTAATGGCCATGGAAGAGAGTGCCACCATGCCGGGTAGGATAAACTGGAGATAGTTATCCCCGGCGGAGGGTTTCATGGATTGGTCCATAGCAGCGCCTAAACCCAAGCCAAAGGCAACGATATAAATAATCGGCGAAATTAATCCCGTGGCAGCAATTTGGGTAATTCTCGCCCTGAGGTCTAACCACTCCCCCCAAAAAACGGTGAGAGTATCTGCTAGAATTGTGGAAAGTTGAGATGATTTCACTGTTGGTGCTAACTGTTGGGATTTATTAATAATAATATAGTTCCCTGTTCCCCTGAGGATGCCCTAAAGGAAGGTCATTGGTTTAAACTGATCTGCGGAGCGAGTTACCAAGACCTGCCCACTATCCGTAGCCTCGTCTTGGCCTATAGTTTAGCGGGTGCCGATTGTATCGATCTAGCCGCCGATGAGGCCGTCATTAATGCCGCCTGGGAAGGTATAGAAGTAGCCCAAGCATGGGAACAGATAGCGATCGCCAAGGGGCTTAAAACCCGCCCAGGAAATCCTTGGTTAATGGTAAGCCTCAACGACGCAGAAGACCCCCATTTTCGTAAAGCCACCTTTGACCCAAATCATTGTCCCGCCGATTGTCCGCGTCCTTGTGAATCAATATGTCCTGCCCAAGCTATCCAAAAAGAGGTAATCCTACCTCGCTGCTACGGTTGCGGCCGCTGTCTCCCTGTCTGTCCTAGTCAGATAATTGAGACTCGTTCCCATCGGGTAAGTCCTGACTATGTCATGGCTCTAGGGAAAGTTAAGACCATTGATGCGATCGAAATACATACCCAAGTTGGTCATGAAGAAGACTTTAAAAAACTTTGGCAGGTTCTGGCCCCCAATGCTCCAAACCTAAAACTGTTGGCTATTAGTTGCCAAGATCACCCGGACTTATTAGACTATCTCCATAGCCTTTATGAAACTTTGCAACCGATTCAATGTCCCTTAGTATGGCAGACCGATGGCCGCCCAATGAGTGGCGATATAGGTAAAGGTACCACCCATAGTTCTATCCGCATGGCTCAGAAAATTTGCCAAAGTCCCATACCAGGGTATATCCAACTAGCAGGGGGAACAAATGCCCACACGGTCAATAAATTAAAAAGTCTGGGTTTAAGGTCTTCTATTTCTGGCATTGCCTACGGTAGCTACGCCCGATCCTTACTACAACCCATTTTGGAATCCTTAGAAATCCGTAACCAACCCCTAGAAAACTGCCCTGATCTGTTTTGGAGCGCCGTTGAGGAGGCCTACAAATTAGTGGCTCCCTTGAAAACAGAAAAGATTTTTGGGCAAATATCCTACTAACTTCTACACTAAGATGCCAGACACAATCCTTTCCCCACGGATGCCAAGCACTGAAGACCTCAATAAATTACTCGCTATTTTACCCGATTCTATCTATGCCCACATAGAACAGCATCCGCAACGGGAGCAATTAATCGAAGTTGTTATGGACTTAGGCCGCTTGCCCGAAGCCCGTTTTCCTAACCAAGCTGTCTATTTGGGTGAGACTGTAGTTACTAAAGCAGATTTGGAACACTGTATCGAAAAAGTCGGCATTTTTAGCGGAGACAACCGAGCCGGTATTGAGCGAACTCTCCACCGCATCAGCGCCATTCGCAATCGAGAAGGCAAAATCATTGGCTTAACCTGTCGTGTCGGTCGAGCCATCTTTGGGACAATTGGCATGATTCGGGATTTAGTTGAGACGGGGAAATCTATTCTTTTATTAGGTCGTCCTGGGGTGGGAAAAACCACGGCTTTACGGGAAATTGCCCGGGTTTTGGCCGACGAATTGAACAAACGGGTGGTAATTATTGATACCTCTAACGAAATAGCAGGGGATGGAGATATTCCCCATCCTGCCATAGGACGCTCCCGCAGAATGCAGGTAGCTCGTCCGGAATTTCAACATCAGGTAATGATCGAAGCGGTGGAAAACCACATGCCGGAAGTCATTGTCATTGATGAAATCGGTACGGAACTAGAAGCCCTCGCCGCTCGGACTATTGCCGAAAGGGGGGTACAACTGGTGGGAACAGCCCATGGGAATCGTATCGAAAATCTGATCAAAAATCCTACCCTCTCGGATTTGGTCGGGGGGATTCAGGCTGTTACCCTAGGGGATGAGGAAGCTAAACGCCGAGGCTCCCAAAAGACGGTTTTAGAACGGAAAGCTCCCCCTACTTTTGAGATTGCTGTGGAAATGCTCGAACGTCAGCGTTGGGTAGTCCATGAAGATGTGGCTCAAGTTGTGGATGAGTTATTACGGGGTAGAGAGCCGATTTTACAGGTGAGAACGGTTAATGAAGAGGGGGAAGTGGAGATTACCCAAGAAACTCCTCAGGGTTCTGGTAAAAAAAATGTACTTAGTGCCGAGGAGCCCGTTATCGTTACCGATCGCCCTATGGGTTGGAGAGCGTCCGGAAGAATGGCACCGGTGTCTTTGTTTGCCGCCACTACCCCCAAGAAAAATCTCGATTTTGAGCAAATGCTTGAACAATCTTGGCACCAAGAGGAAATTACCGAAAAAATCCGTACTCCGGGCCCGAATGGCGAGGATTGGCCTGTTTATGTTTATCCCTACGGGATTGGGCGATCGCAACTAGAACAGGTGATTGAAGTCATGAACTTACCTGTACAGTTAACTAAGGACCTAAACGGAGCGGATGCGGTTTTAGCCCTGCGTTCCCACGTTAAGAATCAATCTAAATTACGTCAAATGGCAAGAAATCGCCAAATACCTATTCATGGGGTTAAATCTAATACAATTCCCCAGATAAGTCGCGGTTTACGCCGAATTTTGGGTATGGATGACCCCCAGGATCAAGAGGCGGCGGATCTGAGACTATTTTCTAAAGGTGGCACGGATGACGAGTTAGAAGCTCTAGAGGAAGCCCGTTTAGCGGTGGAGCAGGTGGTGATCCCCACGGGGCAACCCGTAGAATTATTACCGCGATCGCCCCGAATCCGCAAAATGCAGCATGAGTTAGTGGAACATTACCGTTTAAATTCCGATAGTTTTGGAGAGGAACCGAATCGACGTTTGCGGATCTACCCCGCCTAAATCATCTATTCCCCCACGGATTTTAGGGCTGCTTCCGCCGCAGCCTTCGTAGCTTCCTGCTTGCGGTGCCCCATACCGGTGCCATAGGTGTCGCCCTTGAGCCTTACCACCGCGGTAAACTCCTTGGCATGGGGAGGTCCTGCTTCGCTGATAATTTCATACTCAGGATTAGTGCCGAAATTCGCTAAAGCCCATTGTTGAAAGCGATTTTTGGCATCAATCAGGCTAACGGTGGAATTGTTGCTTAAAGTGGGGAGCATTAACTGCTCGGCGATCGCTTCAAACAAAGGCATAATAAAGAGCTTAACCGCCTCTATTCCTGAATCCAAATAATAGGCGCCGATAACAGCCTCAAAGGTATCGCATAACAAGGCTCTATTACTGCGCCCACCATCTTTAATCGCCCCTTTTCCCAAACGCATTAAATCCCCTAAGCCCAATTCTGCTCCCACCCTAGCAAGTTGGGGTTCTTCGACTAAGTTAGAGCGCAAACGGGTTAACTCTGCTTCTGTCAGGTGGGGATAATTGCGGTAAATCAACTCCCCTACTAGGAAAGCCAAAATAGCATCACCGAGAAATTCCAGACGCTCATTATCCCCTAGGGCTTCGGAATGTTCATTAATATAGGAGCGATGGGTCAAGGCCTGTAGCCAAAGACTCTCTTGCTGAAATGTGGGCAATTGTGCCATGTTCAAGGTCTGGTAATCAAATAAATATCTACTTATAAAATAACATTTAAGATCCAATATTTTCGTTAAATCTGCCAAAAAACAATACCCAAGTCATAAGTTCGTCTAGCTTTATCATCAATTCTCCTAGGGTTTAGTAGCAGATTAGACATATTTGCCAAAAGTTCATCCCATCAAAATAACGGTATCAATAACGTGAATTACCCCATTATCTGCTTCGATATCTGCCGCAATCACCGTAGCATTTTTAACCTCAAAATCCTTACTACAATCGACAGGAATCGGTGAACCCTCCACCGAGGTAACGATGCCCAATTTAGCTAAATCTGCCTTCATTAATTTACCTGGCACCACATGATAGGTCAAAATTCGCGCCAGTTGGGGGATATTCTGGACTAAAGTTTGAATTGTACCCCCGGGGAGTTTGGCAAAAGCCTCATCGGTGGGAGCAAACACCGTAAATGGACCCGGGCTTTTTAGGGTATCCACTAGACTAGCAGCTTGCACCGCAGTTACTAGGGTTTTAAAGTTATCGGCACCAACAGCAATGTCAACGATATCAGGCATATAGCCCTCCTATGTAGGTTGTAAACTTATTTATAGAAATAGGCAAGGGGAATGAGAGATAGGCGAGAGGAATGGAGGATTTGCTATATAAAGCATTTTTCAGAGTAATGAAGTACATTCTCCTCCTGCCTCCTGCCTCCTGCCTCCCCATGTATCTAGTAAGCGTCTTGGAGTTCGTAAAAATCTGGAGAGATGTAGTCTTTTCTGAGGGGCCAACCGACCCAATCTTCGGGCATCAAAATCCGTTTCAAGTTAGGATGACCCTCATAGACGATTCCCAAAAGGTCATAGCTTTCTCGTTCCTGCCAGTCAGCACTTTTCCAAATCCAATAGACCGAAGCAACTACTGGGTTAGAACGGGGTAAAAATACCTTGAGGCGGACTTCTTGGGGAATCCTGCCATTGTCTTCTACCTTAACAAGATGATAAAAGCTGACTAATTCTTTTCCAGGACCCAAATCGTAGGCGCCTTGGCAGGACAAGTAATTAAACCCCTGCTCGTAGAGAGCCGTAGCCAGGGGGATGAGTAATGCTGGTTCAACCTTGACCAACTCTACTCCCAAATGATCGGCTTCTAAAGTGGTATGCTCAAACCCATGTTCTGTTAACCAACTCGACACGGGACCTGCCTGTACAATAGCAGTGGTTTCCGGTTCCATTTAGATTTCCTCCAATTGCACTTCGCTAACAGTTGCCAAAACAGGTACTCCTACAGATTCTGGTAAAGCTTGGGGAGGGGCTTGACGAGTGGCTGACTGGAGATATTTTCCTGTGAGAATAGGCTCTACGGGCTTCATTTTGTGGGTAGTGCTGTAGTAGCGGTGAATCTGTTCCTTGAGGACACGCTCTTGAATCGACTCGTTGGATACCTTTTTCCGTAGTTTAACTATTGCGTCAATAATGGCCTCCGGACGAGGGGGACACCCTGGAATATAGACATCGACGGGAATCAGCTTATCTACCCCCCTGACTGCGGTGGTAGAGTCACTACTAAACATTCCTCCGGTGATGGTACAAGCTCCCATGGCGATGACATACTTAGGTTCTGGCATCTCTTCGTAAAGCCTGACCAAAGCCGGGGCCATTTTCATGGTCACAGTTCCTGCGGTAATAATCAAATCGGCTTGTCGGGGACTATTACGGGGTACTAGACCAAATCGGTCAAAATCAAACCGTGAGCCAATTAACGCCGCAAATTCAATAAAACAGCAAGCCGTCCCGTAGAGCAGTGGCCAGAGACTAGATAATCTGGCCCAATTGTAAAGGTCATCAACGGTGGTAAGAATGACGTTTTCCGATAAATCCTGGGTTACTTGGCTTCTGTTAATAGGATTAAGGATTTTTTCGGTCTGTAGTTGCGTAAAAGGGTCAATTCCAGTGGTGGGGTTAGAACTCATAGGGGTTTAGGGGTAGATGGATAGAGAAACAGTGACAATCAAGACCATTCCAACGCGCCTTTACGCCAAGCATAAACTAAGGCAATTACTAAAATTGTAATAAAAATTAACGCTTCCACAAAAGCTAAGACACCTAAACGATTAAAGGCTACCGCCCAGGGGTACAAAAATACGGTTTCCACGTCGAAAACCACAAATACTAAAGCAAACATATAGTAGCGAACATTAAATTGTATCCAAGCTCCTCCTATGGGCTCCATTCCCGATTCGTAGGTGGTGCGCCGTTCCAAGCCGCCTTGGGCCGGACGCAGCAATCTGGAGGCAGTTAGAGCTAGAATGGGCACTAGGCTACAGGCTAAGATAAAACCTAGTAAGTATTCATAACCTTTGAGGACAAACACAGATTTTTTTACTCCTTTGGGATCGCTTTTTATTATAAGGGCTTTAGTTAAAATTATGCTCCTGCTACTTTTTCATCTGGGTTCAGAATTGTATGCCATCGAAAGCTCCCAGGTTATAGAAATTATCCCCACGGTTAACCTGCGTCCCCTTCACCACGTTCCCGACTATGTGGCGGGTTTGTTTAACTATAGGGGTAAATTTATCCCAGTTATTGATTTATCTCAGCTTCTCCAAGCTACCCCCTGTCATCTTTGTTTGAGTACCCGCATTATCATCGTCAACACCTTTTTTAGTACGGTTGGGGAAATCCTAGCTGGCGAAGTTGGTATTAAACTCAACCTAACTAATGGTACAGCAACGGCAGGAAGCGACGACGATAACACTCCTATTACTGTTAACCTTGCCAATGGGGAAACCAATAAAACTGTTAATATTCCTGATGAGAACGATATTATCCTCCAAGCTTAAGTAAGCTGGAATCAGACAAACTAACATTTAAAGGGAAATCTGTTTATGTTTAAAATGCCAACTCTGACCTTAATTACTGTTGCTGGTTTGATTGTTTCTCCTCCTGAACCCTCCCGTGCTGCTATTCTCAATGGCAGTTTTGAAACAGGCAATTTCACAGGCTGGGATATTACAGGTCAAACGAGAGTTGAAACTTCAGCTTTTGGAAAGTCGGATAAAGATGCTAAATAAAAGAAGGTAATGATGACTAACAAATTTCTTACTTACTTTGCTGTTTTGTTGCTCAATGGATGCCAGAGCAATCAGTATTTATTAGGAACGAGAAGCAATGAGGAAGAATTATTCAAAAATGTACAGCAGCTATTGAATAAGTACAGCATAGATTCTGGAAGTATGACCTGTCATACGCTCGCAGGAACACGAACAGGAATCTGTCTGTTGAAAAGTTCGGCAGAAGTAGTCCAGTATTTAAGAGATAGATTAAAACTTACATTACTCCCCCCCTATCAAGTCAATTTTTGGAAAGAGGAAGGAGGTTGTAGTTCTAGGCAACCGTTTCAATCCGTTACCGATGTTTATGGAATAAGCGGACGGCCATCGGTATTAAAGCTAGGTAATGCCACTAATTTTGAATACCTCTTGCTTTACTACCATCCAGACACATCTCAGATTTGTCTTCAAGTGTCTTATGCTTATGGTTAGCCAGAGTCGAGCATGAGCGCTAAATTTTGTCTATTAATACCTGCAAAAATCTTGCGAAGCGAAAAGCATTTTTCAGAAAAGCTGCGTTTGTGGTTGGCTGAACATGAGGGTGAAGGCGGTTCTAAGTCTGGTTTATTCTTTATACAGCTTATCAGAATTTCAGCAACTTCTCTTTTAAATCATCTTCTATAGCTAAATCAGGATGAATGGATGTGCCAAAAACTGATGTCGTTGTTGGGGCACTTTGCCAATCACACTCAGGATTAGTACACTTATGTTTCTGTATGCCAACTTTATAGTCAGTAAAGACAGCACACTTTTGTCCTCGGTCGGGGAGGTGATTAGTATGAATTGTAGGCAGAGGCGAGGACTGACAGGTGTTGGTTTGTAATATTCATTCTTGGACTATAAAGAATTATTTAAGGTCGCGCTCATCACTTGACATCCACAGATATAAATCTTACGATTAGACGCAGGATTTTAAATCAGCCTTATAGTTATGACTACTTTCCCCCCTCCCGTGACAACTCACCTCTGGAGGCGATCGCTGGCCTTGATTCTGTTAGGATCACTACATCTGTTGATATCAGCGTTTCCCCATCCGCAACTCAGATAGGGCAGGCTCAAGAAATTTGGCAACCGTTGGCAGATGTTCCTTTTGTCTACGGAGTTAGCTCTGGAGGCGGGTTGGCTACCGATGGAACCTATCTCTACGCTGCTGACTTTAGCGGCGATGGGGATGACGACTATATCGATTTAAACGGTGATTTGGTGGATGATGGGGAAGAAAGGTTGGATAATCTGGGCATGGCCAACGGTTCTGTGCGTTTTGCCCGTTATAACCCAGAGACTGATACTTGGGACTCTTTACCCACCTTAAACGCCGCTGGAGTATCGGGGGATGCTTTTTCTGCTGGAAACTTAGTTAATCCACTATTTGTGGCAGGAAATAAACTATATTACTACCAGTTTCGCTCAGGTCCTCAAATCGCTGCCCTTTATTCTTACGATTTAACTGCTGGAACTGAAAGTACTTGGATACAGGAATGGGAAAAATACGGCGAAGATAGTACCTTGATCGACTCTAATGCGGGAATTGTCGGGCTGGATGTGCAGGGGAAGCCGGCAATCTTACATCATACGGGAGGCGGGGACTACAATTTCGCCCGCACTGACGATATTGAAAATGGGGGTACTCATACTCGTTTAACCCCCAACTGGTATTTTAACGGCTTGCATTTTCCCCGTAATGGCGATTGGGATTATGATGCAAATAAGGATCGCCTCTATCACCTCAGCGGCGATCAGTTGGTAATGTGGACTCATGATGACTCCGCTTATCCTGGAGGAAGCTTTGTAATTTCCGCTCCCGATGGGGTATCTCCTCTAGCGGTGCAAAATACTTTACTCTACTCCTTAAAGAACGATCTGGGTTGGACTAATAGCGGTACTGGGACAAGTTTATGGGGCAACTCCGTTACCTCAGTAGGCAATGCGCTGTATTTATTGCGAGGAGAAACTAGCAGTGATAATTGGCCATTTAATGAAGGACGTGGCTTAATCAATAATGCAGATTTTGCCAGAGTAATTGTTAATCAAACCTATGATGGATATTATTATATTAGCGAACGCACCAGCTTACCCGATGCACCATTTAGTGTTGGCAAGGGAAGTTCTGCCGTATATTTGCATGGCTATTTATATGTTACCCAAGGTGATACCCTAACCGTTGCAGATGATGCCGGCAACTTACAGCCTTTAGCTCAAGAAGGAATTCGATTACCGGGTAAAGGCTTGGCGCGGTTTGCCATCAATACGGCTGATGATAACTATGAAGAGAATGATAGCCTGACAGCAGCCTACGATCTGACAGAGCGGAAAGGGATCTTATTAAGTACCATTGATGGACAAGGAATTTCCTACGCGGGAGATGAAGATTGGTATAATATCAATGTAGATGCTAACGAACAATATTTCTCTGCTTTTGTCACCTTTCCCATCAATTCGCGCTACATCGATTTAGAGCTTTACAACACGGATGGCTCCTTAGTTGCTTCTGCGGCCTATCGCTCTGCTTCAGGGGAATTTCGCCGGGAAATCAATACTATCCTAAGCGGAGGGGAATATTATTTAAGGTTGAACTCTCCTTTCAGCTATTCAGGTCAACCCAGCAACACCTACGATCTTTTTTGGTCAACCCAATCAATTGATGCCGTTACCGATGAATTTGAAAATAACGACACGATGGAAACCGCTACTGATATCCGCAATCTAGAGGGAAACCTTTTTACTGACCTGCTGCTAGTTGACGAAGATTGGTATCAGATAGACGCTACTGCGGGAGAATCTTGGCTAAGGCTTGCCCGTGAGGGGGGTGAATCAGAAAACCCCGTTACATTTAACCTCTATGATGCTCAAGGAAGTTTAATTGCATCGAACCCCTTTGCCCATAGCCCTTATTATCAGGAATTTAACACCGCCTTGCCCAGTGAGGGGGTTTATTATTTACAGTGGATTCCTTCAGGAGATGGTAATACTTACTCGTTCAGTTGGGAAACTTTCATTTTGCCTAATTTGGCAGTAACTGAGGCTACCATCTCTTCTGCAACTCCAGATACGGGAGAGACAGTCTCCGTCTCTTGGAAGGTTGAGAATAATGGAGCTGGTGACACCTGGCAAGGGTGGTATGATGCCGTCTTTTTATCTGAAGACACGAATTTAGATGTTAACGATATTTGGTTGGGTAGCCCTTATCGATATGACTTAATATCAGCAGGAACAAGTTACAGTCAAACCTTGGACGTTACCATACCTGAGTATGTTGGGGAAGGGACTAGATACCTGCTCTTTAGTACAGATTACTACGGGTACCAACCTGAAAGCGATGAAACTGATAATGTTTATTCTCTTCCTATTGCTATTGCTGGATATGGAATTAACTTAGTCATTACTGATGTTACCGCTCCGAGTACCACCACAGCAGGACAGAGCATCGACCTATCTTGGACGGTAGAAAACAATGGTTCGGGCACCACAAGCAGCTTCTATTGGTACGACCGAGTAGTCTTATCGCAGAACCAAATTTTTGGAGATAGCGATGATGTCTATCTGACCGAAGAATCTATATATAGTTTCTATGGGCTGCCCCTAGAAGCCAACGAAACCTATACGGTGAACACAACCCTCACCCTACCTAGCCAGGCGGTGGGGAGCGGCTACTTGCTGTTTAAGACCGATAGCGATAACTATCAGGGGGAAACGGACGAAAACGACAATGTTTACGTCCATGCCATTGATATTGCCGCTCCCAACTTAATAATTACTGGGGTTACCGCTCCGAGTACCACCACAGCCGGACAGAGCATCAACCTATCTTGGACGGTAGAAAACAATGGTTCGGTCACCACAGGCAGCTCCTACTGGTATGATCGAGCAGTCTTCTCGAAAAACCAAACTTTTGGGGATAGCGATGATGTCTATCTGACGGAGGAGTTTATCTATACCTCCTATGGGCTGCCCCTAGAAGCCAACGAAACCTATACGGTGAACACAACCCTCACCCTACCTAGCCAGGCGGTGGGGAGCGGCTACTTGCTGTTTAAGACCGATAGCGATAACTATCAGGGGGAAACGGACGAAAACGACAATGTTTACGTCCATGCCATCGATATTGCCGCGCCGAATTTAACCATTTCCACCGCTAGTGCCCCCACCAACGCCATTCTCGGACAATCCCTCGCTGTTTCTTGGACGGTTGCCAATACCGGCAGCGTCCCCGCCAACGCGGATTGGTACGATTCGGTTTATCTATCCAACGACACGACCCTAGATAGCAGCGACCAACAGCTATCCTCTTTCTGGCAAGGCGGGCGAACCCCTTTAGCGGCGGGCGGTAGTTATACGGATAGCCAGAACATCACGATTTCCAGTTATCTAGGAACAGGCGATCGCTATTTGATCTTTGCCACCGATTACTATTCTTACTACTACTACAACAACCTTCAGGGAGAAACGGACGAAACTGACAATACTTACGTTCTTCCCATCAGTTTGAGTGCGCCGGATCTGATTGTTACCGAAGCCACCGCCCCCAGTAGCGGAGCTACCAGCAGTCCGATCAATGTGTCATGGACGGTCAAAAACCAAGGAGATGTCGCTGCGCCTGCGGATTGGTACGATACGGTCTATCTGTCTCCTGATAACATACCCGGTAATTTCGATGATATCTACGTTACCAATCAATACATCAGCAGCCAAACTCCCCTGGCATCAGATGGAACATACACTATCTCTAGAACTGTTACCTTACCCAATGTTACATCTGGAGATTATTATCTCTTCGTTCGCACCGATGCTTATAGTTATCAGGGAGAAACCGACGAAACCAATAACTACAGTCTAGGTATTCCCATTACCATTGGTGTACCCGATTTAATCATTGCCACTGCTACTGCACCCGAATCAGGCGCATTAGGAGGAAGCATCCAAGTCTCCTGGACTGTGGAAAACCAAGGAGATGTAGAAGCAGGGGCGGATTGGACGGACTACATCTATTGGTCAAGGGATAATACCTATGACTTTTCCGATACTTTCATTGCCAGTATTTCGGCTGCGTCTCAAACCCCTGTTTTAGCGGGGGGGAACTACAGTAAGACTCAAAATATCATCTTGCCCAATCAATTAAGCGTGGTGGGTGACGGTTATCTTATTGTTTTGGCTGATGGTAATAACGTCCAAGGAGAAACGAATGAAAATAATAATACCTATGCCGTTCCCATCAGTATCAATGCTCCCGATCTGATCGTATTCAATGCAACCACTCCAGCATCCGTGAACGTCGGCGCGACCATTAACATTTCTTGGGATGTCACCAATCAGGGAACCGTAGCAGCCAATGCAGATTGGTATGATCGGGTCGTAATTTCAACAGATCAGGTCTTCGGCAATGCCGATGATACCTATCTAACCGAAGTTTGGCAAGGGTCATTTACTCCCCTAGCAGCCGGAGCAACCTATAGCCGCACCCTCAATGTCACCCTACCCACTACCGCTACAGGCGATCGCTATTTACTGTTTAAAGCCGATCAATATAACCATCAAGGGGAAACCGACGAAAATAATAACGTTTATTCCCGTCCTATCAATATTTCCGCTGCGGATCTCCAAGTCAGTGGGACAAATGCCCCTACAGCAGCAGTTTTAGGGGAAACCGTCGAATTAACTTGGACAGTTACCAACCAAGGCACGGGAGTGGCCACCAGGGACTGGTACGATCTGGTTTATCTGTCCGGCAATCAAACCTTGGATGGTGCCGATGTACAAGTCACGTCGGAATACATAGCCACGCAAACTCCCTTGGAGGCTGGAGCAAGTTATACCATCAGCAAAAACGTTGTCCTACCCAGCTTTGCCACGGGCAATCAATATTTGCTGTTCGTGGCAGATTCCTACAACTATCAAGGGGAGAGCAACGAAAATAATAATGTTCGCTCGGTTGCCATCAACTTAGGTGCCCCCGATCTGATTGTCTCCGCTGCCGCCGCGCCGACCAATGCCACCGTGGGCAAGAGCGTTGAAGTGTCTTGGACCGTGCAGAATCAGGGAACCATAGCAGCCCCTGCTGATTGGTATGATCGGTTTTACCTGTCCAATGATGCCGTTTTTGATGCTAATGCCGACACTTACATCACCCAAGAATTAATCTCCACTCAAACACCATTAGCCGCAGGTGCAAGTTACAGCATTACTCGCAATATCAACCTCCCCAACTTTGCGACAGGAAGTCGTTATTTAATATTTGTAGCTGATGGTTCGGGAGGTCAAGGGGAAACCAATGAGAATAACAATACCCGCGCTGTCGCCATTAATCTGAATGCTCCGGACTTAGTAGTAAGCGATATTACCGCACCAGTTGAAACCCTATCAGGGCAACCCATTGATCTTAGTTGGACAGTTACCAACCAAGGCAATGCTTCCGCCGAAGGAACTTGGTACGATTATGTCTATTTGGTCAATACAGCAACCAGCGCAACCCAATATGTTGGAATTTTTGAGTATTCAGGTAGTTTAGCTGCTGGGGCATCCTTAACTCGTACTCAATCCTACAGCGTTCCCCTCAGTTTAACCGGTAACTATCGAGTGGTTGTGACGGCCGATTATTACGGCTATATTGCCGAAGGAACGCAAAATGAATCTAACAATACTGCTACAGATGATCGCCCGATTTCAATCCAACTGTCTCCAGTTCCCAATCTACAAGTTACTGGGGTAAATGCACCACCGACGGCTTTTTCTAGTCAAGAAACCGTCGTACAATGGACAGTTAAAAATGTCGGTACTGGTGCCACTAATGCACCTGTTTGGTATGATCGCGTTTATTTATCTCTCGATACTACCTATGACAATACTGATACCTATTTAGGAGAAGCAGTTAATCCTAGTTATCTCAACCCGAATGATAGTTACAGCAACAGTTTAAACGTAACCCTACCTCGCGGCATCGATGGCAATTACTATTTCCTTATACAAGCTGATATTTATAACCACGTTACCGAAGTTGGTAATGAAGGCGATAATTGGGGATCTGGTGGGCCAACCGATGTTAATTTAACTCCACCTCCCGATTTACAAGTAACGGCGGTTAATGCTCCTAATGGAGCTTTCTCAGGACAACCCATGAACCTGAGTTGGACTGTCACCAATGCTGGGACAGGACGTACTTTAGAAACAGCTTGGTATGATCGCGTGTTTATGTCGGCGGATGCAACTTTAGATGCAGGCGATCGCTTTTTGGGAGATTTCTATCATAGTGGTTCATTAAATGCTGGTGCAAATTATACCGGTTCAGCAACGGTTAATTTACCGATTGGTGTGGCGGGAAGTTTCTTCTTCTTTGTCCAAAGCGATATTTACAACAACGTTTATGAGCACGCTTTTGAGAATAATAATACTGGCTACGACAGCACAGCAACGAACATTACCCTAACGCCACCACCAGATTTAGAGTTTGAATCCTTAACGATTCCCAATAATGCCCGTTCTGGCGGCAATTTAAGTATTGATTACCGAGTTACTAACTTTGGGGCGACAGAAACCCCTAATTCTTCTTGGACTGATACGTTCTATCTTTCCAGCGATAATCAACTAAATACGGCAACGGATATTAATTTAGGCAGTGTCAGCCGCTATGGCATTCTCAATCCAGATGATGGTTACGATCGCATCGCTAACTTTACCTTGCCTAATACCTTAACTGGCACCTACTATGTCTTTGGGGTGACAGATAGCAGCGATGTCGTTTTTGAGCTAAATAATGCCAATAATACAGTTCAAAGCAGCAATCAGGTGCAAATTGTCTCCCAACCGGCGGATTTAGTCGTTACCGATGGGATTATTCCCACTAACGGGGAAGCCGGGAAGACGATTCAAGTACAATGGACGGTGAAAAACCAAGGTGCGGGGGATACTATTGTCAACAGTTGGAGCGATCGCATTGTAGCTTCTAGTGATGATATTTTAGGGGATGCAGATGATATTACTCTAGCCAACTTCACCCGTACTGGACTTTTAGCTCCCAATGGTACCTACAGTCGGACTGAAAGTGTTATTTTACCCTTTACCTTAGAAGGCAATTATCAACTATTTGTCGTCACTGATTCGGCTAATAGCGTTTATGAAAGCAGTAATGAAGGGAATAACGGCTCTAGTGCTTTTCCCATCACCATCTCTCGTAATACGCCCGATCTACAAGTTACTAGCATTACCCTCCCTGGTTCTCTAACTCCTGGACAGCCGCTGCTCCTGAACTGGACAGTGGCCAATTCAGGGGCAGGGCGTACTAATAGCAATTATTGGTACGATCAGGTTTATTTGTCTTTAGATAAAAATGTCAGCGGTAATGACATTAATTTAGGGTCGGTCTATCGTTCAGGAGCGTTAGATCCATCAGCAAGTTACAGCGCTACGGGCACTTTCTCGCTTCCTATTACTCTGAGCGGGAGTTACTATGTCCTAGTACAGACTGACTGGTATAATAACGTCATTGAAGGTGCATTTGAAAATAATAACGTTTTAGCCAGCGATAGTAGCAGTGGAGGCGGTTCGGGAACCGGAACCCTACCGATTACCCCCGCTCCTTCTGCCGATCTTGCTGTCGCGTCCGTCGATGCACCAGAACAGGGAATCGCTGGACAATCTTTGAGCTTAACTTGGACTGTCGTTAATAATGATGCCAATACGGGTCAAAGTTGGTATGATACGGTTTATCTATCCCGCGACCAAGTATTTGATCGCAGCAATGATATTTATCTGGGATATCGCAGTCATACGGGCGGACTCAATGGCGGTGATAGCTATACGGCGACCCAATCTTTTAATGTACCGCGTGGGTTGGGTGGGCGTTATTATGCCTTTGTGGTGGCGGATGGCGGCAATGCCGTTTATGAACGGTTAGGAGAGGTCAATAATGTTAATTATGACGGATTCTCAACAGAAATAATTATTCCCCCGCCATCGGATTTAGTCGTTACTAATATTACTGTTCCTACCAGTGGTATTCCTGGACAAGGCATCAATATTACCTACACCGTTCAAAATCAAGGCACAGATACCTCTTACGGTAGTTGGACAGATTCCGTTTATCTGTCAAGGGATACCCAATGGGATATCGGCGATGCGTTGGTCGGACAGGTGAATCATTCGGGTGATGTAGCCGGAGGGGCAAGTTATACAGGAACTCTCAATAACATCATTCCAGGAGTAAATTTAGGCAATTATCATGTCATCGTTCGCAGTGATATCCGCAACCAAGTTCCTGAAGTCAACGAAAACAATAATACAGGAGTTTCTGGCAGTCAGATCACCCTAGATGTAGAAGCATTAACATTGGGAGCACCTGATACCGGCAACTTGGGACAAGGGCAATATGTATATTATCGTGTCGATGTCGAAGCAGGAGAAACCTTAAAACTTGCTCTAGATGGACAGTCTGATAATGCTCTTAACGAGCTTTACGTTCGTTATGGAGAAATGCCTACCAGAGGACAGTTTGATTTTACTGTCAGTGAACCTTTTGTCTCCGATCCCAATGTAATTATTCCCAGCACCCAAGCAGGAACTTATTACATCATGGCTTATGGGGATAGTGTTCCCACTAACCAGACCAATTACTCAATTCAGGCAGAAATTTTACCCTTTGGTATTTCCCATCTATCCACAAATCAAGGGGGAAATAGCGGTCAAGTTACTCTGCAACTACAAGGCGCAAAATTTGATGAATTGACTAAAGTAGAGTTGATTGATGGCAATACTATCATTCAACCCATCTGGTATGACATAATCGATCCAACTCGGATGACGGTAACGTTCGATCTGAAGGGGAAACCGGTAGGACAGTACGATCTTCATGCTTTTGCGGAACAAACCTTCCTTGATGTGAGCGAAAATACAGGAGAAGTCATCCCAGAGACAATTCGTTACGATGATGTAACTTTAACCGATCAGTTTACTATCGTTGAGGGTGGGGGAGCAGCAGCAGCAGCACAACTGTTAATGCCCTCAGCTGCAAGATTCGGCAATTTGTTCTCCTTCTATGTAGAAATTGCCAATGAAGGGACTAATGATTTGCCAGTTCCAGTGTATCGGGTTGCCAGTCCCAACGGCACGCCATTAGGTACTACTGCAAATGTTCAAGCCAACGATAGCAGTCAACTCCAGATCATGGCCGTAGGAGAACTGCGATCAACCGTACTTGCTCCTGGAGAGCGGGTATTAATTCCTCTGTTTGCCAAAGCAACTCAAGAACCGAGTTCGCGCATCACCCTAGAAAATTTAACCCGTCCTGGTGAATTAATTGACTGGGATGCTCTAGAAGGAATTTATCGAGATCAAAGTAGTGACACCCAATGGACAGCTACTTGGGGAAATTTTCAAGGAATTGTCGGTGATAGTTGGGATTCTTTCCACGAAGCAATGCGCCAGGCGGTAGACGATCTGCCTCGTTCCCAAGACACTCGCTTTGTACCGGGAGAATTGCTGATTCAAGACTTGCTAAGTCGCGCTCGTTTAGGACAAAATGATAGTTCAGGTTTTATTGAGGAATATAACGGGGAAGGTGAACAAGCTTATTATGCTTTAATTGAGCAGGCGGTTGAGGACTACAATAACAGTTTGGGCTTGTCTGCGAATGCTTTCGTCACTACCTTTGATTTTCCTGTAGAAACTCTCGAAGAGCGCCGCGATCGTCGCGATCGATTGGGTGATGAGGATTGCGCTCCAGGAGCATCGACGGCTCAGTTAGTTGCAGATGAAGCTTGGGCTACAACTTTTGTTAATGGACCGATTCGGGTCTGGTTTGGCAGTGAAGTCGCCGGTCTCTGGAGTGAGTATTTAAGTGGGACTCCCAGCAGCCCACCTGCGCGTCATTTCTTTACCGATAGCGATGCCATTGGACAAGGATTTAAGAATAGCCAAACCACGGCAAATGTTACTCGTGCTTTAATGGATGAGGCAAGGTCCCAATTTTTAAATAAACTTAACTCTGGCATGATTGATTGTGATAATTTGCCGACAGAAATTGATCTTGTAAGCTTACTTTCATCTGAACAAATTGAATTTTATCAAAATTCTCTGAACTATAACGTTATTACTGAAATTCCTGGTAATATTGCAGGGGGCATTGGCAGCATTGATACAGCTCCAGATACTCGAAAAATAGAGGGTAAGCTGCTCATATCAGTTCAAAAAGACGACTGTGATAAAGTTACTTCGATAGAAGTAAAGAGCGATCTGAAAATTACTGTAGAAGATGGTTTAGATTTTTGTCCGGGGGATTTAGGTGCAGGACTTGAACAGGTTGTTACCCGCTCCATGCGTCGCCTAGAAGCCAATGGTTGGGCGTATGACGTTCCCTTTACGGTTACCTATAATCCAGAAGTTCAAACCCTAAGCATTAGTGCATCAGAATTGCCAGAAGGCTGTGAGCCGGATCAAACTCCCCCCTTACCACCAGATCCTTGTAACCCTACTCCCCCTGATGAGTGTGACGATAATAATACACCTCCTTCACCGCCTCCCGATTGCGATGATAATGACGATGAAGAGGAGACCCCGACTGTTCGTCCGAGAGACCCTAATGATATCATCGGCCCCAATGGATTTGGTGATGAAAAATGGATCAGTGCTAGCGATCCCTTCGCCTATACGATTCGTTTTGAAAATCAATCCACAGCTACCGCACCAGCTCAACAGGTAACAATTACCCACCCCTTAGATGCCGATGTTGATTTCCGTACATTCCGCGTCGGTAGTTTTGGTTGGGGTGGTTTTATCTCTAACGTTCCTAACAATCGCTCATTCTATAATCAACGTCTCGATTTAACGGCGGATTATGGCTTCTATGTTGATGTTCTTGCCAATATTGATGTTACCAGTGGGGTTGCTTCTTGGACCTTGACCACAATTGACCCTGAAACCGGTGAAATCCCCGAAAATCCCTTATTAGGTTTCTTGCCGCCCAATAACGAAGATGGTGTGGGGGATGGCTTTGTTACCTATACCATTCGTACCGGACGCAACGCTGAAACAGGAGATGTCATCGATGCAGAGGCAACTATCATCTTCGACACCGAAGAACCCATCAGCACTCCACCTATCTTCAACACCCTTGATGTTGATAAACCTAGCAGTGAAGTCAATGAGTTACCTGAAACCACCGCAACCCCTGAATTTCTGGTCAGTTGGACGGGGGCAGATGTAGGATCAGCTTTAGCAACCTACACCATCTACGTCTCAGAAAATGGCGGAGAATACACGATTTGGCTTGATGATACTGAATTAACCGAAGCCACCTATACTGGCACCGCTGGGCGTACCTACGCCTTCTATTCCGTTGCTGCTGACAACGCTGGTAATACAGAAGCCGCCCCAACAACACCGGATGCTACTATTACTCTTGGCGGCGTTGTTGACCAACCTCCCGTTGTTTCTAGCCCAATTACTGATGTAACGGTAGATGAGGATGCGGCTAACACAGTTATCGACTTAACCAACGTCTTCAGTGATGTAGATGGGGATGCGATTGTCAAAACCATTCTGACTAACACGAATACAGGTTTAGTCACAGCAACCCTGGTAGACAATGAATTAACCCTCGATTATCTACCTAACCAATTCGGTACTGCTCAAATCACTGTAAGAGGTACGGCTAACGAGCAATTTGTGGATGATACCTTTACTATTAATGTTGGCTCTGTAGATGATGCTCCTGTTGTTTCTAATCCAATTAGTGATGTAAGCGTAAATGAAGATGCGGCTAACACGGTTATCGACTTAACTAACGTCTTCAGTGATGTAGAAGATGGGGATGCAATTGTTAAAACCATTCTGACTAACACTAATACAGGTTTAGTCACAGCAACCCTAGTAGACAATCAATTAACCCTCGATTATTTACCCAATCAATTCGGTACTGCACAAATTACGGTAAGAGGTACGGCTAACGGGCAAACGGTAGATGATACCTTTAACCTAACCGTTAACGCCGTAGATGATGCTCCTGTAGTTAGTAACCCAATCGCCGATGTAACGGTAAATGAGGATGCAAGCGACACAGTTATCAATCTAGCTACCGTCTTCAGTGATGCAGATGGGGATGTAGTTGTCAAGAGTATTGTTACAAACAGTAATAATACCCTGGTGACAACCAGCCTACAAAATAACACCTTAACCCTCGATTATCTACCTAACCAATTTGGTACTGCCCAAATTACCGTAAGAGGTACAGCCAATGGTCAATCCGTAGAAGATACCTTTACCCTAACCGTCAATGGAGTTAACGACGCGCCTACTGTTAATAAACCCATTGATACCCAAATCCTGACAACCAATAACGCCTTTAGCTTCACTATCCCCTCTGATACCTTTAGTGATGTAGATACGGGAGATACCCTCAGCTACACCATCAATAATGACTCAACCTTTACCCTCACTAACCTTACTATTACAGGGACTCCTACCCAAACTGGCACTAAAACTCTTACCCTAGTAGCCACGGATAGCCAAGGTTTAACCGCCCAAACCCCAATTCAACTAAGTATCTTTAACCCCGTTACTGGTGCCACCAATGGCGATAATACCTTAACAGGAACTGATGGTGATGACCTAATTGATGCCAGAGATGGACGAGATAACGTCACAGGTGGTAAAGGTAATGACCGTATTGTCGGTGGTAGTGGTGCAGATGTTCTAGGCGGTGGAGAAGGGCGTGATACCTTTGTCTACTCCAGCATACGGGATTCGGGCGATCGCCTGACGGATTTTGATGTTAACCAAGATTACCTAGATTTCAGTGCTTTACTAGACAGCCTGAACTATACTGGTTCCAACCCAGTTACTGATGGTTATGTTTCCTGGAGAACTTTGGGGACTGGGACATTAATTTCCGTAGACAGTGATGGTACAGCAGGACGAGGAGTAGCCCGACCATTTATCACCCTAGATGGGGTAATCTCTTCTGCATTGACTAGCAATAATTTTGTCTTCTAGTTCAGGGCATTTAACTAAATTCCCCTATTTTCTTTTCAGGAAAAATAGTCTATCCTTATGATTAAATTCCAGGACATTTCTATGACAAATATGGACTTAGCTCGTTTTCTCCCCTCTTTAATAGGATTTAGTTCCTTAATACTCACTGCGGCTCCTAGTTATGCCTTGACTAATGGTAGTTTTGAGACTGATTTAACCAATGGATGGGAAGTGGGGGGTAATGTCACCAGACAAACCAGTGCCTTTGGTGTTACCCCTACCAATCTCATCTATCAATCCCTAGCCACTACCTTTAAATTCTCCTCATCTGCTGTGGACCCACCATTACAAGTTGGCGTAGTAGATGGATTAGAGGATTTTTTAGGAATCCCCCTAGACAATCCTAGTATTTTTGACGATCCCAACGATCCCGTCGGAGGTGCTGCTTTAGAAGGTTCCGTACTCAAACAGAACATTACAGTACAAGCAGGGGATGTATTAACTCTAGATTGGAATTTTGTTTCTAACGATAATGCAACTGTCGTCTTTCCTGACTATGCTTTTATTTTAATATCCACCCTTGGCGATTTAGGAACTGTCACCTACAACGACCTCTATCGGCTCAGTGATGCTACTTTACCCCTACCACCTAGCAACCCGTTTGCCTATCAGACGGGATATCTACCCTTTACCTATACCTTCCCCACTAGCGGTACTTACTTACTAGGTGTGGGGGGAGTTGTGGATATCAATGATTTTGACGGAAATTCAGGGGTTTTGGTGGATAACGTCGTTATTACTAGCAGCAGTAGCCAAATTCCTGAGCCTAGTAGTATCTTAGGTGTTATCTTGCTGGGGTTACTTGGCCTAGGTAGGAAGTACATTCGTTAATAGATGTCTGTTACATAAACTGTAACCATCGCCTAATTTTCTCACCATCAAGGTCATACTAAAAAAAACGCGGTATAGGTTTTCTATGGCTGGCCTTGATGCTCGTAACTACCAAATTCTTTTCCTTTCTACCTTTTTGGCCTTAGGAATCTTTACCCGAGATTGGACTCTCCGACTAGATTTAATCGGGTTAATTTTTTTAAGTTGTCTATTAACCCAGGGGCTACTCTCCCAACCCAAAAAATTCGACCTCCCTTCCCTTTCTTGCCTCAAAAGTGCTTGTATTACCGCCTTGGGCTTGTCCCTATTGCTACGGGGGAATCATGGCTCGACGATGATCCTCGCAGGGGTATTGGCGATCGCCAGTAAGTTTCTCTTACAAGTACAGGGAAAACATTTTTTTAATCCTGCTAATTTTGGTATTATCTCCGCCTTAGCTCTAACCCAAGATGCTTGGCTATCCCCTGGTCAATGGGGGGCAGATTGGTGGTATTTACTCTTATTTTTAGGTACAGGGGCTATGGTACTTAAACAAGTAGGAAGATGGGATACAACCGCTACCTTTTTAGTAACCTATATTACCTTGGGAATTATTCGTAATACCTATTTAGGCTGGAGTTGGGACGTTCTACACCATCAATTAATGAGTGGAAGCCTATTATTATTTGCCTTCTTTATGATTACCGATCCCCGCTCAATACCCAATGCGGTTTCTAGTCGTATAATTTGGGCGATCACCTTAGCTTTTTTAACCTTCATTTTGCAATACTTTTTCTTTATAGCCAATGCTTTTTTCTGGGCATTATTTATCCTATCTCCCCTGATAGTTATCCTAGATATGTGGGAAACTGCACCTAGATTTACCTGGAACCAAACAATTATTAATTGAGATAAATGTATGAAAATATTTAGAGTTTTAGTTCTAGTAATTATAGCCTTACTAATATCAACTCCCCCCGCCTTAGCCTTTTGTGGGTTTTATGTAGGCAAAGCCGATGCTAGTCTCTATAACAAAGCCTCCCAGGTAATCATAGCCCGAGATGGCAAGCGGACTGTTTTAACCATGGCTAATGACTACCAGGGGGAGATCAAAGATTTTGCCCTCGTTGTTCCTGTCCCTGTGGTTTTAAAAAAAGAACAGGTGAATATAGGGGAAGGGAAAATTATGGAACGACTAGATGCCTTTAGTGCACCTCGTTTAGTAGAATACTTTGACCCCGATCCCTGTGCAGTATATGATCGCTCTAGGGATGAAATGATGAGTCCTGTTCCTTCCGCCTCCGTAAGGCAGAAAAACGAGGCCCGCGAGGGAAGTTTAGGAGTAACAGTAGAAGCCAAATTTACCGTAGGAGAATACGACATTCTCATTCTCAGTGCCAAGGAATCCAACGGTTTAGAAACGTGGTTAAGACAAAATGGTTATAAAATACCCAAGGGAGCGAGTCAACTACTACAGCCCTATATCCGTCAAAATTTAAAATTCTTTGTGGCCAAAGTTAACCTCCAAGAATATGCTAAAACAGGCTTTTCCTCCCTACGTCCTTTAATGATGGCCTACGAATCACCTCGTTTTATGTTACCGATTCGTCTAGGAATGATCAACAGCAAAGGAGAGCAAGACCTAATTGTATATCTACTTTCTCCCAAGGGACAAACCGAGTTAACCAACTACCGAACTGTAAAAATTCCCTCCGATACTGATATCCCTGAATTTGTGCAGAAAGAATTTAGTAGCTTTTATAAATCCATGTTTCAAAAAAGCTATGAACGAGAAGGGAAAAAAGTAGCCTTCCTAGAATATGCTTGGGATATGAGCAGTTGCGATCCCTGTTCCTCCGAGCCCCTTTCTCCGGAGGAATTAAAAAAAGCAGGAGTTTTCTGGACAACAGAGGGAAATCCCTATAGAACGGTCTTTATTAGTCGACTACACATCCGTTATAGTCGCAATACCTTCCCCGAAGATCTACAATTTCAAGAAACAGGCAACCGTCAATTATTCCAAGGACGTTATGTATTGCGTCATCCCTTTAAAGGCGAGGTAAAATGTGCGGCAGGGGAAAATTATCAAAGACAAACCAAACAAAGACAAGAGCAGGAAGCCCAAAACCTAGCTAGACTCACGGGCTGGAATATCAATCAAATCCGTGGGAAAATTAACTTTATTGAGGTCGAGTCTGTCCCTTGGTGGCAAAGGTTATGGCGTTCTTTTTGAGGGATCAGCAAACCCAGGATTACGCTTGATCTGCTAGAGTGAGCAGCTTTGAAAGTTTGTGAGACCAACCAGAAAACTGTAAATCTTCGTAGGAAAGACGAGCAAGCCCGTTTGCCCATTGAAGAGGAGCCGGAAGCCGACTAGGTTGATAAGAGAGTGTAGCGGAATGACAAAGAGCAGTAAGCAGGGAAGCTAAATTTGCCGAGCTGTGACCTTGAGGATTAATTAATGCTCGAAATTTAACTGGTGTTGTGAGTACATCACGTTGCGGTGAAACGCAGGGATACAAAGCAGCAAAGCTAGATTGTTCAAGTAAAATCGTTGTTCCTGGCTCAGGCTCAAAAGGGGCACAGTGGATTAGGGGAGATCCCGATTTGGCGTATTCAATGAGAGTGAAATTATAACTAGACAAAGATTCCCGATAAAAATCTAGTGATTCATGATGTGGTCTAAGCCCGTCACGAATAAGATACAGATGCCGTCCCTTACCCAATGATTCAGCTTGAGAAGCAATCCATGACAAACCCTCTTCAAGAATTTTTGGAGAAAGAGTGTCATTCTCGTTCTTTACTGCTCGCCAATAGGCTTGTAATATACCATCTGGGCTAGTTAGCGTAATCACTACAATTTTGCCTTTCTTCAGTCCGCCTCTGCCCAAATCTAGCCCAACAAACCAACTTTGGCGGAAATTTGGAAAATCAATAGGTTCTGCAATAAAGATACTTCCATTTGCTTTTGAAAGAATCGCTATAGCAAGCCCATGCCTCGTATAACGAGGATCAGATTCAGTAGAACAAAGCTGAAAAGCTGCTTTCTCTGAATTAAGATACTTTAACCAGTTAATAGAGTCAGCAGGAGGACGATCGCCTTTTTTACCCTCAAGTGGTACTAGAACGATTGGTTGCCCACGCGAAGTATCAGACAAAAAGGATTCAATGCCATCTCCTTTCTTAAGATCTTCAAGAGAAGCCGAACATCGCCAATCATGAAGGACATTAATTATTTCTTGCCCAATGTGAAGTGCTTTGTGAGAAGCATTTACACCAGCCGAAAGTACACCAATTCTCATGGAAGCTGGAGCAATAGCTTTATTTGACCTTACGGAATTGAGTAAATTTTTAGACAGTCCTGGACTCTGCACGATTTCAGCTAGGGATTCTGAACTATTGCCGAAGCAATAAACTATGTTCCTCGCTTGGCTAACTACTTTATATTTTTTATATAGTTCAAGTTGTTTTCCAACAAGGGTTTGATTAAGGAATTCAATTAGTGGTTGAACGCCAACAATCATAGGCTGATGCCTTAAAACTTCAGGATATCTACCTTTAGAAAAAAGCTCACCAGTCGAATATGGAGTTGGGAATTTAGATCCTGGCTCAAATACCAATCTAGCAAGGGAAATGCCAATAAGAGTTTCGTCTTGATGTAACCCAAAAGAGACTCTTTGAAGTTCGTAACCATTGCGACAGGTGAAATTAGATCCTGGAACTGTTATCTCTCGCTCAGATGGATTCCAGACTCGTAATGAGGTATTATGAATATCATAACGATAGGGGCAGCCATCTCTTTCAAGGCTTTGCTCAAGCAGTTTTCTCCACTCATCTGGACTTGAGATTCCGGGTAATTGATAACATTCCCAAATGGGTTCATGCCTACTCATCTCCTTCCTCCTCTTCCATAACAACCTTTGACCAAACTAATGCAAGATTCATTAAATAAAGAACTGCTCTGCTCCATTTTTCTGGCGGGCTAAAATTAATAGGAGGATGTGCAAAACGGTTACGAATATTGTTTAACGTATAAAGTATGGGTATCGGTTTAATGGTTGGATCTGGACGATCACTGAAAAAGACATCTTCATCCTTCGCTCTTTGAATAAGATCAATAAAATCTACAGGATTATTTTCATCCCTAAGAAACTTGCTTAGATGTTTTTTGAGAAATTCATGAGTTTCGCTTACGAAATCTGCTGGAAGGCTAAGAGGATGATATTGGCTTACCCATTGGCGAAATAACTGCTTTTTCTCTCCAACTGTCAGGCAAGCAAGCTCAATGAGTGCCTTTTCAAGTAACTCTTTTTCTTTGGGCTTATCTAAACTTAGGAAGCTGGGGAGAACTTCAACTGCCTCAGCTTTGACGATTTGTTGTATCGGCTCGTTAAACTTAGTGAGTGCATTGGAAGTTTCTTCCTGATTGGCGCGTAACTCTTCGAGTGTAAGGTTTTGATTTGCTGAGGTATCACGAAGCGACTCAATTATCACTCGAATTTGTTCAAGCTCACTGAAAATCCTGCCTTTATTCTCGCTGATGCCACCAATAGAAGGAATTTCCTCAAGAATCTGATCCTCAAATTCGCCGTTATCTGGTTCATTAACAGGTGCTTTTATTCCAGCAGGACGCTTTGTTTTTGGTCGTCGGATGTCGAAACTATCAGCATCCCTTGTAAACTCTTCAGCTAAGGCTTCGTAAGTTAGTGGATCTTTAGGATAAACCCAAGCCTTCCGATCTCCGTCCCATTGTCTTCCAACAATTTTCTTGGCTCGATCGCGGTTTTCAGGATGGATGCGGACCAGAAAGTGCGTATCGTCCTCAAAAACTTCGATCGGACCTAGCTTTCCAGAATTGAAACTGAAGGGCATAGTCATACTGAATTTCTCCCTATAGAATTCCCGATTTCATAGAGGTTCTTACCATCAAATGTAAAGTTTTTGGTTCTTCATCTTGCCGATAAGCTTTGAATTGCTTCCCCTACCGAGGACTGGTACAACCTTAACGGCTAAGTTGAGCGGCGGCTGGTTTCCATTATATCATCACCAATATCTTTTGCTCGTTCGCTCCAATGATATGTTAGACCGTAATTTATTATAAAGCACTAATTTTAACTATACCGCCAACTCTTCCTTTAATTTCTAATTTGTATTCTTCTAATAACCCCATACCAATCAATAACTCTGTCTCTGACGAATTGATTTCCGATCTTCGGATTTGTCCATCCCAAATTACTGAGCCAGCATACATTTCAAACATTGTTAGACTGCCATCACCGAGAATGGCATCTTGTAAACCTCGGAGAGTTAGCCCTAACTCATTGAGGATCGCTCTCGATAGCATTAAATCACCTGTGTAACCTGTATCAATAACTGCTTTTACATTTTTGATATTTTTATAATCCCCTAGAACGGCAATCTGAATAATTGCCTCACGATTAGCATTGACGTTACCTATAATCATTGAAATAAATTTGCCTCAATCAAACCGACTCGATGAACTGCGCGATGTCCGATTCTTACGAACCAAATTTGAGCATCTGGCAATCGGGCTAAAAGTTGATCGGAAGCCGTGAGGCTGTCTTTTGCCACTTCAAAAGCCCCTGTTTCAATATCTATGGCTACAATCTTGCCATGATTGTCCTCCTCAACCTGCTGACGCACCTGAGACTCATATCTTGTTCGTTTAGGCTACCTTGAAGCAGTTCAAGCTGAGTGAATCGGGTAAGTAAAACTTCACGATTAGCAATCAGGGTTTCAAGCTGTTGACGAACTTGACCGCTGCGATCGCGGAAGACGCTGATCCAAACAGATGTATCAATCAGCAACATGACGAGTTTCGCGCAGAGCCTTGTGATCTAAGTCTGGAACCAACTGGATTCGCCCCGCAAGGTCGAGAAGGCTTTTCTTACGGCGCGATCTCACAAATTCTTGAAGAGCAAGATTCACCGGTTTTTCTTGGGTGGTGAGGTTAGTCATCTGAAAGGCTTCGTTGAGGAGCGATTCATCAAGGTTAAGGGTAATTTGCATAGATATGGATATTTTAGGCACGATTATTCTCTTCACATTTTAACCCGATAGATGACCACTCCACTTCTAGGCATATCTTTGTTAGTTAGCTCTGAAGCCTTAAGCTACTTGCTTTGGCGCAATGCCCTTTCAAATCGCTCTGCCAAAACAACGGTCATAAAAGGCTCTACAAATCCTCCAAAAAATGGAATTGAGCACATCATAGCTAATGACACGGTTACCCTTAATGAAAGAACATAATGTGGAAAATACAAAACCGAAATTTTATTTTGTCCATGTACATTTCTCATAATGGTTTCTTATTGCTTCTGGGTCCGGTTGGTCGTTTATATCATCGGGTAGCATTATTTTTTTCTGCCGAAAGGCTTGACACGATGTCTTCATTAACTCAGGTGAAATCAAAACTTTCATGGTGCTTGGATCAATAGTAATTAGTTTTAGATCAAATAAAGTATGTAGATCAGCCCTCAATAACAATCCATTAGAAGTATTATTAGTTTTTTTTCCATCGTATGGAATGATATGTGCCGCTTCTAAAGCTTTCTCCACATCAGAACCAGAAATGGCACACTTTCCTTTATAAGCTTTTATAAGCCGTTCGCGGAACTGAGATTGTCCTTGGCGGCGAACTATTGATACTAACATTCGCTTCGTCGCATCTTCTAATGTGTCAGAATCAGAAAAATCTTGGTCATATTTTTGCCGAATGCCAACTAGCTGTACAACTTCTGAAGCTCGATACTGAGAAATTAATTTTTCTACTTTTTCACGGAACTCTATAGTAATTTTTTCCTGGCTCGGAGCATACCAAACATTTGATTGCCCTATTCCATCCTTACCTCTGGGAGCTTGTAAAGCCCTCTCGTCAACAGGTAAGCATACACAATCTTCTTCTTTTGCTGTAACCCAATAGCCAAATTGATCTTCAGAATCTCCAGAGTTTCTATTGGAATCAATAGGTGCTTCCTGATATGTCCGATAGACAGTTGAGTTTTCATACCAGCCAATCACCCAAGTACCACCCTTTTCTGGATGACTTGCTAGCCAGACAGATAAAACATTGTCAACTGAGTTTTGCTTTGGCGCACCCAAATTGTCAATATTAATTAATCGGCTAAAGTAGTCACCCTTGCCTCCAGGCTGAACATAACCATACATACGCCCATTAAACGGCAGGAAGTTCCAAATTTCGTAGCCATGTCCGTTTTCATCGATAAACTTACCACCCTTCTTAATAGGGTCTTTCTCAGTATTTCCTCGATAATAGTTCATCCAACCAATATTGAAGAAAATCATTTTTCTCATATCTAAAAAACAAAAAGACGGCTATTAGTTGAATTATGTACCTTCAGGGTAACAAGGAATAAAGAGTGTAAATATTCTATGACGGCAGTTAATAAGAGCTTTGCAAACCCACAAGCTGCCAACAAGAAGGAAGTGCAACATTTAGACCTTTTGCCCTAATTCTTTCTTGGCTGATTCCCCGTCATTGTAAAGGGAGCAGCTAGGTATTGTCAAGCCTAGCAGCCGTGCACTGTATTTGTTTGAGCGGTAATGTTAAGTTTTACTAATTATTTTACTATTTGATAGCACGTCCTCGGCTTGAGCTATCTTTGGACGGGTTCTCTGCTCCGCAAGGAGTGCTAGGGCTTTCTCAAGGTTTAGCGAAGGCATACAATAGTTGTTTGCCGATTAGAATAGAATAGGTATCACTAATCTTGAATCTATGACCTCTTCACCCTTTCCCCTGATTGTTCCTGATTTACCAGCGATCGCCAAGTCCTATCAACCTATAGTTATTCGCCTAGAAAACATTAGTAAAGTCTATGGAGCAGGAGAGACTATAGTTCATGCCCTCTCTAACGTCAATTTAAGCATCGAAAAGGCGGAATACTGCGCGATTATGGGCGCGTCTGGAAGTGGCAAATCCACCATGATGAATATCATCGGTTGTTTAGATCGTCCGAGCAGTGGGAGTTACTATTTAGAAAACCTAGACGTTGCCCAGTTACCCGACTCAGATCTCGCCAGGATTCGCAATAGTAAGATTGGCTTTGTCTTCCAACAATTCCATCTGTTACCCCAAATGAGCGCCTTAGAAAACGTCATGCTCCCGATGATTTATGCAGGAGTTCCCCCCCTAGAGCGTAAAGAAAGGGCGATCGCGGCTCTAACCCGTATAGGTTTAAGTAATCGCCTCCAGAATAAACCCAATCAACTTTCAGGGGGACAACAGCAACGGGTAGCCATAGCGCGAGCCATTGTCAATGAGCCGGTTTTAATCCTAGCCGACGAACCAACCGGAGCCTTAGATTCCCGTACTACCCAGGAAGTTATCCAAATTTTCCAAGAGCTCAACCAAAGTGGCATCACCATAGTCATTGTTACCCATGAGGTAGATGTAGCGGGGCATGCCCAAAGGGTAATCTGGTTTAAGGACGGGGAAGTGATTCATTCCCATCTCTCCCCCAAGGATCTACATCAGGTAGTTTAGGGACAATACAGAGTATCCCGGGTATTTCTTTTGGTTATAGAATTGGTACCTGTAAGCATAGTACAGAGAATTTTTTCCGTATCGGAGCGAATTACCACATCGGTCAGATCGGCTCCGTCAAAAATAGCCCCTTTAACTAAAATATTAGTGAGAAATGCCCCTTCTAGATTGGCATCGGTAAAATTAGTCTTAGTTAAACGGGCTGACTCTAGATCCGAGTAGCGCAAATCTGCCCCCTCAAAGTTAGCTCCCTCTAAGTTAGCCGAAAAAAAACGCACCCCCTGGAGTTGGGCATGGCTAAAATTGGCATTTCTCAGGTTAGTATGGTCAAAACTAGAATCTCTTAAATCCTGTCCTGAAAAATCCCTGTCTTCTAGGGTTTGGTTGTTATAACTCAAAGCTCCCACTGGTGCGATCGCCCCAAGGCAAGTCAAGCCCACGACAAGGGCGAAAATCAAGATTTTAGATAAATGCTTAAACATAAAGAATATCCGTCTCACATTGAGTCTTTCTCTATTGTAAACTCTGGTACTCATCCATCAGGGTAAAATAAGAATAAGAATAAGAATCCATTGGCATCCTCTACATGGCTTTATCCGATCCCCGTAGGAAAAAACAATTAGTAATCCTGATCCAAAAATTGGGTTTGCCAGAAAACAAGGCTATAGACTGGTCATTGCTAGATATTGCCCTTACCCATCCTAGTTTTTCTAAAAACATCAACTACGAACAATTAGAATTTGTCGGGGATGCGGTGGTGAGACTAGCCGCCGCCGAAGTTTTGCTAGAAACCTATCCCGACTCTGCCGTTGGGGAATTTGCCGCCCTGCGCTCCATGATGGTCAGCGATCGCACCCTAGCCGATTTTGCCGATCGTTATAACCTAGAGCGATACCTACTCATTAGTAACAGTGCCTCCAGCGATCAACTGGGGCGAACTTCTCGCCTAGCAGATGCCTTTGAAGCCCTACTAGGAGCCCTTTATCTGAGTACCCACACGATGGAATTGGTGCGTCCTTGGCTCGATGAACACCTCCTCGAAAAAGCCCTTGAGATTCGCCAAGATCCCGCTCGTCAGAACTACAAAGATGCTCTCCAGGAATGGACTCAAGCCCATTACAAACAATTACCCGTCTATTGCGTGCAGGAAATTTCACCCCCAACCCTAGAGCAAGAGCGATTTTTAGCTGAAGTCTGGCTAAATGAGGAAAAACTAGGCACAGGTACGGGACAGTCAAAAAAAGCAGCCGAACAAGCGGCCGCTAAAGAAGCTTTTTTAATTACCGTAGGCAAAGAAGAACCAAGGGGTTAATTGCCGATCTCCGGGGCTTTGAGAGAATACAAAGATTCATTTCCCGAAGTGATCGAGGCGGTTTGTCCTGCTAAACTTGGTACCGATTGCCGTAGTAGGGTAGTCAGTTGGTCCGTTGTCGCATCGTACATCTGGGTGACAATCTTCGGATAGAGGCCGATGCCGATGATGGGAACCAACAAACAGGCAATAATAAATACCTCCCGGGGTTCTGCGTCAATTAGGGCCTCATGCTCTATTAATTCCTTATTCTCCGGTCCATAGAGCATTTCTCTGAGCATTGAGAGGAGATAAATTGGTGTAAGAATTACCCCAACTGCTGCCAAAGCCACCACAATCACCCGAAAAGTTGGATTATAGGCATCACTGGTGGCAAAACCAATAAAGATCATCAACTCCGCCACAAATCCACTCATACCGGGTAAAGCCAAAGAAGCCATGGAGCAGGTAGTCCACATGGCAAAGGCTTTTTTCATCTTCTGCCCGATTCCGCCCATTTCATCCAACATCAGGGTATGGGTGCGATCGTAGGTACAACCCACCATAAAAAAGAGACTAGCTCCAATCAGCCCGTGGGAAATCATCTGTAACATCGCCCCACTGGTACCGAGGGAAGTAAAGGAGGCCATCCCAATCAGTACAAATCCCATGTGAGAGATGGAAGAATAGGCAATTTTACGCTTCAGATTCCTTTGGGCAAAGGAAGTTAAGGCCGCATAGACAATATTAACCACCCCCAAAATGACTAGGACGGGGGCAAAAACCGCATGGGCATCGGGTAACATTCCCGCATTCATCCGCAGCAGGGCATATCCTCCCATTTTTAATAAAATACCCGCCAGGAGCATGTGGGCAGGGGCTGTGGCTTCACCGTGGGCATCGGGTAGCCATGTATGTAGGGGAAAAATCGGTAACTTGACCCCGTAGGCAATTAATAGCCCCGCGTAGAGGAATAGTTGTAATTTTAAAGGAATGTCCTTAGCGGCGATCGCGCTCATATCAAAACTGACGGTATCCCCATAGAGAGACATCGTCAGGGCTGCGACCAAAATAAACAAAGATCCTCCAGCCGTATAGAGAATAAACTTAGTTGCCGCATATAAACGCTTTTTACCGCCCCAAATGGAGAGAATTAGGTAAACAGGAACTAATTCCAACTCCCAGACCAGGAAAAACAAAAGCATATCCTGTACAGCGAAAACAGCAATCTGTCCGCCGTACATGGCCAACATCAGAAAGTAAAAGAGCTTAGGCTTAAAAGTTACGGGCCAAGCGGCCAAAATCGCCAAGGTAGTGATAAAGCCCGTGAGAATAATCAAGGGCATGGATAGCCCATCGGCTCCCACTGACCACCTAAGATCCAAATCAGGAATCCAAGAATAACTCTCAAACAACTGCAAATTAGGGTTTTTTAAGTCATAACCTTGGTAAAAAGCATAAATAATCAGCACAAAATCAATTAGGGCGATCGTTAGGGCATACCAGCGCAAAGTTTGGGCTGTTTTCACCTGTACTTCCTTGTCTCCCTCATCGGGAAATAGGGGAATAAACAACGCCGCAACGATCGGGAACAGAATAATGACAGTTAACCAAGGAAAAGTAGCAAAATCCATGACAAGTGGCAATCTAGACTAAAGGTTTTTCCTAGCCTACCGGGGTTTTCCCTAGTCGGCATAGGCTCACAAACCCAATCTAGCAGGATTTTTCGGGAGAAGATACGACAAAAATGTTAAGTTTCTTGTTGTTATTGATAGAAAACTTTTATTTCTGATTCCAGAGATTAATGTTAATCTTTTAAAAGCCTAAACTAGACGCTAAAGCCGCTCTTTCAGGTTATAATCACCTAAAAATCCAAATCACCATCTTTATGAATAAAGAACAGTTAGTCGCTAAAATTGCCGAAAAAGCATCCGTTACCAAAAAGGAAGCTAACCAAATTCTCGATGCAACCATTGAGATTGTCGTGGATACCGTGGTCGAAGGGGAAAAACTCACCCTAGTAGGTTTCGGCACCTTTGAAGCCAGGGAAAGAAAGGAGCGTCAAGGTAGAAATCCCCAAACAGGGGATGTGATTACTATTGCGGCTACCCGCGTCCCCGTCTTCTCTCCTGGCAAACTTTTTAAAGATAAAGTGGCGGAATAATCCATAAAAGGGGGCACCTGCCTCCTTATACCAAATCCGCTTAGATAAATATCTTATCGTGAAGGCTAGGCAGGAGGCAGGAGGCAGGAGGAGAGTAACTGTACTATTAAAACAGGATCTTGCATTATAGCCAATTGCCTACGAGGATATAAGCCGACCAGTAAAAAGGATGCCCGAACTTGGGCTCGGTGAGCAGCTTTGATTGAGCCTCCCGCACTGCTTGGGCTTTAGTCATCTTCTTACTAGCTAGGGCTTGGTAAAAATAATTCATAAATTGTGCCGAAGCTTCATCATTAACGGACCAAAGCGTCGCTAGGGTACTTCTAGCCCCCGAACGAACCGCCATCCCCGCAAGTCCTAGGGCTGCTCTCCTGTCCCCCGCTGCACTTTCACAAGCACTGAGAACCAAAAGCTCTATCTCTTGACCCCTGAGGAGTTTTTCTAATTGTAAAATGTTTAACTGCTCATCCCAAGTTAGGATAAAGGTTTTGTCCACATTGGAGCTAAATTGCCCGTGGGTAGCGATATGTACAATGGGAAAAGTTTCTGAAGAAATACTCTTTTCAAACTTTACTTCGGTAAAAGCTTGGTTTAAAAGAATCCTACTAGGAACATTTTTTTGAATATTTTTTAATTCTTGTTCTACATAATAAAGGGGAGGAAAATTGTCTCTGGTTTCAGTAACACCAGAAGCTAGGGTATATAAATTGGTATTTTTTAATGGTTGAGGTTCTAATAGTCTTAAACTCGGAGTAACGGCGATCGCATATTTTTCTATTAGGTATTTTTTCCCATCATAAAGAGCCGTAATGGGTATATTTCTTAAGGCTGTATCTGGAACAAAAACTAGGGTCTGAATTTGATAAAGTTCTAAATCTTTTTCTAGGGGTTCAATTAACCATTTATAAACCTGTTGGGCTGGAGCAAAAAAATCTCTTCGACTACGAATCACTAAGTTAAAGCGTAATTGAGCCAATACCTTCTCTAATTCTTGGGCAGAAACCGCCGACATATAATGATGGATGGATTGATCGGGAAAAGCTGCAATAATTTCTAAACGATCCTTAAGAATTATCGGATAAATTACTGTCGATTCAGGGTCAAAAGTATCAATCTCTTGGCTTTTCACTGTCAAACAAGCTTCCTGAAAGAAGTTATTTAACTCTGCCACTTGTAGGGATTCAATGACATCACGGGCTTTAATTAAATTCTCCCGGCTCACTCTTCCTGATGGATTTGGTTGCAACAACAAGGAGACTAATTCCCTATAGATAGGCTCGATGCTATCTTGAAAGGAAAATTGTATATTTTGATTAGCAGCTACTAAATCATTTTTAATAGATTCCGTAGACCTAATGGCTTCAGAATAGGCTAAAATAGCTTTTTCTGTTTCTCCTTGGGCTTGTAATAAGCGTCCGAGTTGCCATTGCCAACGATAGGCGATTTCTGGAGCATTAATTAGTTGTGCAATCAGTAAAGCTTGTTCCGTTAATTGTTGAGCCGTTGGGATTTGTTGCGTCTGTTCATAGATAGTTCCTAGCGTTCCTAGAGCATAGCTTTGACTTCTTTGGGAATCTATTGATTGGGCATTTTGTAGAGCCTCATTGGTTATATCAGCCAAATCTTGCCAAGAGGGTAAAGAGTTAGTAATAGGAGCAAGCTTTAGGTCTATGAGGCTATGAACATAGTTAATTTGACTATAGATTTTTGACTGACTGGGGGGAATATTTCTAAATTTCTCTCCTAGGGGAACTACCAGTAAAACGGCTTTTTGCCATTCTTGACGGTCAATATAAAGCCGTAGTTGGGCAAGTTGGCTCTGAATTTGTAACCCTCTATCTGAAGTAGTTTTTTCTCCCTGCTGATACCAATCTAGTGCGGTGGGAATGTCTCCCTTAATCTGGGCGATTTTTCCGAGATTTAGCAAAATCCTAGCCCGATTCTGGTCATTACCCGTCAGGGGTAGTAATTTTTCTAGTAACCATTGGCTTAGATTTAATTGCCCTGAATTTACTAAAACATCTGCTAGGGTTTGCCAAGCTTCAATATCTAAGGGTTGGGATACAGTTGTTAATTTAGGTAAAAGTATTTCCTGCTGACGTTTGAGGCTATCTTGGGTTTCTATTTTTGGGTTCTCACAGGTAAAAGAAAGCAGATTAAGTCCTGTTACCAAAAGCTGACACGCCTTTTGATTTAGTCCTAGGGTTTGTAAAGCTTTAGCTTGGTTGATTTGACTCAGAAGCCTACCAGATTCATCGGCAACTTGAGCATAGTATTTTTCTGCTTCCCTCCAAGTGCCCAAGGCCAGATTAGCTCTACCTTGGGCTAGTTGTAGTAATCCTTGGTTATTTAGGGTTTGGGCAATTCCCCTAGATTGAGCGGTGGAGGATGGTAACTCTTTTAACTTCTCTAGGCTTTCTTGGCTTAAGGCTTCGGCTTTTTGCCATTGGCCTAATTGTTGATAGGCAAGGGATAGATTACTCAAAATACGGCTTTGGGCGATCGCATCCCCGCTTTTTCTGGAGTTTTCTAAGGAAGATTCCCAAACCTCAATGGCTGATTGTATTTGTCCTGATTGATAGAGTTGTTCCCCTTGGACGGACTCAGATAAACTGGGATTACCCAAGGGAAAAATTAGTAAGGAGACGGTGATTAGCCATCCAACGAGAAAGCAACAGATTAACTTCAGCATTGTCTACAGGAGACTTTGTAAGTGTTGGATTAATTGCTGGGCTTGTACCACTCCCTCAATACGATTAACCACTTGCCCTTTTTTAAATAAAATTAGGGTCGGGAAGGCCTGTACTCGGTACTCGGAGGCGAGATTAGGATATTTATCTCCATCAATTTTGACGATTTGTACCTGATCTTTTAAATAGGTTCCCACTTGCTCTAGAATGGGTGCCATGATCTGGCAAGGTCCGCACCAAGTGGCATAGAAATCAACTAAGACCGGCAGATTAGAACCGTCAAGGAGTTCTTGGAAACTAGAAAACTGTTTTTTAACAACCATAGATTTTGTGTTTGATCCACTAAACCCGATCATAGCTGACTGACACCTTTATGGGATAATTTCATAGCCAGATAAGATTTCAGGAGCGCATTATATGACGACACTACCTTTACAAAATCAAGTTGCTTTAGTCACCGGAGCCTCTAGGGGAATTGGCCGCGCGATCGCTTTTGCCTTAGCCCAGGAAGGAGCGAAGGTTGTAGTCAACTATAGCAGTTCCTCGGCGGCTGCGGAGTCAGTGGTGGCAGAAATTCAACAACAGGGTGGGGAAGCTCTAGCTCTCCAAGCAGATGTTTCCCAAACGGAACAAGTAGATCAGCTTGTAGAGAAAACCCAAGAAAAATGGGGTAAAATTGATATTTTAGTCAATAATGCTGGAATTACTAAGGATAATCTCTTAATACGCATGAAATTAGAGGATTGGCAAGCGGTTCTGGCTCTAAATTTAACTGGAGTATTTCTCTGTACCCGCGCTGTCGGTAAATTAATGCTTAAACAACGTCGCGGTAGAATTATTAATATTGCTTCCGTTTCGGGACAGATGGGCAACCCTGGACAGGCTAACTATAGTGCGGCGAAGGCCGGGGTTATCGGTTTAACCAAAACCCTAGCCAAGGAATTTGCCAGTCGTGGTATTACTGTTAATGCAGTAGCACCGGGGTTTATTGAAACGGATATGACCCATGATCTTAAAGCCGAAGAAATTCTCAAGTTAATTCCCCTAGGGCGTTTTGGCAAACCAGAAGAAGTTGCCCAGATGGTAAGTTTTTTGGCTTCTAATCCTGCTTCCGCCTATATAACAGGCCAAGTGTTTAATGTCGATGGTGGTATGGTTATGTAATACTAAATCCGCTTAGGTAAAAAATATATTATCGTGAAGGCTAGGCAGGAGGCAGGGGGCAGGAGGCAGGAGGAGGATCACTAATGCCAAGGATAGCTATTTTCCCTCTTTCAGTCGTTGATTTTCTTCCCTTAGCTCTTTAACTTCTTGCTCGAGTTGCTTAACCTGTGCCATTAGGGACTCATATTTAGGATCTGAAAATTTATCCTTCTTACCTGATGGCTTAAACCAGACTTTAGGCTCCTCTCGATCGCTTGGTCTTTCATCCTTAGAGGTTGGGGCGATCGCTACCCTGACGGCGGGATCTCCAAAAATAGCGTAGTTTCGTGCATCAGTGCTAATTGTCCACAGGGAAGAAATTTTAAAATCATCCTCCTCATTAAGAATACCTAGATTACAATCAGAAGATAGTTCGGCATACTGCTGGTTAAAAAACTCCATCGCATAGCCGATAGGAAGCCTATCAGTTAAACATTTTAAGACGCTTTTAAAAACAGTGAGTTGCTCTATATTATTGGTAGGTTTAGCAATTTGAAAAGAACTACTAAAAGCTCTATCTATATGACCAATAACTGCTAAAGCTCCCCCTTTTTCATGGCTAAGTAACTTTTGAGGTAAACGGGAAACAAAAGGGAATTGTGCTAATTCTTTGTCTCCATCCCTTTGTTTAAAGTTATTAAATTGAGGAGTTCCCAATCCATAACAGGCAAAATGAAAAGCGATTAAACCATGCAAATTAGCATCTTTGGTAAGATCATCGGCAGAAAATAAATGCTTTTCTGGATCAATTACTTTATTATATGGATTCCATTCTTGCCCAATTAAAGATCCTTGAAAATCCTTTTGTAAAGGATGATTTTTAGGATAACCTACTCCATGACTGGCGGTAAACAAAAGGGCTGGAGCATCACTATTAATTTGATGACATAAGCTTTCTTTGGTTGCTTTTTCTTCAATTAGGGTAGGACATTCCCAACCTAGAGCCTTACCTGAACTCAGCCATTTAGACAAGGGTTTAACTAACCTTTCTGAACTAAGTTCTGTGGCTTTATCTCCTTCGTTATAGGGTCCCCAAAAGCTGACCTGACGAGGACGTTCTATCTGCTCTGTTTCGGCTCTGACAACACTTCGGGCATAGTTGGCATATTCGTCTAGGGTATCAAAATAAATACGCCCGACGGCATACTGTACATCTAGTTGGTACTGAAATTCGTAGGAGATGGAGTTAGGATCTCCGACAATGAGAAGATAGTAAGGTATTCCCCTATCTGGGTCAACAGGTCCTGAGGTAGGGACTTTGTAACGTTCTAAAAAATGGTTTTTTGATTCTCCAGAATAACAAACAAACTCATTATAATAAAGCGCAACCTTTTTAGTTGCTTGTTCTTGGCGGCGCTTGAGTAGTAGCCCTAAACCTTCTTCAGATTTAAGCGCTTCGAGGTTATAATTATGATATGATTGTCCAAAGATTACGCCCCAGCCCGCATTGGCTAAGTCTGTTGGATCTACCCAAGCCGCAGGTGCTTTTGATTGTAGTCTTAATTTATCGTTTCTATCTTTTAAGTTCCTAAGATGGTCTTTTTCAATAGGGGTATTTTTGGCAATACGGGCGATTTCTTTGGGTGTGGCTTGGGGAAAGAGATATTCTCCTGTAGCTCCGTTGACACCATTTTCAAATTCTTGATTGGGCATACTTACTCTGGTGATTCTAAATTGGTATAATGTCATTATTAACGATCTAATATTGTTTTGGATCTTCATCAGGAGGATGCCAACCTCCTTTTACCCACAAACGGCGAGCTTTGTTGCCAGCGAGGATTTAAATAGAGGCACTTCTTCTTTTGTTTCTGGATCGATACCTTTTGTAAAATTATAGCGGTATCCATTACAACGCTGACAAGCTAAGGCGAGGTTTTCTAGGGCATCAAATCCTCCTAAAGATTGGGGAATAATATGGTCTATCTCAAATAAAGCGGCACTTGCTTCTTCAGGAGAATGGCAGTATTCACACAGGTATTTTGCCCGTTCTCGAATTAATTGACGGATGTTTTTGTCAATCATTTAGATTCGGCGATTATTTTGGCATTTAGTAGGATAAAAATTTGGTTGAGTTCTAAAATTCCTGCTAATTCTGCTGATTCTTCTGAACTTAAAATTTGTGCTTGATTTTTTTCTAAAAGTTCGTCTAAATGCTCTTGAAGTTCATCAGTAAATTTGAATAAATAAAGCTGTCTTACTTTACTTATTTTAACGCATTTATCTACCCAAGAAGACGGTTTTACCATATTTTGTGTCATCATATTCACTATTCACTATTCATTAACATAGCTAGTCTTTGGGCTTCTGCTTCTGGGTCTAAATCTAGGTCTGGAACTAATTGCTTGGCTTGGGTTAACTTGGCGATCGCTTCTTCGATTTTACCTTGTAAGACGGCGATCGTTCCCTGCATCTTCAAGATCGGTGCACTTAGCCGTTTGGCTTCAGCGACAGTATCTATGATCGAATCTGAATTGAATTGTTTGGCCTGCTCGAACTTAGCTAAAGCTTCATCAAAATTTCCTAAGCGGGCTAAACGCCGACCTTGTTCAAGTAAAAGTAAAATGGAAGCGATCAGGCCTTGGGTAGATGCGTCTAGTTCTCGCAATAATGCTAGTTCTAGCCTTGACTTCTCAGCTTTTTCGTATTGATCACTAAGTCGATAAAACTCCTCTGTTGCTTTTGGTTCTACCAAATAGGACTGTAGATTATTCCAGTTTTCTCTTACTTGGGCTAGTAAAGCCCGACTGATTAATAATTGCTCATTTTTATCTTTTTCCCACTCGTTACGGGCATCTTCTAAGCGCTCTGCTGTCCGCCGAATCTCTCTATCTTCTATTCGCCAAGTTTGAAATTGCTCCCAACCACTGATTAGAGCTTCATGGGCTAAATCAATTTGATCTTTATCTGAAACTAAGAGTCTTCCTTTAATCAAGCTTTCTATTACCTGCTCTAATTTTTGACGTTCCGCTCCTTGGGCAATATTTAGTAAGTTCTGACGCTCTTGTCGTTGACGGGTATCTGTATCTCCTTTACCAGTTCGCACCAAGCGCAGGAAAATTAACCGTATCCATTCTTTCTCTTGCGCGCTTCTTTTTAGCTCGGCCTTTTTTTTCTCAAATTTATCTGCATAGTTATAAACTCTTTCGGCATGGAGATTAAGCGCTTTCTTTAGTCCACTCTGTCCAAATTCAGTCTCTTCTGAATAGGTACTAAGCCTGATGATTTTGTCGGGATCATCTAGGTTCTTCTTCCACAATTGCTCTAGAGTAAATTCCAGTAAGGGTAGATATCCTGGTTCATTGGTAGTATCTTGGATTAGTATATCTATTAACTCTTGTTCAACACTATAACCCTGTCTTTTGGCTGGTTCTTGAATGATAGTTCCTATCAGTCCCGTATTAATGGGAGCAATATACACAGTATCTTTTTCGATTAATTCTTTTAGGGCTGCATGACTCAAATAACTACCAAGAAAATCAGCCCGCATAGTAATCACTACTTTTAATGGACTATCTTTAATGTCAGCCACTGAGGTTATGATGTCTAGAAATGTCTCTCTCTCTTGTTCTCCGGTTAGGGTAAAGACTTCCTCAAATTGATCGATAAGCAGCAGATATTGTTTATCTCCTCGTAAGCTCTCAAGTATATTACCAAATCTGGCTACAGATAAAGGCTCGGAGCCAAAGGCAAAATCATCTATTAACTTATAAGCAGCAGTTCCTTCTTCTAAGTTTTTTAACAGGCTACTAAAACCACGTTTGAAGTTCTGTAAAGGCTTACCCTCTGGCTTAATTATAGTCAAAATATTCCAGGCTCCTGCTTCTTCCTGTCTTAATTGCTTTTGTACTAAGCCCGCTTTCACAACGGAAGACTTTCCACTCCCAGAAGCCCCAATGACTGGGATAAAAGCACTCTCGTGTAATTTGGCGCGAATCTTCTGGATATCTCTTTCTCTACCAAAGAAAAATTGTGCTTGGATTTCATCATCGTCAAAGGGATTAAGTCCCCGATAAGGACAAACAAGTTCATCATTTTCTTTGATTGGATCTAAAACTAAATTTTGACCGACAGAAGGATAGTCCATTATAATAATTGAACTAGCATTTGAACAAATATCTGGGATGTGTTGTTTATTATTAATTAGATTTATTTTAGTGTATTTTACCAGAATATCAGCCGTGATTTGACCTAAGCTTTTATCCTTTAGTACCTTTAGTAATGCTTTGGTAAATTCTCCACTATAGGACTCTTCAGAACTTAAGGATGAGGGCAGAATACAATATTTAAAGTTAGATGGTAGGCTCGAAAAAGCTAACCTTAGCGCATCATCTTCAATAGCATGACCACTATGGCAAGCATCAATAATAAGAATAAGAGAATTAAGATGCTTGGCTTCAGAAATTAATTTACTCAAGATAATTAGGGAAAGTCCGTTTTCTTCAGCAAAAGGTTTCCCATCTTTTTCACTAATAACAAGTCGTGAGTCAGATGTAGCTAAATATCTTTTATATCTACCTGATTCTTTATCTAAGATTTGATAGCCATGACCAGAAAAATAAATAAGAATATCTCTATAGTTTTTTTCGGATAAAAGTTCTTTGAGCTTTTCGCAAAGGCTATGATATTCTATGGGATTATCTTTTAGAACAAATTGAGGGTGATATCGGCTGAACTTCAGTTCTAACAGCCCTTCAAAACTTCTAACATCTTCGACCGGAGAGGTTTCACCGCTAAAATCCTGTAGATTCGGATCTGAGTATTCATTAATGCCGACTAAAAAGGCTTGCCCGTCTTTAATCATGGTTTTTCGTCTAACACATCCCTTATTATGTCACTGAAACTGCTGCTATGTCAACGGTATTGACAATTAAATAAATAACCCAACATCAACATTAAAAAATTTTGCTAGAGCTTTAGCTTGAGCTTTACTAATCGTTCGTTCCCCATTGATTATTTCTGAAGTAACTCCTCTAGAACCAAGTATTTCTACTAAATCCTCCTGTTTTAAGTCATTTTCTTCGAGTAGATGAAGCAACGTATCTTGAGGTTTTCCTTTAGGTATTGGATAATACTTCTCTTCAAATTTCTCGATTAAAGTTATTAAAAGTTCAAGCAGTTCTTCTTCTTCTATCGTTCGATTTTTTCTATGTTCTATTTCCTGAGCCAAGGCAAGTGCTTGTTCATTTTCTTCTTCGGTGGTGATAACTTTAGGTTGATACCTAGCCAGCAACGCCCCATAAATATCCCGATTAAAAGTAAGGTTCATAGCTTAATTCAGTTGGATCTGAACAAATATTAAAAAATAAAACCCCCCGCCTTTTAAGCGTAGGGATTCAAAGTATTAGGATGTCTATTAATGGTGAATTTCTTCTTCCATCACTTGGGAAACCTGAGCCTTAATTAGAGTAGATTGCAGCATGGGGGTAGTAGTTACCGAATCCGTTGCTAGGGTAAACAAAGGATTAGATAAAATTCCCGCCACAGAAGTCGCTACTAGGGTTAAAACAATTCCCACCTGTAGAGGACGCATTCCCGCTAAATCCCAACGACTTTCAGGATAATCTTTGATCACCTGGGACATCTCATGGGGCTCTTTAACTACCATCATTTTTACGACGCGAATGTAGTAATAAATGGAGACGACGCTAGTAAGTAAGCCTACCAATACCAAGGAATATAAACCCGCTTGCCAACCTGCCCAAAATATATAAATTTTGCCGAAAAATCCCACTAGAGGTGGTATCCCCCCTAAAGAAAGAAGACAGACACTAAGAGCAAGGGTGAGCAATGGATCTTTTTGATATAAACCCGCATAGTCGGAAATTTGATCCGTACCCGTCCGCAAAGAGAAGAGGATGATACAGGCAAAAGCCCCTAAGTTCATAAACAGATAGACTAGCAGATAAAAAACCATGCTAGAGTAGCCCGCATCGGTACCCGCCACTAAACCAATCATCACAAAACCCGCTTGGCCAATGGAAGAGTAGGCTAACATCCGTTTCATGCTAGTTTGGGCAAGGGCTACCACATTCCCTAACACCATACTTAAAATGGCCAGAGCCGTAAAAATTAAACGCCATTGTTCACTTTCGACGGCAAAGACTGTCACCAACAAACGAATTGCTAGGGCAAATCCTGCGGTTTTTGAACCCACCGAAAGAAAAGCGACAACGGGAGTCGGTGAACCTTCATAGACATCGGGAGTCCATTGGTGAAAAGGTACCGCCGAAATTTTAAAGGCAATCCCTGCAATCACAAAGACAAGGGAAATAGCTAATACTAAAGATTGTCCCCCACTAGCATCTATGATACTCGCCGCGATCGCACTTAGGACTGTTTCTCCCCCAGATAAACCGTAGAGTAGGGAGACTCCATAGAGGAAAATAGCAGAGCTAGAAGCCCCAATTAAGAGGTATTTGAGGGCGGCCTCATTGGAGCGGGGATCTCGTTTCATGTATCCCGTCATTAAATAGGAGGAGATACTGAGCATTTCTAGGGAAATGAAGATCATCGCCAATTCATTGGCTGCGGATAGGAACATCCCCCCTAGGGTAGCTGTGAGGAGAATAGCGATAAACTCTGACAAGGCAGTCCCCGTCTGCTCCACATAACGCATTGACATTAAAATAGTCAAGACAGTAGATAGGGCGATAATTCCCCGAAAGACTACACTCAGGTTATCTCCATTAAATTCCTCAAAGAAAGCCAAGGGTTGCGGATTGTCCCACTGAAAATATAGCGCGGCTATAGAAGCCAGGAGTCCGGCGATCGCTATGTATGCTATCCAAGCGTAGGATTTACGTCCAGAGATCAAATCTGCGATCAACACCGTCAACAGGGTGATGATGACTATTCCTTCTGGCCAAATCGTTCCTGCATTCAGTTGGGAATAAACTTCACTAGAAAAATCCATAGTTTTTAGCAGATTTTAGGCAATTTGTCAAGCAAGTCGTTTCAGGCCAGCTTATTTTATTGTCATCATTTTATCTCAGTTTCTTAAATTCCCTCCCAGAGATTTGTTAAAGAGTGCCGAATAACTCTAACAGATGATTCCAAGCATCGGCTGCGGCTTCGGGCTGATAACTTGCCCTTTGGTCACAGAAAAAGCCGTGATCTGCCCCAGGATAGACAAAAATTCTGTGGGGAATCTGGTATTTTTCTAAGGCTTGTTCAATTTCCTTTACTTGTTCCTGGGGGATACTAGCATCCTCTGCACCAAAGAAAGCGTATATAGTACCCTTAATTTGCGGAGTCACCTCCAAGGTTGGCTTGGACGAACCGGGGCTAGAGGTGGTAATTCCCGCGCCGTAGAAAGAAGCCGTTACCTTAATATCTTCTAGCCTAGAGACAAGATAGACCACATGACCCCCAAAACAGAAGCCTATCGTCCCCACCCCCGTTTTTTTGACCTGGGGAAGACTATAGAGATAGGTAATAGTAGCTTGGATATCACTTAAGAGTTCCGTCCCTTGGGTTTGGTTTTTGTAAACTCTGCCGATTTTTATATCTTCACTCGTATAACCTGCCTCAAAATTGGGGGACAGACGTTGGTAAATGGCAGGTGCGATCGCCACATAGCCCTGTTGGGCAATACGTCTAGTTACATCCCGAATGTGGCTATTGACTCCAAATATTTCTTGGATAACGACAATGGCGCTATAGATTCCCTCTTCTTTTGGATAGGCTAAATAAGCGTCAATGACTAAATCATCATTGTGAACTTGAACTCTGTCAGCATTAATATCTAGGATACTCATATCAAATCACAAAGGACAAAGAGGTTTTTTAAAATTGCCCCCTGTCCTTTGCTTTTCCAGCGATGGTTAAAGAACAATATTGCTAGTGGTTAGGGACGTTACTCCGGCGATCACCAGTTCAAAATCCCCTAGGGAGTCACCATTGGTATCACCGGAAAGGATATTAGACGAGAACCTTAACTGTCCTGCAATACCCGTAAAGGCTGCTCCAGCAATATAGGAGAAGGACTGATCCCCTGCTAGGAGAATGTTAGCATCGATCGCCCCCAGGTCAACCACATCTTTAGTACCTTGGAAATCAGTGATTGTATCCTTTAACGCCCCTAGTCCAATTTCTGCAGAAGAAAGGAAAATAAACGAGTCGCGCTCAGAGCCACCTGTCAAGGAATCAGCCCCTAGTCCGCCACGAATTTTGTCATCGCCACTACCACCGGTAATGATGTCATTAGCACTACTACCGATAATAGTGTCATTACCATATCCACCATCAATGCGGATATTAGTTCCTAGTAACTGTACGTTACTAAAGTCAAGACTGTTCGCTTCCCAGCTACCTAAAAGACGCACCACTCCCGTCGTACCAGTACCATCAATGACCTCAATCCCATTCGCCGCGCCAAAGTTCAAGAGGCCAATATCCACCGCCCCTGTACCTGTGGCAGCAATAGTATCAGTGCCACTGCTACCGGTATCTGTGTAGGTATCATAACCTTGGAAACTTGACCAACCCCCGGCTTCATTACCTGAAACTAGATAATTATCAGAACCAGCACCACCATCGACTTTATCAGAATCACCACCACCAATAATGGTGTTATTAGCACTGCTACCGATAATAGTGTCATTACCATATCCACCATCAATACGGATATTAGTTCCTAGTAACTGTACGTTACTAAAGTCAAGACTGTTCGCTTCCCAGCTACCTAAAAGACGCACCACTCCCGTCGTACCAGTACCATCAATGACCTCAATCCCATTCGCCGCGCCAAAGTTCAAGAGGCCAATATCCACCGCCCCTGTACCTGTGGCAGCAATAGTATCAGTGCCACTGCTACCGGTATCTGTGTAGGTATCATAACCTTGGAAACTTGACCAACCCCCGGCTTCATTACCTGAAACTAGATAATTATCAGAACCAGCACCACCATCGACTTTATCAGAATCACCACCACCAATAATGGTGTTATTAGCACTGCTACCGATAATAGTGTCGTTACCATATCCACCATCAATACGGATATTAGTTCCTAGTAACTGTACGTTACTAA
>JBBAUO010000006.1:76630-100787 GCA_040398185.1 Microcystaceae cyanobacterium | reverse complement strand
CCCCTAGGGGAGATCTAATCTGGGTGATGGTAGAACAAAAACCAAGGGGTTTATCTTTAGTCGAATTAGCAAAATTTCTGCAAGGGTTGGGGGTAGTAGCCGCGCTCAATCTAGATGGGGGTAGTTCTACGGCTTTGTATTATCAAGGGGAGACAATTCACGGTAAGATAGATTCCCAGGGAAATGGGGTGGAACGTCCTGTTAAATCAGTTTTATGGTTGAAGAAAACCTAAACTTTAATCTTTATCTTTTAGGTGAGATGCAAACAAATAATATAAGGTAGTTTCTTCGATGTTTTTGATTTCGGGTTGCTTTTTATCAAATTTATAGGATAATTTATAAACAGGGGATTTTCGTTGATCTATGTGTTCCTTGATATTAGGGTCAGCAGGTATATCAAAAAATCTTGTACCAACAATAGTAGTTGCCATGCGCCCATTTATTTTAGGTGTATCATTCCAAATTTCTCTACATTTGTAATCAAAAAAAACTATTTTAGCAAAGGTATAATGACAGACAAAATATGGAACATATTTTAATCTTACCAAGGGGTTAGTGATCAACGCAATCGGGAAAAATGTATTTTTATTTGTCACTTTGAAAAGGAGTTCTCTCAGTTTATTTTTCAACTTCAATTCAAAAATTTTTAGAGATTTGAATCCTTGATTTTCTATTAATTTATTATAGTGGCTATAAAATTCATGCCAGTAACATTCATAGAGGACATAATCTTGAAAAAAATTATTAAATTCTTCACACCACCTTTGCAGTAGATAAGAACTAGAAGAGGCAGCTATAAACCAAGTATCTACCATTCTGTTTCTTGACATACCACTAAACACAACAAAACCGTTCCCGTCGTACTGATCTAACCATTGATCCAGAGGCATACAACAAAAGCAGGTTGAATCCACCCAAACTCCTCCATACTCTTTTAATAAATTTAATCTAATAATATCGGAATATAGAGCTCTGCGACTTTGCAGGAATTTATTATTTTTCTCACAAATCTTCGCTAAATTAGGTAGATATTGAGCTAGGGTAGATTCATCCAAAAATCTAATTTCCCAATGCTGATTATATTTTTGCCAAGATTCATAGCATTTCTTGACCGTATTGGGGGCTTGCTCATAACCTTGGGACCAAAACATCCAAATAATTTTAGGGATTTCGTTCTCTTTACTTAATTCAGTAACTTGAGTAGTGGCTAAATTCATAATTAAAGGGGAAAATGCTTCATCCCAATAATAGCCTCCCGCACATTGTTTTGTCACCCTATATTCCCCAATTCTAAGCTACTTTTTGTAGTGCCGAGTCTGGGTTGATAAATTCGGGAGACTTAAGGAGTTCTTATGTACCACAAAAAACTCGTTGAAGTCCCATTCTTTTTTAGCCCAACTCCTCCTAGGGACTTTTTTTGTCTAACTTTCCAAGTAATGTAGTCTAAACTACATCAACAAACCACTAAAGTGTGACGTAATAGGTAGAATAAGGTTTCAAGGAAAGTGTACTAAAGATATTGAATCTATCCTAATATTGCTAGTAGACTCCCTCCTCTGCACAATTTTAAAGAAACTATGACAGAGATTACCCAAGAGCTAAATTTTAACCAGATTGCGATTCTACTGAGTCGCTATGGTTTTGAGTTGCGTGGCCACACCCCCCAAGAACTTATCGAGCAATGGAAACCCCTCTATCCCCTAATCTGGATTCGCCTGGCGGTTGTGGAAGCACTTTACCAAGGACGATATAAAGTTATATCCGTAGAACAGATTCTTAATCTATGGCTCCGACGAGGACAGCCAAATTTTCACTTTAATCTGGAGTTCGAGAGCCTAATTTGTCATAGCTTGATCAAATACACGGTTATTGAGCCAAAACCCTTGATTGTTGCTCCTACCGAAGCAGAAGTTCCTTTAGAAACCCCGCCGATTCCGCCCCTCGATGAACCAAGGGATGATCCCAGGGAATCCCTCAGCAATTTACAGGAGTTGTTTTCTCAGTTCCTTCAACCCGAACCAATAGACGAGGAAGTCATCCCCAGTAATAAGGCTTCTATAGATCAATTTACCCCCCTACCCGATGAATCGGGGCTGTATTTTCGACTCAAGGCAGCAGTGCAGAAGAGTTAAGGAGATACTAGACAGTCCTTGAGACTGTAGGCGATCCGTTGTTGTTCCCCAAAGGTGAGATCAGGGAACATGGGTAAGGATAAAACCTCACGGCAGATTTGCTCAGATACAGGGAAAGAACCCTTGCTATAACCCAAGGTTTGATAGACGGGTTGTAGGTGTAGGGGGATAGGGTAGTAAACCATAGATAAGATTCCCTGTTGTTGTAAAGAATCCCGAATTTGATCTCGATGGGGACAGGATTTTAGTTCAGGTATGAGAATAGTATATTGATTCCAGACGTGCTGACCTCCTGGTATAACCTGGGGAAGCTCTAGATAGGGTAGAGGTGCTAATAATTCTTGATACCGTTGGGCAATCTGTTCCCGGGCCTTGTTCCAGTCATCTAAATAACCCAATTTGACCTGTAGGATGGCTGCTTGGATGGAGTCTAAACGGCTGTTAATCCCCAGAGATTCGTGGGTATAACGAATCCGGCTACCATGTTCTTTAATCATTCTCATCGAGTCTGCTAGTGCCGCAGTAGAGGTGGTAATCGCTCCACCATCCCCGCAACCACCTAGGTTTTTGGTAGGGAAAAAGCTAAAGCAACCAATATGTCCGATACTACCTACTTTTTGCCCTTGCCAAGTAGCTCCTGTGGCTTGGGCGCAGTCTTCGATTACATAAAGGCCATGGGCTTGGGCAAAATCCAGTAATTGGGACATATTCAGGGGTTGACCAAATAAATGCACCACGATAATCGCCTTAGTTTGCGGGGTTAAAGCCCGTTCTAGACTCTCTAAGTCTAGATTAAAGGTACTGCGTTCAATATCTACAAAAACAGGTTTCGCGCCGACTAGGGTGATGGCTTCGGAGGTGGCGATAAAGGTAAAGGTTGAGGTTATCACCTCATCTTGATCCCCAATTCCTAAGGCTCTCAGGGCCAAGTACAGAGCATCTGTGCCTGAATTACAACTTACACAGTGGGAAACACCGACATACTCAGCAAAGCGTCTTTCAAACTCGGTAACAACTCCCCCACCAATATATTGACCTGAACGCAGGACATCAAGGACGGCTAATCCTGTCTCTTCGCTAATAAGTTGATATTGACGGGCTAAATCAACAGGAGGGATCTTATTCACTCGTTACAGTTTATAGATTTTTGTCATCAAAACAGATTCTAGTGCAAAACGGAAGCAAACAGAAAGGATTATCTGAAAAAAAAACCCAAAAATGTAACGAAATGCAAAGTATAATGAGTGAAGTTATGTAAACACGCACTAGAAAGAAGTAGATAGGATCAATGCGAGTTGCGATCGCCGGAGCCGGCCTAGCTGGACTATCTTGCGGCAAATACCTGGTAGACGCGGGACACACCCCCATTATCCTAGAGCGTCGAGATGTTTTAGGGGGCAAAGTAGCCGCATGGAAAGATGCTGACGGGGACTGGTACGAAACCGGACTACATATCTTTTTCGGAGCCTATCCCAATATGCTGCTGCTTTTCCAAGAATTAGGCATTGAAGACCGACTGCAATGGAAAGAGCATACAATGATCTTCAACCAGCCGCAAAACCCAGGCACTTATTCGCGGTTCGATTTCCCGGACCTACCCGCCCCCATTAACGGAGTGGTAGCGATTCTGCGGAACAACGATATGCTGACTATTCCTGAGAAAATCAAGTTCGGACTGGGTTTAATCCCCGCCATGATTAAGGGCCAGGGGTATGTGGAGGAGATGGACCGCTATACCTGGTCCGAATGGCTGGCCAAGCAAAACATTCCGCCTCGGGTGGAAAAGGAGGTTTTTATTGCCATGGCCAAGGCGCTTAACTTCATTAACCCCGACGAAATCTCCGCTACTATTTTACTGACAGCCCTCAATCGCTTTCTCCAAGAAAAAAATGGCTCTAAGATGGCCTTCCTCGACGGTCCTCCCACGGAAAGACTCTGCCAACCCCTAGTAGAATATATTGAAGCCAGGGGGGGAGAAGTCCGACTCAATGCTCCCCTCAAGGAAATTGTTCTCCATGGGGATGGCACCGTCAAAAACTTCCTCCTCAGGGGATTAGAGGGACAGCCCGATGAAGTCTTGGAGGCGGATATATACGTTTCTGCCATGCCCGTCGATCCCTTAAAGGTTTTATTACCCGAACCTTGGCGGACTCTAGAGCCTTTTGCTAAGTTACAAGGCTTAGAAGGAGTTCCCGTGATTAACCTCAGTCTCTGGTTCGATCGCAAACTGACCGATATTGATCACTTGCTCTTTTCTCGCTCTGATTTACTGAGTGTCTACGCGGATATGAGTAACACCTGTAAGGAATATGCTGACCCCGAGCGATCGATGCTGGAGATCGTCTTTGCTCCTGCCCAGGATTGGATAAGCAAATCCGACGAGGAAATTGTAGATGTGACCCTAAAAGAGTTAAAAAAACTGTTCCCAGAACACTTTAATGGCGAAAATGGGGCTAAATTACGAAAATATCATGTAGTTAAAACCCCTCGCTCCGTCTATAAAGCCACGCCAGGTAGACAAGCCTGTCGCCCTGGACAAAAAACACCGATTAAAAATTTCTATCTGGCAGGGGATTACACCATGCAAAAATATTTAGGAAGTATGGAAGGGGCAGTATTATCAGGTAAACTGGCGGCTCAAGTCATCTCCCAAGATTATCCCATTGCCGAGCAGGTGGACTCTTCTAAGGCAATTTCTCCATCCTCATCCTCTTTAGTCCATTAATCTTAATGACGAAAAGACAACTTGAATGAGACAATGCTAATTGACGATTCACCCCCTTTTTCTAACAACCCCTATTGCTTGCGCTCAATGCTGCAATTGCCAAGACCAACAACGCTAACTACCCAACCTTTGGCCTCCCTCGAAGAGTCCTACGAACTCTGTCGCCAAATTACCGAGAAATACTCCAAGACGTTTTATCTGGGAACCTTACTAATGCCCAAGGATAAACGCCAGGCTATCTGGGCTATTTATGTCTGGTGTCGGCATACCGATGAGTTAGTAGATGGAGAGCAAGCGGATTTAACCACCCCAGAAACCCTAGACGCTTGGGAACAACACTTGGAATCGCTTTTTGCTGGTATTGCCAGTGATGATGCGGATGTTGCCCTAGTGGACACTTTACAAAAGTTTCCCATGGATATTCAGCCCTTTAGGGATATGATCGCCGGGCAACAGATGGATTTGTATCGTAGTCGCTATGAAACCTTTGATGAACTACAACTGTACTGTTATCGCGTTGCGGGGACAGTCGGCTTAATGTCGAGTGCAGTTTTAGGCTTGGACAATCGCTTTGCTACCACCCCCTGGGAACAGGGAAAATCAATGTATGTTCCTGAAAAAGAGGCGATCGCCCTAGGAATTGCCAACCAACTCACGAATATTTTGCGGGATGTGGGGGAAGATGTCCAACGGGGACGAATTTACTTGCCCCTGGAGGATTTCGCCCTCTTTAACTACACCGAAAAGGATTTATTTAATGGGGTAAATGACGAACGCTGGCAAGCTTTAATGCAGTTTCAAATCCAACGAGCAAGGAAGTATTACCAGGAGGCAGAAATTGGCATCCGTGGGCTTAACCCAGATTCCCGTTGGCCAGTCTGGGCGGCTTTAATGCTCTACCAAGGAATTTTGGATGTTATTGAAGCCAACAATTACAATGTTTTTACCCGTCGTGCCTTTGTTCCTACCCGAAAGAAAATGCTCTATTTACCCGTGGCTTGGTTAAGAGCTCAGGCGTTGTAGGTAGTAGGTAGTTTCTGTATCTGTTGGAGAATACTGGCTCTCACTTCTTCCCGGGGGATTTCTGTACCTGTAAGTAAATTCTGCGGCTCCTCCATAAAAATGATACTGTCTACCATTGACAGAGCGAAAAGTTGGAACAAAAGATGGGTGATGGGGATTGCTTCTGCTACAAATTGCGGATCATTTTCGTAGAATCTTTGGGCATCTTGGGGGGTTAAAAAAGCATAGATAACGGTTTTCTTGAGTCCCTTTTTTTCCCGATGAACAAGAGTAGTTATTAATAAATCTCCCTGGGCATTTTGCATAATATAATATTGTAAAGAAGTCAGCCGTTTCGCCAAGCGCTTTAAACTAGGAATGATCGCCTGATCCATTACCTGAGCAGAAATGCCGTGCTTAGGGGCTTCTTCAACTAATATACTAAGTTGCTTATTTAATTTCATATAGAGCCTTTCTTTTTATTCTAACCTTAACTATTTTAAATTATGCTAGAGTCATTAATAATTTTTTTGGGAGGAGGACTAGGAAGTGTTTGCCGCTATTTGATGGGTAAGATAATTACTGAGAATCTAGAAACTACCTTTCCTTGGGGAACATTAACGGTTAATATTTTGGGCAGTTTCTTAATTGGTATATTTCTGGGTTTAATTGCCAAACATGAGTTACATGGTGCTTGGAAATATTTACTCGTCACGGGTTTTTGTGGAGGGTTTACCACCTTCTCCACCTTTGCCCATGATAATTACAGTCTTTTGCGCGGGCAGAAATATCTAGAATCTTTTGCCTATACTGGCTTTAGCCTTTTTTGGGGATTTGCGGCGACTTTTTTGGGATTGTGGTTGGTAAAAATGAGTAATAATTAATTTCCCCTGCAAACTCTGTGCCTAGTTAGGTTCTAAAATAGTTGCGAAGAGAATTTTGAGAGAACCTATGTCAGACGTTAAGATTGAGTCCATTCTACACGAAAACCGTAAATTTAACCCTGGGGCTAACTTTGCCGAAAATGCCCATATCAAAAGTCTAGCTGAATACGAAGCCCTCTATGCCCAAGCAGAGGCAGATCCCCTCAAATTTTGGGCAGATTTAGCCGAAAAAGAATTATATTGGTTTAAAAAATGGGATCAGGTTCTCGATTGGCAACCTCCCTTTGCCCAGTGGTTTGTGGGGGGTAAGCTCAATATTTCCTACAATTGCCTAGACCGACATTTAACCACTTGGCGACGCAATAAGGCCGCTATTATCTGGGAAGGAGAGCCTGGGGACTCCAGAATTATTACCTACGATCAACTCCATCGAGAGGTTTGTCAATTTGCCAATGCCTTGAAACATTTAGGAATCCAAAAAGGGGACAGGGTAGCCATTTATATGCCCATGATTCCCGAAGCCGCCATTGCCATGTTAGCCTGTGCCAGAATTGGAGCCCCCCATAGTGTCGTTTTTGGGGGATTTAGTGCCGAAGCCTTAAAAGACCGGTTTAATGATGCCCAAGCCAAGGCTGTAATTACGGCAGATGGGGGATTTCGTAAGGATAAAGTTATCGCCCTCAAGGAGCAGGTAGATTTAGCCCTCGCGGATAACGCCAGCCCGACTGTAGAAAAAGTGCTGGTAGTCGAACGTACCAAGGAACCGATAACGATGGTAGAAGGGCGGGATTTTTGGTGGCATGAGTTGCAAAAACAAGTCAGCGCTGACTGCCAAGCGGAAGAGATGGATAGCGAAGATATGTTATTCATTCTCTATACCAGTGGTAGCACAGGCAGACCGAAGGGGGTAGTTCACACCACGGGGGGTTATAACCTGTATACCCATATCACCAGCAAATGGATTTTTGATCTCAAGGATACGGATGTTTTCTGGTGTACTGCCGATATCGGTTGGATTACGGGGCATAGTTATATTGTCTATGGTCCCCTTTCTAATGGTGCCACAACGGTAATGTATGAGGGAGTACCGCGCCCTTCTAACTTGGGTTGTTTCTGGGATGTTATTGAAAAGTACCGGGTTAATATTTTTTATACGGCACCTACTGCCATTCGCAGTTTTATTAAGATGGGGGAAGAGATACCCAACTCCCGTAATCTTTCTTCCCTGCGTCTACTGGGTACCGTCGGTGAACCGATTAACCCTGAAGCTTGGATGTGGTACCATCGCGTGATTGGGGGCGAGCGTTGCCCAATTGTGGATACTTGGTGGCAAACGGAAACCGGTGGCGTAATGATTACACCTTTACCCGGGGCGATTCCTACGAAACCAGGCTCTGCTACTCGTCCTTTCCCTGGCATTATCGCTGATATTGTCGATTTAGATGGCTCTCCTTTAGCTGTTAATGAAGGGGGGTATTTAGTAATTAAGCATCCCTGGCCTGGTATGATGCGAACGGTTTATAATGATCCTGAGCGTTTTCGTCATAGCTACTGGGAGCATATTCATCCTATTGATGGTCATTACCTCTATTTTGCGGGAGATGGTAGCCGTAAGGACGAGGATGGCTATTTTTGGGTTATGGGGCGCGTCGATGACGTGATTAGTGTTGCCGGTCATCGTTTGGGTACTATGGAAATAGAATCTGCCCTAGTTTCCCATCCTGCGGTGGCTGAGGCTGCTGTAGTGGGTTGTCCGGATGAGATTAAAGGGGAAGAAATCTATGCTTTTGTTACCTTGGAAGGGGACTATACAGCTAGTGATAGTCTCGTTAGTGAGCTAAAAGACCATGTAGTTGAAGAAATTGGTATTATTGCCCGTCCTAAAGTGATTCAATTTACCGATGCGTTACCGAAAACTCGCTCAGGTAAAATTATGCGCCGTCATCTCCGCAATATTGCCGCAGGAAAAGAGATTACAGGGGATATTTCTACCCTGGAAGACATGACGGTTTTAGATAAGTTACGGGGGTTAGAATCTCAACATCAATAAACCAGACGCAGGGGGGAAAGAGTCGGGCGCAGGGATTCGGGCGCAATACCCCCACGATGAGCCACCAGTAAACCCAGGGCTTCTAGGTAGGAGTTTACCCTAACTGCCTTAATCCCTAAAGTTTCAGGATAGACTTGCATCTGCGTCTGATTTTCCTCTACCGCAATAATCAAAGGCCGATACCTACTCACGCTCAGTACGGCACTACCTCCGCAAGCACCCGCGGGAATTACCAAGGCTGTCACCTCTTCTGCCCAAATACTCCCAGATTCCCTAGATAGGACAAATTGAGGTGCTCTACTTAATCCCACTAAAACACAGGGTAAAAAGGTATAGCCGATTTCTTCGGCGGCGGATTTGGGGGCAATAGAAGCATCCAAGGGCAAGGGGGCGAGGGCGGGAGCATGGGCTGCGGGAAGGCGAAATTGTCGCACTATTAGGTGGGAAATTACCGCTTCTGCACCGGCTAGGGGGTCCACTCCCGTACCCTGGCGATAATCTTGCAAGAGAGCGCCGTCTATGTCGTCGGGAAAACGGGTAACAATGGCTAGAGCTTGGGCTTGGGTTTGGGTAATTAATTTTTCGGCGGCTCGGAGCAAACTATCGGGATTACCTAGGGTGCCCCAACTAGCTCCAGAGGTGGAAATTTTTAGCTGTACTTCTAGGGGACTATCGGTGATGACATAATCGGTTAAAGTTAGTCCTAAGGTGGCACGGGTGGCTTCGGCTGCTTGTAGGTGTCGTAGTCTTAGGTCGGATTCTATAGCTTGATCGAAAATTAAACCAATGCGGTTGTTCTGTACGGGTTCTAAACCCCATTTTCCTTGGGCAAATTGATCTAAGCCATAGCCTTCTACATACAAGCTATTACTAAGGGGCCAGTATAATTGTGCACCATTGAGGACGTTGGGATGGGTAATTAAGCGATCGCATACCGAACTTATAGCTCTCGCAACGGGTAAAGCGTCCCCCGCATAACCACCAATGGCTGCTCCAATTCCTGTAGGGACGATGAGTAGGACGTTATATTTTTTCATCTCAAAGAAAAGAGAGGCTTTGCTCTGAAAGTATAACCAAAATAGGATTTCTCTGTTAGAATAGAACTAAGGAACTACATCTTGCCGATATGTTGAAGATATTAGCTGCTAAGTATTGTCTAGGACTAGACAGCACGGTAGAAGGGAAAGAAGCAATTTTATCAGTCTTAAAGTGGGCGACAAAAGACCAACTAAGTCAGTTTCTTAAGACTGTTGGTAGTGAAATTCCTAAAAAAGCCCTCAAGGATGATTTGTTAACTCTTTGCCTATCTCTCTCCCCAGAAAATCTCTACAAGTTGACTCAAGAATATACTTCTTTGTTGGCACTTCACCCCACGGATGTTGAGGAATTTTTGGGTTGTTCTAAGACCGAGAGAAAGCGTTGGACAGAGGAAAAACGGTTAACTGTTATAGAATATCGTGAATTTAAGTATGGTCAATTTCCCGTTTATAATTGTTTAGAGATAATTAAAATTAGCCCCGAACAGATAGAAGCTTGGCGAACACTTTATCGGGAAAAAGTTAAGGAAAATCGTAGCGCAGGTGCGAAGAAGGCTCATTTGACTAAAACAGAAGGTTTAAAATTTACCTACAATCAGGCGATCGCTCGATGGAGTCGGCTTGACGCTGATCAGTTGGATATTTTAATTTTAGCCTACTGGACAAGGTATGTTTATAAGCTAGAGAAATATTTTAAACAAAAGATGTTTCACACCCATAACAATACGGAGTTATATTCTCAAAAATGTACCGAGCTTTATGAGTTGGGAAAACAGGCTATGGGGATTCTGTTCGCTTCTCCCTACTCCAGATTAGATTATTATGATCTTTGCATTACTGACAGCTTTGTTTATGGCGATTCTTTTTATCATTTGGTTCTCGAAATTCCCAATGCAGAAGAAGTTTTTTGTTTCCATATTCGCCCAGGTATTGGAGGGGAGTTTTTTCCCAAACCTCGGGATTTACCTGCAACTAAAAAGCCAAGGGATGAGGGTATATTCCATTTGGGACGACGTTTAAATGATGACGAGTTAATAGCTCATACCGAAAATGTTATCCTGCGTGAGATTAACTCTATTTTAGGAAAGTTTGATAACGATTGGATTTTAAATGCAAGAAATGCAAAAATTTTAACTATTAAATCAGACCAAGAAGCTAGTCAAGAAAGAATCGAAAAACTAAAAAATTTAAGTTTAGATTATTCTATAATTGAGCAATCTTGGCTTAAATCTATAAGGGGAACTTTTATCGGTCAGCATCCTAAGATTACTAGCAAAAGTCTTTATGATAAGGTTCGCAATAAAATTACTGAAAAATTGGCTCTCACTCTAGAAGCAGAGATTCTTGGCTATCCTGAATTTAATTTATCTTTTGTTGCTAAACTTGTCGAAAGTTACTTTAGTAAGGAAAAACTTACAAACCTGATTGGCGGCACTCCCCAGGATTTAATTTTAGCAGAAAAACAAGCCCGGAAAAAGTTATTAGAAGAATTAACCCTTACCTTTGATCATCAGCAGGTTTTAGCAAGGATTACTGATATTTATTCACCCTATTCTATCATAGATGCTGATAATTTACCACAAAGTCTGGCTAATTTAAAGAATGAATTGCTATCCATTGCTCAATTTGCCCAGGAATTACCCGAGGAAATTATATCCTTTCCCCAACTTTATTATAACCATTTTAAAAGGGCATTGGATCGGGCTTTGCCTAACAGTTATTTAACTCAATTGTTGAGTGATTTAGATATTATATTTGTTTCTGGTAACTATTTTGTATACCATAATTTTAAAGTAACTAAATCTCCGACCCAGGGTTATCGAATTTATGAAGTAAACGATAAAAATAAGAAAAAACTTGTTGATAATTTGACAACCCAAGAAGAAGCGATCGCTTATATTGACAACTTAATAAGTGGGGAAAAACAAGAGACAATTAATCCTACAGAGAAACTATTGGCAGTTATGATGGCCTTTGACGAAAAGGATGAAATCACAACTTTTGAATTAATTAAACAATGGATTCTTGCTCCCCAAAGCAATGATAACGCCGCCGAGGTAGGGCGTAAGCAGAATGCAGAAAGACTAGGCTTTATCTACCAAGAGGGAGAGTTTCCCTTGATTGCTCCGAGCCCCCATGGTTTAAAACAATCAATTGAAAGCTTAAGTTTCTCAGAATTTTATGGTGTTGTGATTGGGTTAGCTGCCTTTGGTTTGGGGTATGATGTTAACGATGATTTTATGGATTTTTTAGTGGATTACGTTAAAAGAGTATCGCCATAGTTCAAGTCCAAATGTTTAAAAGCCTTAGCACCTTCTCCCGTATAGGTGGCGACAATGTGGCCATTTCCTAGTAATTGGTATTTATAAGTAACTAATCCTTCTAAACCCACGGGACCCCTGGGGGGTAGTTTATGGGTACTAATACCAACTTCTGCCCCAAATCCATAGCGAAAACCATCAGCAAAACGAGTTGAGCAATTGTGAAAAACTCCCGCAGCATCGACTTGGTTACAGAAGGTTAGTGCTGTCAGGGGATTTTCTGTAATAATAGCTTCGGTATGCTTGGAGCCGTAGGTACGAATATGCTCCATCGCCGTTTCTAGGGAATCCACCACCTTAATAGAGAGAATTAGCTGGCCATATTCAGTTTCCCAATCTTCCTCGGTAGCGGGTTGAATGTCTAAAAACCCAAGGGTAATCTCATCCCCGCGTAATTCTACCCCCTTAGCTTGTAGCGCCTGGGCTAGGAGTGGTAAAATCTGAGGTGCGATCGCAATATGAACTAATAGAGTTTCAATGGTATTACAAGCTGAAGGATACTGGGTTTTAGAATCTACGGCAATACTAACGGCTTTTTCTGCATCGGCTTCCTTGTCTATATACAGATGACAGATACCATCCGCATGGCCTAGGACAGGTATTCTGGTATTCTCTTGAATGTAGCGTACCAAGTCATTAGAGCCACGGGGAATAATTAAATCCACATATCTATCCAATTTCAGGAGAGCATTTATCTCCTCCCTAGTTGTAAGTAAGCTTAACGCTTGCGGATTAACTTTACTTGTCGCCAATCCCCGATGGATTACTTCCATGAGGATTTGATTAGAGCGGATGGCTTCCTTTCCTCCCTTGAGAATCACTCCATTACCCGATTTAATCCCTAAACTGGTAATCTGAATTAAAGCATCGGGACGAGCCTCAAAAATAACTCCAATTACCCCCAAAGGACAAGTAATCCGTTTTAAAAGCAAGTTTTCGTCTAATTCTCGATAGATTTGCACAGAACCCAAGGGATCTTCCAATTTTACCAGATTTCTGACCCCAGCGATCGCTTCTTTTAACTTAGTTTCCGTCAATTTGAGGCGATTGTACAAAGACTCGGTAATTCCCTCTGCTTGGGCTACTTGACAATCCGCAAGATTTGCTGCCAAAATCTCAGGAATGGACATTTCTAGAGCTTTGGCCATAGATAGCAAGGCGATATCGCGCTCTTGACTGGGGAGCAAAGCCAACAATTGGGCTGCTTGATGTGTTTCTCTGGCAATGTTTTCTAAAGTCATAATATATATATTAAAACCTCTGTGCATCCTACCCAACCAAAAGCCTATCTAATCGGTGCAGGGATTGGCTCCATCGACTATCTAACTAATCGAGCTACAGCCTTAGTTACCCTAGCAGAAGTCTTAATTTACGATGATTTAGTAGATACTCATATACTACAACTCGCTCCGCCCACCTGTCAAAAAATTTATGTCGGTAAAAGGGGAGGAAAACCCAGTTTTTCCCAAACAGCCATTAATCAACTCTTGGTTAAATATTGCCAGGAAGGAAAAATAGTTATCCGCTTAAAAAGTGGCGATGCGGGGGTATTTGGACGAATTTATCCCGAAATACTGGCTTTAAAGGCTGGTAACTGTAATTTTGAGCTAGTACCGGGTATTTCCTCGGCGCTCGCTGCTCCCCTTTTGGCAGGGATACCCCTTACAGAAAAGGAGATTAGTCGCCATTTTGTGGTTGTAAGCGGGCATAATCCTGAAAATCTAGACTGGTCTATTCTAGCTCAGATAGATACCCTAGTAATTCTCATGGGTGGGTCTACTTTAAAAATTATTGTCGAAAAACTACAAAGCTCAGGACGCTCCAATTTAGAGCCAGTTGCTATTATCACGGAAAGTGGGCGATCGCAACAACGACTATGGAGAGGCACCCTAGGGGATATAGTAAGTAAAACGGAAAATACTATCCTTTCCCCTTGTATCATCATTATCGGTCAAGTGGTCAACCTTGCCAGTATGCCTATCCCTTCTCCCCTGAAAGATAAAACCATTTTAGTCACCCGTGCTGTGGAGCAATCGAGTCATTTTAGCCAATTATTGCAAGAAGTTGGGGCAAAGGTGTTAGAAATGCCGACTTTAGCCATACATCCTCCTTCTTCTTGGTCTGAACTAGACTTGGCTATTAATAGTTTAAATCAATTTGACTGGTTGATTCTAACCTCTGCCAATGGGGTAGATTATTTTTTTAATCGTTTAAGGACGCTCAAAAAGGATGGACGGGATTTAGCCGGGGTTAAAATTGCCGTAGTTGGTAAAAAAACCGCCTCTAGTCTCCAAAAATGGGGATTGATTGCAGATTATATACCCGCCGATTTTATCGCAGATGCTTTGGTGGTAAATTTTCCCGAAGCTCTCCCGGGCAAAAAAATTCTTTTTCCGAGGGTAGAAACAGGGGGAAGGGAGATTTTAGTACAGGAGCTTTCCCGCCAAGGAGCCGAGGTTGTAGAAGTACCTGCTTACCAGTCTGGATGTCCCGAAAAAATTGATCCTCAAGTTTGGCAAGCTCTACAGGCAAAAACTATAGATACTATTACCTTTGCTAGTTCTAAAACTGTCCAGAATTTTGTTACCCTAGTTAATCAAGCTCTTGGGTTTTATGCCGATTTAAGTCTAGAGCTTTTACTAAAGAACGTCCGTATTGCTTCCATTGGACCACAAACTTCTAAAACTTGCTCCGAGTTACTAGGAAGGGTAGATGTAGAAGCCAAGGAATATACCTTAGAGGGGTTAGTGGAGGCTTTGTGTAATGACTAAATTAAGTCTATGTATGATTGTCAAAGATGAGGAGCTTTCCTTACCCAAATGCTTAGAAAGTGTGAGGGATGTCGTGGATGAAATGATTGTTATGGATACGGGTTCAACCGATGAAACCCGCGAAATTGCCACACAATTTGGGGCGAAAGTACCCAGTTTTCAGTGGAATGGTAATTTTTCTGATGCTCGCAATGCTTCCCTAGAATTGGCGACGGGAGAATGGGTATTATCCCTAGATGCTGATGAGGTTTTAAATCCTGAGATTGTGCCGAAAATACGTCAAGCAATGCTAGATAAAAATCATTTAGTGATTAATTTTATTCGCCAGGAAGTCGGAGCAATGCAATCTCCCTATTCCATGGTTTCTCGTTTGTTTAGAAATCATCCTGATATTAGATTTTCCCGTCCCTATCATACTTTAATTGATGACCATGTGCAGGAGTTGTTAAAAACCGAAAAGCATTGGAAAGTTATAGAGATTCCCGAAATTGGTATTTTTCATTATGGTTACACCCCCGCAGCTATTCAAGCTTTAGATAAGTATAATCGGGCAAAAATAGCCATGGAAGGATATTTTAAAGAGCATCCCCATGATCCCTACGTTTGTAGTAAATTAGGCGCGCTTTACCTACAAATTGGGCAAGAAAAACAAGGTATAAAATTGCTTAAACAAGGATTAAAATCTGGGAAGATTGATCCTCATACTCTCTTTGAACTACATTATCATTTAGCTAATGCCCACACCCGTCAACAAAAGTTAGAAACAGCTATTAAACACTACCAAAAAGCTCTTGAACAACCCATTTTAGAGCGATTAAAGTTAGGCGCTTATAATAATTTAGGTAGTTTATTACAATCCTCGGGAGAATTAAAAACAGCTTTAAATATTTACAAAAAAGCCTTGACAATTGAGCCAAATTTTGCTATGGGATATTATAATTTAGGAGCAACCCTCAAAGCCCTTAATGATTTACCCAGAGCGATAGAAGCCTACCAAAAAGCTATTAGTCTAGAACCCGAATATGCGGCGGCCTATCAGAATTTGGGGGTAGCTTGGTTGAAAATGGGTAATTTATCCGCAGGGTTAGAAGCTATGGAAAAAGCTATAGGTTTCCACAGTCAACAAAACCGCCAAGAAACTGCCCAAAAATTGCGTCAAGGCCTAGAAGAAATGGGCTTAACTAACCTGAGCTAGTTTTTCCTTATCTTTTTTCCGTTTTTTGGCATACAGTTGGATGGAGGCCGCCATAACAATAACCAGTGCCCCAACTAACCAAGTCGTTAAATCTAAGGGTAGTTGATTTTTGAAGACCGCCAGCAGGACAATTAATACTAAGAGGATAGTTGGTGCTTCATTAAGGGCGCGAAACTGTTGTCCTGTCCATTGGGATTCCCCTCGCTCTAACTTTTTGATAATGCGTCCACAGTAAAAGTGATATAACAGCAGTAGGGCTACAAAGGTTAGTTTGATGTGCATCCAACCCGATTTCAAGATTTCTGGCTCCGTGGAAATCAAACCCAAAGCCATAGCCACCGTGACGATCATCCCTGGGGTGGTGATAATATTATAGAGCCGCTTTTCCATGATCTCGTACTGAGCTTTGAGAATACCTTGGGCGGGTTCCGGTTGGGCTGAGGCTTCGGCATGATATACGAACAAGCGTACCAAGTAAAATAATCCTGCAAACCAAACCACTACGCCGATTAAATGAAATGCTTTGAACCAGTAATATGCCATAGCCAACTTAGGAGTGAAAAATATCTGCCTTTGTGAGTGTAAAGGTTTTATCCCAAAGTAGAGGGAATTTCTCAACAAAATTTAAGAGTTCGGGTTTACCTTTTGAGTACAAGTGTATTTTTTGCCTAAGGGGATTTAGTATCATCTATCGCCTTTCTAAAATCCTAACTGTACCCCCATAGTTTTCGTCATCAGTACCTATTAACCATCGTTGTTTTCCTGTCGTCAACTGTTGTCGGGTTAGTCCTTCTACCTTAAACCCGTCAATCACTGCAATTTTTTCAGGATTTTGCCCTAGAATAACCTCTGGTTTTTGTTGTTGAATCTGTCCAATTTTCCAGATAGAACTGCTAAAAAATCCATTATTACCTTGGGGATCAACCGCAGAAACAATATAAATATTAGACTGATCATCTATTTCCATAGCACTAACAGGGCGGAAGTTTGTAGTGCTGGTTGTCGGAAGTGTTAGGGTAACTTCTTGGAATGGACCAAAGCTTAGGGAATTGACTTTAAAAGTACAATAGCGAATTTTAGTAGTCAGCTTACCATCTGCTCGTTCAGCATAGAGAAAAACATAATGATCGTCAACTAGGGCTACGGTTATGGCTTCTACATTATTAATTCTAGCAGGCCAAGGAAGAGTTTTTACTAAAGTTAACTGATTGTCATTATAGGAAATAAGGAAAATGCGGGGCGACTTTTGCCTTCTACTATTGCCACTTTCTGCGATTAAAAATAAATTAGTATTAGGAATTTTAGCAATACTTTCTAAATCTTGCCCAGGTTGTTGTCCCTGCCAATCTAAATCAATGGCTTGCCAATCTAAGGGATGATTCCTATCTGGCAAAGTGATTAAACTAATACGAGGTTTGTCCTGGTACGGCTTGGCATCATGGACAGCTATAAATATATTATCTTTAACCCAAGCTAATCCACTAACTGGAGGTATGGGAAATTCTGCCCTAGCGTTAGAGACAAATAAAAGCAAGGAAATACCTAAACCTATTAACAAAGAATAAATAAAATTGTGTCTCATTGTAGTTTAATAAGAAATCTCTATCTCAAAAACTTTTACCTATTACCTATCCCATAAACGGATTTAGTGCCATAAAAACCCCCCTGATTAATTTTTAGTCACAAGGGGGGTAAATCGTTGATAATAAAGTATTCGTCAGTAGGCCCCATTATTGCGGGGAAAAATGACAACGCCGAGGGTTTTGATAATAACCCAAATATCCATCAGCCAATTACGAGTATTGACATAATAGACATCCATTTGTACCCGCAGGGGATAGGGAATATCATTACGCCCCGATACTTGCCATAAACCAGTTATACCCGGTCTAATAGTCAAAATCTTGTCAATACGTTTACCATATTTCTCTAACTCTTCAGGAACTAGAGGCCTCGGACCGACAACGCTCATATCCCCCATCAGGACATTCCAAAACTGAGGAAATTCGTCCAGACTGGTCAAGCGTAAAAATTTGCCTATCCAAGTTACTCGCGGATCGTCCTTGAGTTTAAAATTGTCTTCAAACTCAGCCCGAAGATGAGGGGAAGTTTCCATCAAAGACTCTAATACCTCATCCGCATTCTCAACCATGGTTCGGAATTTAATGCAGCCAAAATGTTTAAAGTCTTTACCTACCCGTTCCTGGGTATAGAAAACAGGACCTGGAGAACTGACCGCGACCAAAAATGAGAGAATCAGATAAAGGGGAGAAAAAACAATTAAAACGAACAAAGAAAAGCAAATATCAAACAATCGTTTGACAGAATCTCCATCTAAAGCCGATAACCGAGAATTTTGATGATTTTTTGGAGAAACCCAGGATTTTGAGTCTCTGTTCATCAAAGCTCTTAGGGCCTTGACGGAGATCAGTTGGCTATTAGCAGTCATCTTACTCCTTCACGTCACATCACACCACACTGTTCCCATGATAGAGCCTCAAGAGCTTCATGATCGCATCAGGGTGACAAAAATCTATTTTTGTCTGGGGAACTCTGATTAAACCTATTTTGACAAGACTCTTCTAGAAATGCTAGGAAAGACCTGGCGAAAATTTGAGGATTAAATTTCATTGCCTGCGATCGACAATGCTCTAGTCTGATCCGATGTCCAATCTCGGAAAAAGTTTCAACGGCAGCAATTAATCCTAAAACAGTTTGGGGGGAAAACAGTAAGCCTGTTCCCTGTTCGGGAAATTGTCTGAGATCAATGACGGTTTCTAAAGCGCCTCCCCCCCCAAAGGCAATAACTGGTGTACCACAGGCTTGGGCTTCTACTAAAGCAATGCCAAAATCTTCACAAGCAGCATAGACAAAAGCCTTCGCTGAGGCCATGTATTTTTCTACTACGGCATTAGGCTGGCTACCTAGAACCTGTATGTTAGATTTAGCCATGAGTTTAATCCCCTCCAATCCTGGTCCATCTCCAATCACGACTAGGGGTAAACCCAGTTGGTTAAAGGCTTCGACAATTAAGGAAACTTTTTTATAGTTAACTAAGCGCGAAACCGTTAGATAAAAGTCTTCCTTATGGGGGTTAAAGACAAAACGCTCTAAATCTACAGGGGGATAGATTACCTGGGCCCGACGACGATAACAACGCCAAATTCGTCTAGCAGTATGTTGGGAGTTGGCAATAAAATAGTCCACTCGGTTAGCGGAGATGACATCCCACTGGCGTAGATGGTGCAGGGTATAGCGGGTAAAAATTCCTGGTATTCCTTTCCCTAAAACACTGCTGTTGAGATAGTCAAAGGTAAGATCCCAAGCGTAGCGCATGGGGGTATGGCAATAACACAGATGCAGTTGCTCCTGGCGAGTCAATACCCCTTTGGCAACGGCATGGGATGAGGAAATGATCACATCGTAGTCCCCTACGTCTATTTGCTCAATGGCATAGGGCAGTAGGGGCAAGTACTTCTGTACGCCATTGCGGGCAGCGGGAAAATGCTGTAAAAAAGTCGTGCCGATTTTCCGCCCCCAGAGATAGCTTTCCCTATTGCTGGATTCAAAGTCAATCAGGGCATAGAGATCCGCCTCGACGTGCTTTAAAATTTCCTTGACGACTAACTCCGATCCTCCAGTAGCTTTTGGGGTTAGCCACTCATGAACAAGAGCGTATTTCATCGGCTAAAATTCTTGGTCGGGGTAGGGACTGGCTTGATTGGGATCTCGGTCTTTTTTGGAACCTAGTAAGTCCAGTTTATCTACTTTAATCACTGGTTTCGAGCGGTTGACTCCCGTACTGCGATCGCTCCAATGCTCAATTTTTAAGCTGCCCTTAATCCCGATTAAACTGCCTTTACGGACGTAATTGGCAGCGATTTCGGCGGTTTTTCCCCAGATTTCTAGGTTAAACCAGTCCGGCTCATCGGTTTTACTAGAAGCCCGATTCACTGCCAGAGTCAGACTACATTTGACGGTTCCCGACTCAAAATATTTTACATCCGGATCTCCTCCGACCCGACCAACTAAATGAACTGCGTTTAAAGCCATAATGGTTGAAGTTTTTTAGTACATTTGTATAAAAATTTTACCTTGTTTTTTGCTTTTCGACAAATTCTAATTTTTTTTGGTCTTTGTAAAGTTATGTTACAGAACATAGCTTTTTTGCGCTAGTTGTGCTAGAGATTACTCAAGGCGATCGCCTGGACAGATTTTTGGATTGGCTTCAATACAACCAGGTTTAATAGATTGTACTAAAGTTGCAAATTCCTTGGCATTTTTACTGTTTAAATTGAGTACAGAAACTTTGACGGTAGTGGGATCACCGCGATGATTGACAGTGACATTTTCCGTGGTGGAACTGCCGAATTTTTGGAATATATTTTTGGCAAATTGACAAGTCAAAGCATATTGACCCATAAATATTTTTCCGTCTTCTACTTCATAATTCCAGTAAACCACATATTTACTGTCTCGATCTTTACAAAAATCGTTGGTTACTTCAATCATTTTTGCCAAGTGAACTTCGTAAAGCCTTAAACCATCTTTGACTAATTTTGTGGTATTCTTATCGGGAACTACGAAGGTGGCAGTGCGAGAGGTAGAATCACCACCCGCACCAGCGAAATTGATATTAGCATTACTAACAGGAATAGCATTAGCCACTGTGCCAAATAAAGTCATCCCCAGAGCAGACAATTCTAAAAATAGTAACTTTTTAATCATGGTTATAGGAAAAAATCAAATGTGTTGTATGTGATCTAGAATTAACCGCCAAGAATTGCGGCATCAAAAATAACAATAAACAGCTTACCATCAATACCAATAGACCATTTATCCTCCTCTTTGCCCCAGTCCAGCTTGCCAGGAACATTACTGGTAACTTTACAGTTCTTTAAATTATCGTAGGGACAATTTTGGAAATTGTATGTAACTTCTTTTTTATTAGGAAATAAGACAGTAATTGTTGCAGAATTGTTTTTCTTGCGTCTAATTCCCCCTGGACATTCTTTGTTATGACTGGCATTATTTACAGAACAGGGAAAAAAAGCTGTTGCTGTATAACCCTTACCATCGTAGGGATTAGTTGGTAGACGTTGAGCCAATAAGGGAAGAGGATTAACCCCGTCTAAAGGCATTACTGCTATTCCTAAAGTCCCTAGGGTAACACACAACTTAAGAAAAATTGATTTTTGCTTTAGCATCTTTTGAGATTATTTTATTATACCGACAAGGATTAAGACGATGTTTCTAGAGAAAAGTTCCAGTTGTATGCTGGTAATTTGCCAAGGGAATCTTTGAGAATTAAATAGGTAAATCTAAAGAAAAAATTAGGTTTTTATGATTTTAAGCCCAACCTTGCTAATATGGGATGTGATAACTATAAAAGTGAAGCAATGGCCTTAAAGAAAAGTGAACTCTACAGCAAGCTTTGGAAAAGTTGTGACGAACTACGCGGCGGCATGGATGCCTCCCAGTATAAAGATTATATCTTAGTTTTGCTCTTTGTTAAATACGTTTCTGATAAGTACGCAGGGGATAAAAATGCCGTTATAGAAGTACCAGAAGGCGGAAGCTTTGCGGATATTGTTCACCTTCGAGGTAGTAAGGAAATAGGGGATAAAATCAATAAAATTATTGCGAAGTTAGCCGAAGCTAATGACCTTAAGGGAATTATTGATGTAGCGGATTTTAATAACGAAGATAAGTTAGGCAAAGGGAAAGAAATGCAAGATAGGCTAAGTAATTTAGTGGCTATCTTTAATGATTCTGAGCTTAATTTTAGTAAAAATCGTGCTGATGGGGATGATATTTTAGGGGATGCTTATGAATATTTAATGCGTAATTTTGCCACCGAGTCAGGGAAAAGTAAGGGACAATTTTACACCCCTGCGGAGGTTTCGCGGATAATGGCTAAAGTCATCGGGATTGATTCGGGTAGTAACTCAGACACTATTTATGATCCTACCTGTGGCAGTGGTTCACTACTTTTAAAAGCCAGCGATGAAACTCAAAAAGGTATCACTATTTACGGGCAGGAAATGGATAACGCCACCCGCGCCCTAGCCAAGATGAATATGATTCTTCATGGACATCCTTCGGCAGAAATTTATCAAGGTAATACCCTCGCCGATCCCCTATTTAAAACCGAGGAAGGTACTTTAAAAACCTTTGATTTTGCTGTGGCTAATCCTCCCTTTTCCAGTAAGGCGTGGAGCAATGGAGTAAATGTTAATAATGATGAATGTGATCGCTTTACGGGGTATGGGATTCCTCCTGCAAAAAATGGTGACTATGCTTTTTTATTGCACCTGATTCGCTCCCTAAAAAGTACGGGTAAGGGGGCGATAATTTTACCCCACGGGGTACTATTTCGGGGAAATGTAGAGGCGCAAATTCGTACTCAGATACTTCGCAGGGGTTTTATTAAGGGAATCATTGGCTTACCTGCTAACCTTTTTTACGGTACAGGGATACCTGCTTGTATTATCGTCATCGACAAAGCGGAAGCCGCTAACCGTCAAGGTATTTTTATGATAGATGCTAGTAAAGGGTATCTGAAAGATGGCAATAAAAACCGCCTTCGTGAGCAAGACATCCATAAAATAGTCGATGTGTTTAATAAGCAGTTAGAGATTCCCAAGTATTCGCGCTTGGTATCCTTAGGGGAAATAGAAGCGAATGAGTATAACCTGAATATCCCCCGCTACATCGACAGCCAAGAAGAGGAAGACATCCAAGATATCGCCGCCCACATTCAAGGGGGTATTCCTAACCACGATGTTGATAGTTTATCTCCCTACTGGGAGGTATATCCTAGTTTACGGGAGGAGCTTTTTTCGCCCTTGCGCCCAGGGTATTCCCAGTTATGCAAAAGCGGGGAGGAAATCAAAGACACTATTTTTCATCATCCTCAATTCCTGAGCTATAGGGATAGGATAGATAGGTTACTGGAGCAATGGAGCAAAGAGCATCTTCCCCTTCTCTATGGGCTTAACTCCCAATCTCAACCCAAGGAGGTTATTGGGCAACTCGCGGAGACGATGCTGGCAACTTTTTCCCAGACAAGTTTGATAGATAAGTATGATGTCTATCAGCATTTGATGGTGTATTGGGAAGAAACGATGAAGGATGATGTCTATCTGATTGTGGAGGATGGTTGGCAAGCCAAGACGCATTTTTTAATAGATGCTAAGGGTAAACCCAAAAAAGACGAGTGGGATTGTGACTTAATTCCTAAGTCTTTAGTTAGGGGGCGTTATTTTGCTCTGGAGTTGACAGCCCTAGAGGAGTTAGAAGCAGAGAAAGAAGCCCTTAGCCGTAGCCGTGAGGAAATGGAGGAGGAATATACTGGGGAAGAAGGGATTTTAGAGGATATTAAGAATGATAAGGGGAAAATTACTAAAGCCACGGTACAAGCGCGTATTAAGGAGCTACAGCAGGAATTAGATTGGGGGGAAGAGTTGAAGGTATTGAAGGAATACCTAGGGTTAATGGAAAAGGAAGCCGAAGCAGGAAATCGGGTAAAAATGGCGGAAAAGGATTTAGATAAGCAGCTTTTAGTTAAATATCAGCAGTTAAGTGAGGAGGAGATAAAAACCCTAGTGGTTAAGGATAAGTGGATGACGCGCATAACGGAGGAAGTAACGACTGAGTTGGATAGGATTTCCGGGCGCCTTACCCAACGCATTCGGGAGTTAGCCGAGCGCTATGAGTCTACTTTAGGGGAGTTGAGTGCCCAGGTTGAGGATTTGGAGGCGGGGGTTAGTAAAATGCTGGAGTTATTGGTTTGAGGAGAGGTGAGTGAGATCCCCCCTGCCCACGTTAAGGTGAGATCCCCCCTGCCCACGTTGAGGTGAGATCCCCCCTGCCCCCCTTAATAAGGGGGGTTTGGCGTATTTGTGTGATTCGTGAGATTTTGGGGCATTTTTAGCCTTGAAATGCCAGCTTAAAATAAGGTGAGATCCCCCCTGCCCACGTTGAGGTGAGATCCCCCCTGCCCCCCTTAATAAGGGGGGTTTGGCGTATTTGTGTGAT
>JBBAUO010000006.1:0-76530 GCA_040398185.1 Microcystaceae cyanobacterium | reverse complement strand
GCACCTCCAAACAAACACAATTTAACCTTAAAGTAAAAATTAACCATGACACCAACCGAAAAGAATTTTCAAGTCTTAATTGAGCATCTAGGGCAAGCTGATGCCATTCGTTTTCTTCAACAAATAGGAGGGGAGTTAGGCGACTATACGGCTGAGAGAAGTAAAAACCTTCAATCTGTTACAAGGGAAGATTTTGGGAATGATTTAGAAAGAATTAGAAACCAAAAGCAGGGATAAGGATTTTTTTATGCAGGATGGGGTTATTCCAGATGGGTATAAGTTGACTGAGGTAGGCGTTATTCCCTGCGATTGGGAGGTGAAGCGCTTGGGGGATTGTTTATATAAAAATCCAGACTATGGTATTAATGCCGCTGCTGTTCCTTATTCAAGTAATCTTCCAGTCTATATTAGGATTACTGACATTTCAGAAGATGGACATTTTTTGCCACAACACAAAGCATCAATTAATCATTCAGACGCATTAAAGTATTCTTTAGAAGAAGGGGATATTGTATTTGCTAGAACAGGGGCAAGTACGGGTAAGAGCTACTTATATAGCAGTAGCAATGAAAAACTAATTTTCGCGGGCTTCTTAATTAGAGCTAAGGCGAATAATTCTATAATATCTCCTCATTTTTTACGATATTTTGTACAAACTCATATCTATTGGAATTGGGTAAGTATGATGTCTATGAGAAGTGGACAGCCCGGTATTAATGGAAATGAGTACGCTTCTTTACATATCCCCCTCCCCCCCCTCCCCGAACAAAAAAGAATCGCCAAAGCCTTAAGCGATATAGATGAATTAATCACCGCCCTAGATAAACTTATCACCAAGAAGCGTTATCTTAAACAGGGCGCTATGCAGCAACTCCTCACAGGTAAGACTCGCTTACCTGGCTTTACTGGCGCTTGGGAGATGAGTAAATTGGGGGAGATAGGAAACTGTATTATTGGCTTGACTTATAAACCAGAAGACGTTTCTGAAGGTGGTATTTTAGTTTTAAGGTCATCTAATATTCAAGATAATAATATATGTTTTAATGATAATGTTTTTGTTGACTTATCTATATCAGAAAAGCTTAAAACTAGAATAGGAGATATTCTATTATGTGTTAGGAATGGCAGCAAGGAATTAATAGGTAAAAGTGCGCTAATTGATGAAAAATCCCAAAACTTAACCTTTGGTGCTTTTATGTCTATTTATAGAACGCAATACTATTATTTTATAATTCATGTATTTCAGTCTAATTTTATAAAAAGACAAGTGCAAAATAATTTAGGGGCAACTATTAACCAAATTACTAATAAAGATTTGAAGTGTTTTATCATCCCCCTCCCCCCCTTACCCGAACAAAAAGCGATCGCCAAAATCCTAACCCAAATGGATGAAGAAATAGAAGCCCTTGAAAAGAAAAGAGACAAATACAAAAAAATTAAACAGGGGATGATGAGTGTGTTATTGACGGGGAGAATAAGGCTTATGTAAAATGATAGCCAATTAGTAACCATGAACCCTTAATTCACTTCCACAGGATAAAATGAACAATTCCCATCCCAACTCTTTAAACCTAGTTCTAAATTCAGAGATAGAACACCAATTAAAAGAAGCGGCGAGACAAGCACAAAAAACCGAGCAAGAGATAATTATCGAAGCTCTTGAAGAACACCTTAAAAAACTTAAGAAAAGCCCTAACTGTTACGCTCTAGCTGTAGAATTAGGTGTTATTGGAATCGCTGAAGACTTGCCAGCATATCTAGGTACAAATCCAGATTACCTAAAAGGATTTGGTCAATAATGAACAACCAAATTTTTCAATTTATAGAATCAAGGGAAATAAATCCTTAAATATTATTTCATAAATGCTTTACCAATAACCATGAAAGTAGGAAACAAAGAAAGAGCTACCCAAAACCGAGTCATCCAACTCTTCCAAACCCAACTAGGCTACCGTTACCTAGGAAATTGGCACGATAAAGCCAATAATAGCAACATCGAAGAAAGCCTATTAACTACCTACCTAGAAACGAAAGGATACAGCCCCACCCTCATCAATAAAGCCATCTACGAACTAAAAAAACTAGCCACCGACCAAAGTAAAAGCTTCTACGATAATAATAAGGAAGTCTATCGCCTACTGCGCTACGGAGTCAAAGTTAAAGAAAGCGCCGCAGACACCACCGCAACCGTTTGGCTCATAGATTGGGATAACCCCGAAGCCAATGACTTTGCTCTAGCGGAAGAAGTCACGATAAAAGGCGAAAACAGGAAACGCCCAGATATAATCCTCTACGTTAATGGTATCGCCCTCGGAGTCATGGAACTCAAACGCAGCACCGTACCAGTTTCCGAAGCCATCCGCCAAAACCTCGACAATCAGACATCTAACTTTATTAAGCCCTTCTTCGCCACAGTACAATTTATCATGGCAGGAAACGATACCGAGGGATTGCGTTACGGTACCATCGAAACCAAAGAAAAATATTACCTAGAGTGGAAAGAAGACAGCCAGCAACATCTTAACAATCGCCTAGATAGAGCCTTAGTACAAATATGCGCTAAGGAGCGCTTCCTCGAATTAATCCACGACTTCATCGCCTACGACAGAGGGATTAAAAAAATCTGTCGCTTTAATCAATACTTTGGTATTAAAAAAGCCCAAGAATTTTTACAACGCCGAGCAGGGGGTATCATTTGGCATACTCAAGGCAGTGGGAAAAGTCTAACTATGGTATGGTTAGCAAAATGGATTAAGGAAAACCTACCCAACTCTAGGATTTTAATTATCACCGACAGGGAAGAATTAGATCAGCAAATCGAAAACGTATTTAAAGGTATTGAAGAGGATATTTATCGTACCCAAAACGGGCAAGATTTAATTACCCAACTGCGTAATCCTACCCCAACTCTCCTCTGCTCCCTGATTCATAAATTTGGCAAACAGAAGAAAGAAGCAGCAGACTATGATAATTATATCACTGACTTAAACGAATATCTTTCCCAGAATTTCCAACCCCAAGGAGATATATACGTTTTTGTTGATGAATGTCATCGTACCCAATCGGGTAAACTACACGAAGCCATGCGGCAAATTCTGCCTAATTCAGTGTTAATTGGCTTTACAGGTACTCCCCTCTTAAAACAGGATAAACAAAAAAGTATAGAAATTTTTGGACCCTATATACACACCTATAAATTCGATGAAGCAGTTAAGGATAAAGTTATCCTAGATTTACATTATGAAGCTCGTAGAATTGACCAAGATTTAACTTCCCCTAAAAAAATAGATCAATGGTTTGAGGCAAAAACCCAAGGCTTAACTGAGTTTGCAAAAATCGAGCTTAAAAAACGCTGGGGAACTATGCAAAAAGTTCTTAGTTCTAAGGATAGACTTACCCAAATCGTTCAAGATATAATTTTTGATATGTCTACTAAAGACAGATTACAAAGTGGAAACGGTAACGCTCTGTTAGTAGCGGGGAGTATCTACGAAGCTTGTAAATACTATGAACTTTTTCAGGATGCTGATTTTACTCAATGTGCAATTATCACCTCCTATAAACCCACTTCCCAAGACATCAAAGGCGAAACTTCAGGAGAAGGCTTTACAGAAAAACTAAGACAGTACGAAACCTATAATAAAATGCTCAACGGTAAAAGTCCAGAAGCTTTTGAAATAGAGGTAAAAAAGAAATTTATCGAAGAACCAGAACAGATGAAGCTGTTAATTGTAGTGGATAAGTTGCTAACAGGTTTTGATGCTCCTTCCGCTACCTACCTTTATATTGACAAAACCATGGGAGATCATGGACTATTCCAAGCTATCTGTAGGGTTAACCGCCTAGACGGAGAAGATAAAACCTATGGTTATATTGTAGACTACAAAGACTTGTTTAGAAGCTTGGATAAAGCCATAAGTGACTACACTTGTGAAGCCTTTGAAGATTACGATGCCGAGGATATCAAAGGACTACTAAATGATAGACTAGATGAGGCCAAAGAAAACTTAGATAATGCCCTAGAAATTGTCAAAGCCCTCTGTGAACCTGTAAAATATCCCCAAGATACCGCCGCCCATATTAGTTACTTTTGTGGTAATCCAGAAATTCCCGATGATTTAAAAAATACCGCCCCAAGACGCACCCTACTCTATAAATCTGTAGCTCACCTTATCCGCGCCTACGCTCAGATTGCCAATGAAATGAGTAACGCTGGTTATACCCCCGCAGAAACTACCCAAATTAAAGCCGAAGTTAGACACTTTGAAAATGTTCGCCAAGAGATTAAACTAGCCAGTGGTGACTACATCGACTTAAAAATGTACGAGAGTGCGATGCGTCATCTTATTGATACTTATATCCGCGCTGAAGAAAGTGAGAAAATATCCGCATTTGACGATTTAACCCTAGTGCAAATGATAGTGGATAATGGTCCCGATGCAGTGGATAGATTGCTTCCTAATATTCGTAATAACCCCGCAGCAGTAGCCGCAACTATTAACAACAACCTTCGGACTATTATTACCGAAGAGCAACCGAATAACCCTAAATATTACGAGCAGATGTCCGTGCTTTTAGATGAAATCATCGAACTGCGGCGACAAGAAGCCATAAACTATGAAGAATATCTTAAAAAAATCGCAGAACTTTGTCAGCAGGTTATTAATCCTAACGAATCCTCCCATTATCCCTCCTCTCTCGATACGAACGCCAAACGTACTTTATACGACAATTTAGCTCAAAATGAAGAACTTGCTCGACAATTAGATCAGTCTATTCGCCAAACCAAAAAAGACGGCTGGCGAGGTAATAAAATTAAAGAGCGAGAGGTAAAATATGCTATTAGCGAACATCTCCTTGAAGAGAGTGAAGTCGATCGCATTTTTACTATAGTGAGGAATCAAAGTGACTACTAACACCTATCAAATAACCGTGGGAGACTTATTAATTGATGTGGTACGCAAAGACATCAAAAACCTGCATTTAGGTGTTTATCCACCCCACGGTAGAGTCAGAATTGCTACCCCGCTCAAGGTAGACGATGAGCGCGTCAGACTCTTTGCTATTTCTAAGCTCCACTGGATTAAAAAACAACAGGCAAAATTCCAAGCACAAGTACGCCAATCACCCCGCGAATTTGTTTCAGGAGAGAGTCACTACTTCCAAGGACATCGCTATCTGCTTAATGTTATCTACCATAAATCAGCCCCAAAAGTAATTATCCGTAATAAAACTTATCTTGATCTCTATGTCAGGGAAGGGAGTAACGCAGCCCAACGGGAGAAAGTGCTAACTGATTGGTATAGGACGCAATTAAAGCAGGAAATAGCTCCCTTAATGGAAAAATGGACAAAAATCATCGGTGTTACCGTTAACGAGTGGCGCGTTAAAAAAATGAAAACTAAATGGGGAAGCTGCGCGATTTATGCCAAAAGGATTTGGTTTAACCTAGAGTTGAGCAAAAAATCGCCCCAGTGCCTAGAATACGTCCTTGTGCATGAATTAGTGCATCTTCTAGAGCGCCACCATAATGAGAAATTCCAAGCATATATGAGTAAATTTCTACCTAACTGGGGATTTTATCAACAAGAGCTTAATTCCGGTGTACTCACCCATGAGGATTGGTAGTTCAGGCTTCTAGCCTGATTTCTGGAGAAGTCCATTAGCTAGTCGCTCCTTAAATAATTCCTAAGTTTGGGTAAAATTTGGGCAAAAGCCAAACCACGATGACTAAGTTGTCGCTTCATTTCTGGGGACATTTCGGCAAAGGTTTTTTTAGCTGAAGGGACATAGAAAATAGGATCATAACCAAAACCGTTTTCTCCTCGAGTACCAGACAGAATCTCCCCCTGACAAATACCCTGAGATTCTAGGACAATCTCTCCCTGGGGGTTAGCTATAGCCACCGCACAGACGAATTGAGCCCTTCTATCTAGATTATCCCCCAACTCGTCTAGTAAACGGCCAATGCGATCGCCATCATCTTGACCGTATCTGGCGGAATAAATACCGGGGCGGCCATTCAGGGCATTTACAGCCAATCCCGAGTCATCAGCTATAGCCCATTCTCCCAGAGCCTTAGCCACTAAGGAGGATTTTAAGATAGCATTTTCTCGGAAAGTTGTCCCCGTCTCTTCTATTTCTAAACTAGGGGGTTTTAGTTGTAATTGCCAAGGTATCCCCGTCAAATAATCCTGCATTTCTTGGAGCTTACCGGGGTTACTGGTGGCAACAATAAGGTTTTTCATAAATTCCCGAAACCCTTTTTCTTTTTACCAGCTTTTTTGGCTTTTTTCTTGGCATTACCCCCATCGTAACCACGGAATCCAGGAGCTTGTCCACCCCCAAACATGCCGCCCATTCCTGGCATTCCGCCCATTCCTGGCATTGCGGGCATTCCCCCACCCATACCCATCTGCTGCATCATGCTTCTCATGCGGGTAAAATTACTAATAAGTTTAGTAACATCCGTTTCACTATGGCCCGAACCCTTGGCGATGCGACGGCGACGACTGGGAGATTTAGCTAAAATATCAGGATTTTGGCGTTCTTCCTTGGTCATGGAATTGATCATCGATTCCGTGCGTTTTAACTCCGTTTCGCCCTTTTCGATATCCGCCCCACTGAGTTTACCCATACCGGGGATGAGTTTGAGGATACCCCCCAAAGAACCCATATTTTTGAGGAGACGCATTTGTTTGATAAAGTCATTAAAATCAAACTGAGCTTGCAGAATCTTGGCCTGCATTTTCTCCACATCGGCTATATCTAATTCCTCCTGGGCCTTCTCCACTAGAGTCAGGATGTCTCCCATATTGAGGATACGAGAAGCCATGCGATCCGGATAAAAGGGTTGTAAAGCTTCAACTTTTTCCCCAACCCCCACAAATTTAATCGGTTGGCCGGAAACCTGACGGACAGAGAGAGCCGCCCCTCCCCTGGTATCTCCATCCATTTTGGTGAGGATAGCACCAGTAATCCCTATCTCTTCATGGAAAGTATGGGTTAAATTAGCCGCCTCTTGCCCCGTCATAGCATCGACGACTAGCAGGGTATCATGGGGCTGAACCGCCTTTTTGATTTCCCCCAATTCCCGCATCATGTCCGCATCTACCTGTAGGCGGCCGGCGGTGTCGATGATAACGGTATCGACTTTTAATTCCTTAGCTTTAGCCACCCCAAGTCTAGCAATCTCCACGGGGTTAGCATCGGACCCCATTTCAAAGACAGGGACATCAATTTGTTTACCGAGGGTGATTAACTGATCAATAGCCGCAGGGCGATAAACATCTGTCGCCACCATCAGACAACTGCGCTCTTGTTTGCGTAGGTAGAGGGCAAGTTTAGCCGTAGCGGTGGTTTTCCCTGTACCTTGTAAACCCGCCATGAGGATAACTGTAGGCGATTGTGGTGCATCGGCTAGGGGTACATTACTTTCCCCCATAATTTTAACCAGTTCGTCGTGGACAATTTTGATAAATTGTTGCCCAGGGTTAACCCCGGAAATGACTTCGGCTCCTAGGGCTTGTTTTTCTACCTCGCCGATAAAACCTTTGATTACTTGTAGGTTAACATCCGCCTCTAAAAGGGCGCGACGCACCTCCTTGAGGGATTCTTGGATATTCCCCTGGGAGATTTTATCTTGACCGCGTAATTTTTTCCATGCGTCTTCTAGGCGTTCAGCGAGGGCATCAAACATAATGGGGAAGTATCAGGTTGGCAGAGCTTTTTATTCCCTAACATTATATAGCAATTTCCCTATGGATCAGTAACCCCGTCACCCCATCACCCCATCTAGATATCTAGTTTCTAAAAAAAAGAACGGCATAGATACTTTCGTCTGTGATCTGGGTAGCCTAGGGTTAAGAGAAAATATATCCGCTATCTATTTGATTTTTCCCCAATCAAAAAAAAGAGAAATTGCTATGCCAGCCCCTCCCACTGTCCCCGCTGATGATGATAATCATGATCTAGCTCCCCACGATTGGCAGAATGGTCAATGGGAAGCTGAGGAAGAAATATCGGAAGTAGCTTCCTTAAGTCCAGGACCAAAACGCATGACCACCGATTTAGTCAGGATCTATCTCCAAGACATTGGGCGGGTACCTTTGTTGAAAAAAGATGAAGAAGTCCAAAAAGCCCAACAGATACAGACCTATATACATTTGTTAGCCTTGCGTTGTCATGAGTCCCGAGCGGGGAATCTGTTACTGCAAAAATTCATTCATCTAGACGAAATCCATGATCAACTGGCCTGCAATCTAAGTCACGCCCCTTCCTTGGAGCATTGGGCAAAGACGTTGCAAATCAATGTTTTGGAATTAAGAGAGTTTCTTAGTCAGGGAAAACGAGAATGGGCGCAATTAGCGGGACTAGAGATTCTAGAACTAGAACGCATTGTCAATCAAGGTATTCGGGCAAAAGAACAGATGATTAAAGCCAATCTGCGCCTCGTAGTTTCCGTTGCCAAAAAATATCAAAATCGAGGTTTAGAACTATTAGACTTAATTCAAGAGGGTACCCTAGGACTAGAGAGAGCCGTAGAAAAATTTGACCCAACTAAGGGGTATCGCTTTAGTACCTATGCCTATTGGTGGATTCGCCAGGGAATTACCAGAGCTATAGCTACCCAGAGCCGCATGATTCGTCTACCCGTTCATGTCACCGAAAAACTCAATAAAATCAAAAAAGCCCAACGAAAAATTTCCCAGTTAAAGGGACATACCGCAAGCATTGAAGATGTCGCCCAGGAACTGGAAATGACAGCCTCCCAAGTGCGAGAGGTATTGCTGCGTGTTCCCCGTTCGGTTTCTTTGGAAATTAAAGTCGGTAAAGAAAAAGATACTGAGTTAGTGGATTTACTAGAAACTGAAGATGCTTCCCCCGAAGAAAATCTAATTTATGAAGCTCTGCAGATAGATATGGATAAGCTCCTGGGGGATTTAACCCCCCGAGAACGGGAAGTTATCCAGATGCGTTATGGTTTTTGTGATGGTATCAGTTACTCCCTAGCCGATATTGGTCGCATCCTCGAACTTTCCCTGGAACGAGTTCGGCAGATTGAATCGAAAGCACTGCAAAAACTACGCCAACCCCGCCGCAGGAATCAGATTCGGGATTATTTTGAGTCCTTGTATTGAAAAAATTTGGGAGTGAGGTGAAGCAAAAGGCAATAATTCCTAATGCTCTCCTTGTCCCTCCTATATTGATTTTTCCCTTTCTTCGATGACCTTGTCAATCAAACCATATTCCTTGGCTTCAAAGGGAGACAGAAAATAATCCCTGTCCGTATCCTTTTCGATCTTTTCAATCGGCTGATGACAGCGTTCGGCGAGAATCTCATTTAACTGAGCACGAATCCGCAGAATCTCTTTAGCTTCAATTTCGATATCCGTGGCTTGTCTTCGCCCTGTACCACCGAGGGGTTGGTGAATCATAATCCGGGAGTGGGGTAGGGCAATACGCTTACCTGGGGTACCTGCGGCTAGTAAAAAAGCTCCCATGGAGGCGGCTAGTCCCACACAAATGGTGATTACTTCTGACTTGATATACTGCATCGTGTCGTAAATTGCCATCCCCGCCGTCACCGAACCCCCTGGGGAGTTGATGTAGAGATAGATAGGTTTACTGGGATCTTCCGAATCCAAATACAATAAAAAGGCCACGATACGATTAGCTAAACCGTCGGTAACTTCTTGACCGAGAAAAATAATTCTCTCTTGGCTCAGACGGGTATAGATGTCAATCCATCGCTCTTGTTGACTCCCTGGCAGACGATAGGGAACACTAGGAACACCAATAGGCATAATATTTCACTCAAAATGTGCTAAGGGGATAATTTTTTAGATAATAGGGGGAATGGGTTTGGGTAAGTCCTTGCGACTTTCTAGAACTCTGTCAATTAGGCCATATTCCTTGGCTTGTTGGGGAGTGAGATAAAAAGTGCGGTCCGTATCCTTAGCAATTTTCTCTACGGTTTGTCCCGTATTTTTAGAGAGTATTTCTAGAAAGGTACGTTTGTTGTCCAAAACTTCTTTGGCGCGAATCTGTATATCCGTGGCTTGACCTTGGGTTCCACTGCGGTTCTGGCTGAGGATAATGCTAGCATTGGGCAAACTGGCACGACAACCTTTGTGTCCGGCGGAAAGAATCATCGCGGCGGTTCCCATGGCCTGACCAATACAGATGGTGTGTACAGGGGGCTTGATGTAGTTGATGGTATCACAAATGGCAAAGGCTTCAGTTTCAAAGCCGATCGCATCTCCTGTATACCAAGATGTCCCTGTGGAGTTGATATAAAAGTAAATGGGTTTATCGGGATCATCAAACTGTAAAAACAGGAGTTGGGCAATGATCAACTGGGTGACATCTATGCCCACCTGTTGTTTAATATCATCGGAAGAGAATAGAGGCATTCCCAAGTAAACTATCCGCTCTTTGAGAAGCAGTGATTCCAGGTCTGGAGGCGGCGTTCGAAAGGATACGTCCCCATAGTAAGCAGTTTGAACGGCTTTAATTGGTGAATCCATCTTTTTGGCTCTAGTGTCAGTCTGTTTCTGATTTTAGCTTAATTCCATCCATCTGGGATTACGGAAAACCGTTATCATGGCCAAAGTAGCGTCGATTCTGTATGACTAAATCTAAAATTTATCGTTTCCTTAGACCTCTACTCCTTGGTCTGGCCATGTTCGTCTGGAGTCTAGTGGGAGGATGGGGGATATCCTTGGCGTTAGATAGTTCCCCGGCTAATGTACCAGACCGCTTCCGAGCAGGATTAGAGAGTTACTTAGAAACCTGTGCCGGTTGTCATGTACCCATTCCCCCCGAGGTGATGCCGACCCAAAGTTGGCAGAAAATCCTGCAAAGACCTGCACAACACTACGGGGTTTCAGTGCCATTAGTGCGGGTAACTCAGGTGATTGTTTGGCAATATCTAAATTTTTTCTCGCGTCCTGCGGGCAAGGAAGAACCTATTCCCCTTTATGTCAGCCAATCGCGCTTTTTTAAGGTTTTACATCCTAATGTGGCCTTGCCTAAACCTGCGGGTAATAGAACTTGTATCACTTGCCATCCTGGGGCTCTTAAGTTTGACTATCGGACTTTGTCCCCTGAGTGGGAATCTAAATGAAAATTCAACAGTTTTTTTATGCCGCAAACTCCCCAACTGACTGAAGATGGCTCCTATACTTTCTTTTCCCTAGAGTATGGAGAAACCTATCACTCGTGCGGGGGAGCAAAAGAGGAAGCCGAAAAAAAGTTTGTCGAATCTTGCCAGATTGCGGAGAAAGCCCGACAGCAACAGCAAATTTGTCTTTTAGATATCTGTTATGGTTTGGGATACAACAGTGCCGCAGCTTTAGCTACTATAGAACGGGTTAATCCCCATTGTCAGGTACATTTAATTGCCCTCGAAATCGATCCCGAAGTCCCGAAAAGAGCCCTAGAGTATCATCTTTTATCACCTTGGGGGACATCTTTACTAGAGGTATTGGATACCCTAGCCCAAAGTCATCGGGTAAAAACCCCGAATTTAACGGCGCATCTTTATATAGGAGATGCTAGACAACTAATCCAAAAAGTGAATCTTGAGGGCTTTCTGGCGGATGCTATTTTTTTAGATCCCTTTTCTCCTACTAAGTGCCCACAATTGTGGACTGTGGAATTTTTATCCTTGGTTGCCCAGTGTTTAAGCCCGACGGGGATTATTGCTACCTATTCCTGTGCTGCTTCTGTCCGCACCGCTTTAAAATTAGCAGGTTTAGGGATTGGCGCGACTCAAGCCGTCGGTAGGCGATCGCCTGGGACTGCTGCTAGTTTCCAAGCAGATTATTTATTACCCATTTCTCCCCAGGAAGAGGAACATTTACAAACTCGCGCCGCCATTCCCTACCGAGATCCGCATTTAATAGATGATCCTTCTCAAATTTGCCAAAGACGAGCAGAGGAACAGGCTTTGAGTAGTTTGGAGAATACCAGTCAATGGAAAAGGCGTTGGCAGGGGAAAAAAGTTTAAAATGATGGGTGCTAACATCAAACAATTCCTATGTCTGAAATCATAACCCCTACCATAAGTCAACGTATTTGTCAACACATGAATGAAGATCATGCCGAGGCGATTGTCTTGTACGCCCAGGTGTTTGGTGCCAGCCCAGGGACTGAAAAAGCGCGAATGTTATCCATTGATGCTGAGGGTATGGATCTATCGGTAGAAATTAAGGGAGAAACCCAGGGAATAAGGATTAATTTTGACCATTCCCTCCAGGACGCAGAAGATGCCCACCATACCCTGATTGATATGCTAAAAGTTGCCCGCAAAGGTAATACCTAAGGATAACTTGGAATTAGGCGTTGCCAATCTCGAAGAGTCGGACTATCTGGGGGGAGGGTTTTTAAAAAGGCTTCAAACTTCTGACGAGAAGGATTAGTCGCTATACCCAAACCGAAATCAAGGGAAGATAAAACCCCTTGGCGGATAGTAGGATTTTGTCGATTTAAGATCGAGATCAAAAACTGAGGATTTTTCTGGGACCATTCGGCAATAACTGCGGCATAGACTTCTTCTACTACCCCATCTAGATAGGGAGACATTTTTACTAAGCTCTCGGCGGCTTTTGCATCTCCTTGTTGGGATTTTTTGCCTAACTTCTCTATAGTAGGCAATCCTAACTTCATCAGAATATTTCGCCCAGAATCGCAGGAAATATGGGAAACTTGGTTTTGAGCCAACCAACCCGTCAAAGGCAGATTAATTTTTAACCATCCCTTACCCTTCTGACTAATGTTAACTTCGCTACCACTGGGTAAAGTCACCAAAAGATTTCCTGTTTTAACTTGGGGAGAGGAACGAACATTAACATAGCCATCTGGAGCAGTTACAAAAAATTTCTGGCAAGTGTTGGTTGGATTACCCGCCATCACTAAAGCCAGAAAAAAGGATAAGACAATATCAGACATTTTGTTAAACAATCAAGAGGGTAGGGGTAACTGGATTTACGGTTTTGGACAAGTTCCTAAACCCCAATCTACAAAAAGCTCTCGCGGATCTGTTTCCCGTAGCCATGTAACAAAACGTTTGTATTCCTCGATGTTTGAGATGCCAATACAACCGGCAGTACCTGGTGCGCCTTGGGAGTCTTTACCCCGATTCCAGTCAATGTGAATTTCTATCGCACTGCGATCAGTTGAATTTGGACCTTGGTAGGTTAGGGGTGTAGAAACAGGACCGACTCCATTACCTCCAACAGGGAAAGTTTTTCCAAGATAATTATCTTTCCCACCAGCCCATTTAATATCCTCAATCTGCCATTTTCCTTCGGGTAAAGGTTCAAGGGATTTCGGCACACTCTTGGGGCCAGTTCTGAATGCTTGGCGACTCGGAGCTCCTGAACACACTTTTAGGGAATCCTTGAGTTTTCCATCTTTGAAGTATTCTAGGTTCAAGACAAAACACCCACCCCGATCTTTGGCATTGGTTTTAGTCAATTTTAGGTAATTTTTCCCAGGAATTGGCGGGGAAGAATCAAAGGGGACACTTGGTTCGGGAGCATCTTCTCCCCAGAGTTTTTTCCAAGTAATTGGACCGACTTTGCCATTAGCTTCGTTGGCTCCAAACTCTTTAGTTTGAAAAGCTTTTACTGCTTTATCTGTACCGTTGCCAAAGTTGCCATCTATTTCCCCCTGATAGAATCCCAAAGCTTTTAGGCGCTTTTGTAGGTTTTCAATATCTTGCTTAATGCTAGGGGGCGTATCGTCTTCAGCACCCATACCAATGACAAGAAGAGGATTTTGTAAGGGGGGAATATCTTGAGCTTTTACCTTAGTTATAGTTGTAGTTTGTTCTTTTTCAATGAGGATGCGTTCACCTGAGGGAACTGCCTTCCCAGGAGCCGCAAGCAATAAATTATGTGCCTTGGGATACTGGCGTAAGATGGTGATTAAATCTTCCTTGTCAGGGCTTTCTAGGACTAAAATTTCGACAACATCGGAACCCTTCCGCGCTACTATAATTGTGTTATCACTGGTACTTTCTCGAAAAGCTTCTAACCAAGTCACTTGCTCTTGGGGGGACGGTTCAGCTTTTTCTAGAGGATTTCCCTGTCCAGCGGTTTTTTCAAAGAGGGCTTTCTCATCCTTCCGCCGATTTGTCAGTCCTTCAATGGGTTGCTTAACCCCCTTTATTGTGCCTTTATTCCAGACTAAAAATTGATTTGCGGCTTCTGTAAAATCCCCGGCGTTGAGTTTTTTGAGTAGGGTACTGCCTTGGAATGATGGAGTCCCTACGTTGTAGCAGAAGGAAACTAGGGCATCGAATTGATTTTGATTGATAGTTACCTTTACTGCTTTATTCACTCCCTCGGTAATTTCATCACATTCTAATTTCAAGAGGTCTTCGGCTTGGGCTCCGGAAATCACATCTCCAATTTTTACTTTCTGCCCGTTGGTATAACGAATAGTTCCATAACCAATAGTAGGGATACCGACGGGATCTATGTAAGCATCGGAGCGAAATCCTTCCCATTTTTTAATTAAATCTAGACAATTTTGTGAAATATCCATGCAAAAACCCATCCAAGGTAAATGATTAATAAAAAGTTAGCTATAACCCGTTATAAACAATAAAAAGCAGTTAACCTTACTAGATCGCCTGACATTCAAAGGAAGGTATTGGGTAAATACCGAGGAGGTATTCCTTTTCCTGAGGCTATTGTCTAGGAATGATAACTGCTCTATCCTGTATGATTGTTCCCTAACCATGATCATTCTCGTGCCAATCCTCTAAAAAGAAAACCGAAGTTAAGGACTTTAAGCAAGAAGTTAAGAAATTTTTTAGGAAACCAGATACTGTTCTACCTCTTGTACTAAATAATCTGTCCAATAGAGGGCTGTCTGTTCGCTTTTTGACTCTACCATGACACGAATTAAAGGCTCTGTTCCCGAAGCCCGGACAAGGATACGTCCCTCCGTTCCCATCGCTTTTTCTGCCTGGTGGATAGCGTTTTGAAGAGGTGGGAAATCTTGCCAATGACGACGAATTTCTGGATCTGCAACGGCAACATTCTTTAAAATTTGGGGATAGGGTTGAAAGCTCTGATTCATCATTTCGCTCAAACTCATACCCGACTGACGTACTAAAGCAGCTAAATGCAGGGCCGTTTGTAAGCCGTCTCCGGAGATTCCATAATGGTGACAGAGGATATGTCCCGACTGTTCGCCCCCTAACATGGCCCCTGTTTCCCACATTTGCGCTTGTACTGCTTGGTCGCCTACGGGGGTACGGAGCAAGTTACCGCCTAATTCTTGCCAAGCCCGTTCAAAGCCTAAATTAGCCATGACTGTGGCAATAATCAGATTATCCGGTAACTGGTTACTGGCTTTTAGGGCTTGTCCCCAGAAATAGAGGATATAATCTCCATCCACAACCCGCCCTAGGGAATCGATCCCCATAACTCGATCTGCGTCTCCATCAAAGGCAAAGCCCATAAGAGCGCCATGATCCTTAACTGCTTGTTGGAGGGCTTCTAGATGGGTTGAACCACAATTGACATTAATGCGATCGCCATCGGGTTGATTGTGTAAGCAGATTACCTCGGCTCCGAGGGCCTTAAAAACCACTGGAGCGACCTCTGTGGCTGCTCCCCAAGCCAGATCCAAAACTATTTTCATACCATGGAAATCCATGCCCAAGGGTAGGGATTTATAGACAGATTGGCAATAATTTTGGACTAAATTACTTTGATAATAGTATTTTCCCAAACGGAGGGAGGGAGTTGTTAAGGAATTACCCCGCAGGCCTGCTTCAATTTGTCGGGTTAAAATCGGGGTTAACTTAGTGCCTCCTGGCCCAAAAAATTTAATCCCATTATCTTCAGGAGGGTTATGGCTGGCAGAAATCATAATCCCACCCATAGCTTGGGTTTTGTGGGTTAGGTAAGCGACACAGGGAGTAGGGCATAAACCCAGATGCCAAACGTCTAAACCACTGGAGGTTAAGCCCGCAGCGATGGCCATGGCTAACATATCACTGGAATTACGAGAATCTTGACCGATAATTACGGGAGCTAGGGTATCGGAGGCGGTTTTTAGTACCTGTCCCGCCCAGAATCCTAACTGCATAGCCAGAGCGGGAGTTAATAAATCTCCTACTTTCCCACGGATACCATCGGTTCCAAATAGGGGACCGTTGGGTAAGTCTTGGCTAAAACCCAGGGGATCATTGAGACCGGAGAGCCGATTGGGACTCTTGTAGGATAAAGAAGTTACCATAAATCTTAAAATCTCCTCACACCACTCCACAGAAACTGGGCAATACTACTTAAATACTAGCTATTTTACAGTCCCGTGACCCCAAGGATACTGAATTTGTTTCCTCAAATTTCTAGTTCTATTAATAAACCTTCCATCTGTTCCCAAGTTAATCCCTGGGCAATATATTGGGGATTATTGGGTTCATAGGGACTTTTAAGGCGATCTATACAGATTATAGCCTCATTTTCAGCTATTATAGGAATATCTGGATCGAAGGCGGTAGACCGTGTCAAGGAACTGGAAAAACCCTTAAAGACGGCGATTTGGTCGTTTTCCGTCTCTACTAGCAGAACTTCCTGGGAGCGTTTGCGGGTGTATTCTTCGAGTCTTTGATAAGGAGATGCTTCCATAGATTATTGTTCCAAGGCTGAACGCCCCAGTCTACCCAAACGAATACAGAGAAAATAGGCGAAATAGATGGTATAAACGATTAACCCTACCATCCCCATAAATCCTAAAACCCCTGGATCTGTATCCCGGTGAAAGATGGATTGGAATTGCCAAGGGGGTTGTAACCAGACTTGACAAAAAGGCTGCTTGACAGTTGTGTCGGATAAACCACAGGCGAGAAAAGGGATAAAAGCGATCGCCCCCAGGAGACAATAAAAAGTGACAGCCCAACGCCAAGCAGTAATAGCTAATTTTAAAGGAGTTGGGGGTAAGTCTTTAATTTCGTCATTGATATCCACCCAAAACCACAAAGATAGGGGAATTAAAATCCTCGCGGACCAAGATGTTAAAAAGCCATAGCTCCAGGAAGGAATCATTAAATAGACGGTAATCATCAATAGACTGGCTACGCGCCAATAGATGATCAGCAGTCGTGAAATAGACTCAATTTGTGATCTCAAAGACCAAATCAGCAATATAAGCGGCAAAATGACCGTAAAAATCACAGCGAGACGATAATCCATCCAAACGAGTGGACGAAACCAAAGGTTATCCATTAATCCTCAATACTTAAAAACCTGAGCTTATTTTAGAGCTAATTTAGTCCAAAAAAATGGCGGTAGGACTTAGTTTTTTAGTCAACTGAGTCTGTTAGTCTTCACCAGTAAGGTATTTGGAACTTCTGAATTTGAATGGCACAGATCAAAAATCTACTTCACGCTGACCCGAGCGCCCGCTTCTTCAAGCTGTTTCTTGAGGTTTTCAGCATCTTCTTTAGAGGTAGCCTCCTTAACGGGTTTGGGGGCTGCTTCTACTAAGTCTTTTGCTTCTTTGAGTCCGAGACGGGTGATTGTACGAACAACCTTAAGAATGTTAATTTTCTTGTCGGCGGGAACTTCTTCGAGAATGACATCAAATTCGGTTTTTTCTTCCACGGGCTCAGCAGCAGCCAAGGCGGCATCACCAGCAGCTGGGAGCATAATCATCATGCCTCCAGAAGAAGCGTCCGCAGTCACACCAACACCAAAAGCCTCTTTGATTTGCTTAACCAGTTCATGTTCAATTTGTCGGAGTGTTTTTATCCCTAGCACCCCCCCTGCCACACCATGGTCAATTTTGTTTGATGGCTGAAATTTATCTGAACTAATGTAAAATTTCTGATTCCTATGAGGCGTTTGAGCCTTGCTCAATTCAGAGGGAGTCGAAATTATTTGTATCAAGGCATTAATACTAAAACTATTAAAACTATTAATACTACAACTATAATTAATTTTTTCAAGTGATGGCTGAAATTTATCTGGACTAATGTAAACTTCTTGATTCCAATGACTACTTTGAGACTTGCTCAATTCGGAGGGAGCCGAAATCATTTTTTCGAGATTACTCCCCTTCAAATTAGCACCTTTTAAATCAACTCCTAGTACAATGGCACTTGTTAAGTCAGCATTCCTTAAATCCGCATTGCTCAAGTCAACATCCCTTAATACAGCTTCCTTGAGATTAGCCCCCTGCAAGTTAGCCCCCGAAAGATTAACTCTAGTTAGATTAGTCTTACTAAGATTAGCTCCACTTAAATTAATACCACTCAAATCATCATGGCTCTCCTTCAAATTAGCGCCTTTTAAATCAACTCCTAGTACAATGGCACTTGTTAAGTCGGCATTCCTTAAATCCGCATTGCTCAAGTCAACATCCCTTAATACAGCTTCCTTGAGATTAGCCCCCTGCAAGTTAGCCCCCGAAAGATTAACTCTAGTTAGATTAGTCTTACTAAGATTAGCTCCACTTAAATTAATACCACTCAAATCATCTTCACTGAGATCCGCACCGCTAAAATCTTCTCCCGCCAAATCTTCAGCCAAGCTCAAACCAGCAACTTCCGCTAATTTAGATAATTTGCCAGTCGTTTCATCATCAATTGCTTGAAAAAGCTCTCCAAGCTCTTTAGGGGATAGGGGTTGGGTCATATTGTAAAACCACCTTACTTATGTACCGTTCTAATTTGGGCTTAACAACCCGCTCAAAAAATACTCGGCGTTTGATAGCCACCTTCTCAGGTTTCTCCCTATTACTCCAAGCACCATCTTGGGCTGTTATTTCTAAATCATTATTATTTACCTGAACTCTGAAGACTGCCTCCACCATGATAACACGGGAAACATCTGGCACATCAATAATTCCAAGCTTTTTATCGGAGCGCACACCCTTTAATATGCTTAACTGACTATTTGCCGCAAATTCCCAGACTGGAGATTGCTCGATTCCCGTCGTTCCTATTTGCCATTCTCCCTGAGAATCATTTCTAAAATCCCTTTGATGAAGAGGCATCAATCCATTCTTCAAGTTAAGGTAAAGTTTGCCATGCTTGACACCGAATCTAATATAACCAGATTCTCCATCCGGATAGGTAACAATTTCATCGACTTCTCCAAAACTAATATCCAGTATGATGCCAACCTGTCTATTTTGAAGGTTAAATTCATGAAAATTTAGGTTTAAAAGGACTAATTCACCATTATACTGATGATCTTGCCCAATAGAACCGCTAAATCCCCATTTCCTCTTCGGTTTATCCTCAATTTCGGGCGGGTTATTTTCTAACTCCCTAATTTTTGCTAGACATTCTTGAATCCTCTCATCTAAATGGAAACGTACATCTGGAGAAGAGGCCACAGCTTGTTCCCTTTGTAAAAAATCTAGTTTTCTGCGCCATAGTTCCAGTAATGTCATGGGATTAGGTAGAATTTAGAGGAGATTATCTGATTCTAGAGCTAATTTTGTGCAAAAAAATAGCGACAGGCATGGTCGCTAGAGTCTTGGAGCTAACCTCGAATGTTAGTCGTCGTAAACACGGCATTCTGCCGCATCTGGGTTGGCATCACAGAATTTTTCTAGGGAGTTTTTTTCGGGATGGACTTGTTTTTGATGAGCAGCTTCGGCTTGAAGTTCTTCGACTGCATCCCAAGCGGCGGCGCATTCCCCTGAAGTACCGTCGGTACTACACACGGCTCTAGCGTTTACTAATTCTTGGTCAATTTTTTCTTGTATATTACTCATGATTCCTCATTCACTTTTAAAACCAGATAATACCGTTTTAGTCAAATAGATGACAACCTGGGATTATTCCTTTTTGATTGTACTCTAACTTTCCTAGAAATCTGTATCTATCTTAGCGCGATCGCTATTTAGATCGGTTCCCTGGGTACAAATCGCGCCACTCACTGGAACTGCGGATGGCAAGCCACAGCAGCAATAGGGCGATTAATCCGCCATGTTCTGGAGCCTTGAAAGCCAACAAAACCAAGCAGACGCAGAGTACATCCTCAAGGATAACAGCCCAAATCGGTAGCCCCCTGAGGCGAAAAAACCAGCCCACTTGTACCAATTTTAAAACAAAGGCGAGTAACCCCCCGACCACGGCTAAAATCCAGAGGGGTTGAAAATCTAAGTCAATCACCTTAGCTGCGGTCCAACTCATTAAAGCACCCACAAAGGGACTCAAAAGCAGTTGTACGATTTGGATAACACGCTGTCCGAGCAGTTTTTTGGAGCCAAATAACTCAAACAACGACCAGCTAATCAGGATAGCTAACCAAATCCGAGGATGTAGGAGGGAAAGAATGGGAAGACCTGACCAGAGATTGCTATGGAGTAAGCCCACAATCAATAGGGGTAGGCCGATTCTCATCCCCGCCGCAGCAGAGGCGGACAAAGCGGCTAAGACTCCAAGTATATTCATAGAAGATGGAAATAGGGATTTTATATAAAGAAAGGTGAACTGTAGCTATTTATACCAAATATTCGTTTAAATAGAGATAGTGACCAAGCCAACTCCAGGAGAAATATGTCTAAATCTTTATTAGCTGATGCCAGTACTCGATTAGAGGAAGCTTTAAAGTATGTATCTATTTCCGAGGACGCGATAGAACGCCTAAAATATCCCAAGGCTAGTTTGATCGTTTCCATTCCAGTTAGGATGGATGACGGTTCTTTGAAAATTTTTCAAGGATATCGAGTTCGCTACGACGACACCAGAGGCCCGGGGAAGGGCGGTGTTCGTTATCATCCTAAGGTTTCCATTGACGAAGTACAATCCTTGGCTTTTTGGATGACCTTCAAATGTGCCCTACTGGATTTACCCTTTGGAGGGGCAAAAGGCGGCATTACCCTCAATCCGAAAGAACTCTCGAAACAGGAATTAGAACGGCTAAGTCGGGGTTATATAGACGCTATAGCTGATTTCGTTGGACCTGACGTGGACATTTTAGCACCAGATGTCTATACCAATGAGATGATTATGGGTTGGATGATGGATCAGTATAGCATCATTCAGCGCAAGATCAGCCCGGCGGTGGTAACGGGAAAACCCGTAATGATGGGGGGAAGTCAGGGAAGAGATGCGGCGACGGGAACGGGGGCTTTTTATGTCATTCACGCTATGTTAGCCAAATTTGAGCAACTTCCCCAAAAAACTACGGTAGCTGTCCAAGGTTTTGGGAATGCGGGCTCCGTGGTGGCGGAATTACTGGCTAAAGCGGGTTATCAAGTCGTAGCCATCAGTGACTCCTTGGGAGGGATTTATGCCGAGAAGGGCTTAGATATTACCGCTATTAAACAGTACAAACTAGAACACAAAAATATCAGTGCCTTGTACTGTGAAGGTAGCGTTTGTAGTATTGTCGAACACCAGGTTATTACCAATGAGGAACTGTTGAGCCTTGATGTGGATGTTTTGATTCCTGCGGCCCTGGAAAATCAAATTACTGCCGAAAATGCGGCACAAATTCAGGCTAAGTATATTTTTGAAGTGGCTAATGGTCCAATTACTTCCGAGGCGGATAAAATCTTGACGGCAAAAGGGATTTACGTTTTTCCAGATATTTTGGTCAATGCCGGGGGCGTAACTGTTAGTTATTTTGAATGGGTACAAAACCGTAGTGGTTTGTATTGGCGACTGACTGAAGTTAATGAACGGCTCAAAGAACGCATGGTTAACGAATCTGAAAAGGTTTGGTCCATTGCCCGAGAATTTGGGGTTTCTTTACGCACGGCAGCCTATATCCACGCCCTGGAGCGTTTAGGGGAAGCTTTGGATGCTAAGGGAACAAGGGATTATTATCTGAATGGGAAATAAACCCTAAACGGTCAGTGGTACAATGGTAGGTCTGTCAGTTAAAACCCCAGAGACTTATGGCTAGTAGCTTCGGACACTTATTTCGTATCACAACCTTCGGTGAATCCCATGGTGGAGGTGTTGGGGTAGTTATTGATGGCTGTCCTCCTCGTTTGGAAATCTCAGAGAGCGAGATACAATTAGAATTAGATCGCAGACGGCCAGGACAGAGCAAGATAACCACCCCCAGACAGGAAAGTGATACCTGTGAAATAATTTCTGGGGTATTTGCCGGCAAAACCCTAGGAACACCCATCGCCATTTTAGTGAGAAATCAAGACGCGCGATCGCTTGACTATGAAGAAATGTCGGAAAAGTTGCGTCCATCCCATGCGGATGCTACGTATCAGGCTAAGTATGGTATTCGTAATTGGCAAGGGGGAGGGCGTTCCTCCGCTAGGGAAACCATCGGACGGGTGGCGGCAGGGGCGATCGCCAAAAAAATCCTCCGACAAGTCGCGCAGGTGGAAATTGTTGGCTATGTGAAACGGATTAAAGACTTAGAGGGAATGGTTAACCCCGATACCGTCACCCTGGAGCAGGTAGAAAGTAATATTGTCCGTTGTCCCGATGCTGATTGTGCCCAAAAAATGATTGCTCTCATCGACCAAATTCGGCAGGAAAAGGACTCCATCGGTGGAGTGGTTGAATGTGTAGCTCGTCATGTTCCAAAAGCTCTCGGTGAACCTGTTTTTGACAAATTAGAGGCAGATTTGGCGAAAGCGGTGATGTCTTTACCCGCTAGTAAGGGCTTTGAAATCGGTTCAGGTTTTGCGGGTACTCTCTTGACGGGAAGCGAACATAATGATGCCTACTATACCGACGAAAATGGGGAAATTCGTACTGTCACCAATCGCTCCGGGGGAATACAAGGGGGAATTAGTAACGGCGAGAATATTATTATTCGGGTGGCGTTTAAACCCACCGCTACTATAGGGAAAGAACAGCGCACAGTTACCAGTGTTGGCTCGGAAACCACCTTAGCCGCCAAGGGAAGACATGATCCCTGCGTCTTACCCAGAGCCGTACCGATGGTGGAAGCAATGGTGGCTTTAGTTTTGTGTGACCATCTGCTACGCCAACAGGGACAATGTGGTTTACTATAAGTAGGGGCTAGAGTGAGGATTTAACCATGATAGATACCAAGGCTAGACTATTAGAGGCGATCGCCGGGCGCAATCGCGGACTTTTGGCGACAGAAGGCGATCGGGTAGGGGTGCTTTCTATCGTTGAGCAACTTGAAGATCATAACCCCACTCCTCGCCCCGTCGAAGCTACAGCTTTACTAGAGGGCGATTGGCGTTTGCTCTTTACCACCAGTCGCGGTATCTTAGGATTAGATAAGTTTCCCCTCCTGCAATTGGGACAAATTTACCAATGTTTACGCACGGAGCAAGCTCGGGTTTATAATATCGCCGAAATATTGGGAGTTCCCTTTGCTGAGGGGATCGTCAGCGTTGTCGCTCGTTTTGAAGCGGTTTCTGAGCGACGGGTTAATGTCAAGTTTGACCGTTATATTTTGGGTTTACAACGGTTTCTCGGTTATAGCTCCCCTAGTCAGTTTATTGAAGCGATCGAAAATGACAAAAAATTCTTTCCCCTAGATTTTGGCATAGAAAACCGCGAGCAGAAAGGCTGGTTAGATATTACCTATCTAGATGAAGATCTACGCATCGGTAGGGGGAATGAAGGGAGCGTTTTTGTTTTAACTAAGGAAAAATAACTCCGCAAAATCGCCCTAGTTGGACGTTTTTCCACAGGTATAGCCTGGATCGTAAAAATGCTCCCCCTGTCCTCAAAGCTTGACAAATATAACTCTTAGGGATTTGAGTGAGTATTGTTCTTATTGTGTTTTCCACAGGTTTTCCCCAAGGTTTTATAGCGATTCTCCCTACCCAGCCCAGAGATGTTGAGAGAATCTGACAGCTAGACTAGCAAGTAAAATACCAAAGAACCCGACCACGGGATATCCCCAACGGGGGTATTTTTGTAATAGTAGACCAAGGGCAATGCTAACGGATATAATCCCATAGGTATAGCGTTCGGCTGAGGTACTTCTACCGCTACTAAAAATAATCCCAAAACTGCAAAATCCGTAGATGGCTAGTAAGTTCAGTTGCGATCTAAAACGCCACAGTAAATAAATACTTCCCAAAATTGTCACCGTATTAATTAAGGGACTACCTCCTAGAAGCCACAGCACAATGGCTAAAAAACAAAGACCAAACTGAGTTTTATTTTTGCCTAGTTTTAATTCCGACTTCCCTAACCAATAACCCCCCAGACAAATGAGGATAAAGGCTAAAGGATACCAGGGATCTACCAGGCTACCATGTCGCCAATTTTGATAACCAGCCGTAGCCTGTACTAACATTTTTAACCAAGATTGACCCCAAAAGTCCTGTTCTGGTTGCCAAGCTTTTTGAGCTTTTAAAAAGATGAGGGGATCGGCAAATTTTAACCAACAGTATAAGGAGTATAATAGGATTCCTAAGGTGGTGCTAATACCAGAAATATAGGCAGCCAGAGGACGTTTTTCTCGCCAAGATGCCAGCAAAAAAGTTAGGGTGATTGCTATACCAGGGGGACGGGTAGCAGTTGCCAAAGCACCCCCTAAAGCAGCTAGGGTGTATTGGCTTTTTTGAAAGGCTCGTAGGGCAAAAGAAGTTAGTAGTAAATATAGTCCTTCTGTATAAATTACTGTCCCAAATAAGGAGAAGGGACACCAAGCTAAAATGGCAGATGTCCAACGGGCTACTTGGATACCGTAAAGTTCCTTGACCCAATTGTAAACCAGTAGTATAGCTCCTAAAAATGCTAAATTATTGACGAGTATTCCCGCCAACTCAAAGGAAATCCCTAACTTCATTACGGCTTTAATTGACAGGGGAAATAGGGGGAAGAATGCTACTAAATATTCCTTTTGAGCAGGATCATAAATATATCCTTTGGTGATAATATTATGATATAATTCACCATCCCAGTTGGCAAAAACTTTCCAACCCGTGGCTGGACTAAAGACTGGGACAATTACTACCATTAACAAGACAATTACTAATCGACTTAATAACCACATTGTCAGGGGAAAAGTATAATCCTTATCTCCTAGGAAGTTTTTTATCGCTCTTAAGATTTTCTGCACAGTATGTTAAAATTAGGTTTGATATTAATTTTTGTATGGGGATTCATACCTAGACCAGATCATTCTAACCGATCTGAGTCAGTAAATGTTCCCCTATCACCCACCTAGGACTAACCAAGTATAAAGCAATAGATAAGTATGGCTGACAAAAATTGCATTAGATCAATCTCTTCTCCTTCACGGTTTATTATAATAGGAATAATTATATTATTGTTTTTCATAATTTGTTTGAATTATGCAAGTAAAATTAGTTTATGGGGAGATGAAGCATCTTCCTTGAGTCGTGCTGAGTCTAGTATTAAAAGTATTTTATTCGTAGATTCGGGACATACGCCTACCTATTTTTTACTGTTAAAATCACTCATTACTCTAGGAATACATCAGGAATTAGTGTTAAGAGCCGTTCACATTATTCCTTTTATTATAGGATTACTCATCGGCTATAAAACGTTAGTTACATTTTTTTCTGATCGAAAAGATGCCTTAATAACCCTAGGTATTGCCACAATTTTACCCAATTATATTTTCTACGCTACCAATCTTCGGATGTATTCTCTGTTATTTATGTTTTCCATGGCTTTTATTGGGATTATCGCAATCATTTTAAATACTAGAAATAATTCAACTAATTTTCAATTGACAATATTAGGATTAGTATCCCTAGGTTTATTGTTTAGTGATTATTCAGGGATAATATACTACTTGCCTGGTTTGGTCTGTCTACTATTTTACTCATTTTATACTCGCTCATACAAATCTTTATTTGTTGCTAGTGGGGCGGGTTTATTGTTTTTAATCACTATCTTCTTCTTCTCTGAATTGGGCAAAAATCTTCGTTCGATTCAAAATTGGCCTGTAGCTGCATCTCAAAATATTGAAAATGTAAATAGGAGTTTTATAGAAATTAGTAAGTTGATATATCTATCTCTAAGACCAGGACTAGATTTAATTTATGGAGCAGGAACTAATCCAATTCTAGCTATTGGACTATCAATTTTATTACTGTCTCTATACATTTATGGGCTTATATTAATACTTAGAAAAGAACCGAGAAAACCAGCTATTTTATGGCTTTTAGCGATTTCAGCTATTTGGTTAGCGGCGGCTCCAACTGGATATTCTTTTACTAGAATTTTTCTTCCTAGTCATTTTTTTATAATCGCGGTGATTGTGCGTAGTCTGAACTTTCTTAATAAACCTGGCAAATTAATTTATTGGTTTATTTTGGGTACTTTAATAGCCCTTTGTCTCAAGGAAGCAATTACACCAACTTTAAGGCTTTATAATCTAATTCCCTACCAGCAAATTGCCGAGGATGCTTTAGAAATAGCTCAACAACAAAAATCTAAAACAATATTATTATCAGGTAACTCCCTAAATACTCTATCCATTGAACGCTATATTAATCAGAAAATTAGAGATGGGGAAAAAGATAAGATTAAAATTATCAGAATTGAGGACGACAATCCAGAATTAACTGGGGAAAATAAAACGTATCCTTTGATTTTTATATCCCATATAAAAGAAGGTGATAAATTCATAGATGTTAAATCTTTAGCAACGCAACTAAATAAGGAATTTCAAGAAATTAAAGTATATGTAGACTTACAAAGTTTACCCTATAATTCCCTTTGGAAAAAGAGAATAACAGACAGAGCCAGTCAACATTATGCTATAGAAACCTATTTACTTAAGTAATTCTCAATATTTATTCCCTCCCTATCTGCTGATTCTGTTACAAAACTTAACAAAATCCTCAACAATCCCTAGCCAATTGCGGTAAAGTCAAGAAATGCAGTCTGTTATCCAACCCAACCCAATGACCACCCCTGCCGAGTCAAGCCCAGAAATAGCGACCAGTAAAGCCCCTCATATTGATTATCGCCCCCTAGATGTGCAGAAATTGACCCCTATGTACCAACATTATGTACAGGTCAAGGAACAATATCCTAATGCCTTATTACTCTACCGGGTAGGAGATTTTTTTGAATGCTTTTTTCAGGATGCAGCGATTATCTCCAGGGAATTGGAATTAGTGCTAACTAGCAAGGATGGGGGTAAGGAAATTGGCAGGGTAGCCATGACCGGAGTACCCCACCATGCCATGGAGCGTTATAGTCGTCTATTGGTAGAAAAAGGCTATGCGGTGGTAATTTGTGACCAAGTAGAAGACTCAGCAGATGCTGCGGCGGAAAAGCGAATTGTAGAAAGACAAATTACCAAACTACTTACCCCAGGTACCCTTACCGATGATGAAATGCTCAACTCCAGACGTAATAACTTTTTAGCGGCGCTGGTAATTGCGGGGGAACATTGGGGATTAGCCTACTCAGATATCTCTACAGGCGAATTTTTTACAACTCAAGGTGAAGATATTGCGGCTCTAACTGTAGAATTATTACGCTTGCAACCGTCGGAAGTTCTCGTTCCCACTAATGCCCCAGACCTTAACACTTTACTAAGGCCCGGGGAAAAAAATTCTAGTGTGCCCGATTTTCTTCCGGATTGTTTTTGTTATTCTTTGCGCTCCCAGACTCCTTTTTCTTTAGTGGAAGCTAAACCCAGACTTTTAAGCACCTTTCGGGTTAAATCCCTAGAAGGTATGGGATGCGAACATTTAACCCTCGCTATTCGCGCTTCCGGTGGACTCCTAGATTATATTGAAGATACCCAGAAAGCTTATCAAGTACCCCTTCAACCTTTAAAAACCTATAGCCTCGCTGATTTTTTGGTTTTGGATAATCAAACCCGTCGTAATTTAGAAATTACCCAAACCGTTAGAGATGGGAGTCTTTATGGCTCTTTGCTCTGGGCTTTGGACCGTACCTGTACCCCTATGGGAGGACGCGCTTTAAGACGTTGGTTACTCCAACCTTTGTTAGATAAAAAAGGTATTATTGCCCGTCAGGATACCTTGGCTGAACTTAAGCAAAATCCACCCTTAAGGCAAGATTTAAGGGAATTGTTAAAGAATATCTATGATTTAGAACGTATTGCGGGGCGTGTGGGTGCAGGGACGGCAAATGCTCGGGATTTATTAGCTTTAGCCCAGTCTTTAGTTCGTTTAGCTGATTTAGCTGATTTAGCTAGCCAGGGAAATAGTTTATATCTACGAGCGCTACAGAAAGTCAACCCAGAATTGGAACAACTAGGTAAAAAAGTTATTGCTAATTTGGTAGAAGCTCCGCCTCTACACCTGAAAGATGGCGGGGTAATTAGGGATGGGATAGATACAAAACTAGATGAAATTCGCAGTTTGTTAAAAGATAGTAATCAATGGATGCTAGACTGGGAAGCCTCAGAGAAAAAACGTACTGGGCTTAATAATCTGAAGGTTGGGTATAATAAAACCTTTGGTTATTATATTAGTTTACCCCGTTCTAAGGCGGAACAAGCTCCAAGTAATTATATTCGTAAGCAAACCTTGACTAATGAGGAGCGTTATATAACCGTTGAATTAAAAGAACAGGAAACCAAGGTCTTGACAGCATCGGAAGAAGTAAGACAATTAGAATATGAAATTTTTGCTCTCTTGCGTGAAGATGTAGCCGAAAAAGTCCAAGAAATTCGTAACATTGCTAAAGCTGTCGCCGCTATTGATGTCCTAGCCGGATTAGCAGAAGTCGCCATCTATCAGGGTTATTGTCGTCCTGAAATTTTAACCGACCGTTCTATAGAAATTTTAGAAGGTAGGCATCCCGTGGTGGAACAGTCCTTGGGGGCGGGGTTTTTCGTAGCTAATTCTACGATGATGGGCAATCAAGATAATCCCGATTTAATTATTCTTACAGGTCCCAATGCCAGTGGTAAAAGTTGCTATTTAAGACAGGTAGGATTGATGCAGTTGATGACTCAAATTGGCTCCTTTGTACCAGCAAAATCAGCAAAATTAGGCTTATGCGATCGCATTTTCACCCGTGTAGGTGCGGTGGACGATTTAGCCACGGGACAGTCAACTTTTATGGTAGAAATGAATGAGACGGCTAATATACTCAACCATGCGACCCCGGCATCCTTAATCCTCCTTGACGAAATTGGCCGAGGTACAGCTACCTTTGACGGACTATCCATCGCCTGGGCGGTTGCGGAATACCTAGCCACAGAAATTCAGGCTCGGACTATTTTTGCTACCCATTACCACGAACTCAATGAACTGGCCTCAATTCTCACCAATGTAGCTAACTACCAAGTCACCGTCAAGGAAATGCCCAATGAGATTATCTTTCTGCACCAAGTACAACCAGGGGGAGCAGATAAATCCTACGGTATCGAAGCAGGAAGACTGGCGGGCTTACCTGCGGTAGTGATTAAACGAGCCAAGCAGGTGATGGGACAAATCGAAAAACATAGTAAAATCGCCCTAGGGTTACGCCAAGGAATCCAGAAAATTCAACCCGATAAGCCTTCTAAGGGAATAGGTCCCACCGTTGAACAGTTAGACATTTTTGGGGATTGATATTTGAATTTAGCGATCGCAGTTTTGAAATCTTCAGTATACTTAAACAACCATGAGATTAAAAAGATAACTAACGATGGGAAAACCTACTGGCTTTATTGAATACCTGCGCGAACTCCCCTCCGAAATCGCCCCCCTAGAGCGCGTCCATAACTGGGATGAATTTCACCTACCGATGCAAGAAGACAAAATCCGCACCCAAGGCGCTCGCTGTATGGATTGTGGGACTCCGTTTTGTCATACCGGCACCCTCATTAGTGGTATGGCTAGTGGTTGTCCAATTAATAATCTCATTCCCGAATGGAATGACCTAATTTATCGGGGATTGTGGAAAGAAGCCCTAGAGCGTCTCCACAAAACCAATAATTTCCCCGAATTTACCGGACGAGTTTGTCCGGCTCCCTGTGAGGGGTCCTGTGTACTGGGTATTACCAATCCCCCTGTCACTATCAAAAATATTGAATGCTCAATAATTGATAAAGGTTGGGAAGAGGGATGGATTACCCCACAACCCCCGGAAGTTCGCACAGGAAAAAAAGTAGCCGTGGTGGGTTCAGGACCTGCGGGGCTTTCGGCTGCGGCTCAACTCAACCAAGCTGGTCATTTAGTGACGGTTTTTGAACGCTCAGACCGCCCTGGGGGACTGCTTATGTATGGGATTCCTAACATGAAACTAGAAAAGGAATCCGTAGTCTTGCGACGCATTAAGGTTCTAGAAGCCGAGGGGATAAGTTTTGTTTGCAACACAGAAATCGGTAAAGACATCAGCGCGGAAAACCTACTCAAGGAGTTTGATGCGGTTATACTCTGCATTGGAGCTACTAAGCCCAGAGATTTAGGCATTGAAGGGCGAGAACTCAAGGGTATTCACTTTGCTATGGATTTCCTGAGTGCTAATACTCAATCTATCCTCGACCACCATCAAAACGGAAACTTTATCTGGGCCAAAGATAAGGATGTAGTTATTATTGGTGGCGGTGATACGGGCACCGATTGTGTGGGTACTTCCCTACGTCATGGGTGCAGTAGTTTAGTGCAGGTGGAAATTTTACCCCAACCACCCGCAACCCGCGCCGGAGATAATCCTTGGCCTGAATGGCCGAAAATCTATCGGCTCGATTACGGACAAGAGGAAGCCGCCGCTAAATTTGGAGCCGACCCACGGGTTTATATCACCACCGCTACTAAGTTCACAGGGGATGAAGATGGGCAGGTTCAAGCCGTCCATACTGTACAGGTACAATGGCAGAAAAACGAGAAAGGGCAATTTATCCCCCAAAATATTCCTGGTACCGAGAAGGTAATTCCTGCCCAATTAGTTCTTTTAGCCATGGGTTTCTTAGGTCCTGAACAGTTTCTCCTTGACCAACTCGGACTAGAAAAGGACCCCCGTTCTAACATTAAAGCCGACTTCGGCAAGTACACAACTTCTATTCCTGGGGTATTTGCCGCAGGAGATTGTCGTCGTGGGCAGAGCTTAGTAGTTTGGGCTTTTAATGAGGGTCGTGGGGTGGCCAGGGAGTGTGATTTGTACCTAATGGGTAGTACGGATTTGCCTTAAAACCCTATAAGGGCCTATTGCCAAGGGATTGAGTATCAGTTCACATTCTCTTGACCAATCCCTTGGAACATTAACCAAGATAGAAAAAAATTAGTGATAAATATAGCTAGTAGGGAGGTGACAACGGCGGTCGTCGTCGATTTGCCTACCCCCTTCGCGCCCCCTGTGGTACTTAGACCCCAACTACAACCAATAATGGCAATAAGTAGCCCAAAAATAACTGCTTTGATCATGGCAGCGATTAAATCCCAGGTTTGTAGAAAATTTTGGGCTGAGTTAAGAAAAACTACTGGGGAAATACGATACAAAGCATCGGCGACAAAAATCCCCCCCGCTAATCCTGTTAAAAGAGAGATAGCGGTCAAAAGGGGCAGCATTAAAGTACAAGCAATGACGCGGGGAATGACTAGATAATCAATGGGGTCAGTTTTGAGCATATAGAGCGCGTCTATTTGTTCTGTAACTTGCATGGTGCCGATTTCTGCTGCAAAGGCTGACCCCACTCGTCCCGCCACTACTATCGCCGTTAACACTGGGGCTAATTCTCGAGTTAAAGCCAAGGCTAACATCCCCCCGACATAACTACTAGCTCCAAAATTAATGAACTCTCGGGTGACTTGGATAGTAAATACCATCCCCACAAAAGCCGCAGTCACCAGGGCGATAGTCAAGGATTCGGGACCCACAATGCTCATCTGCTCTAGGGTATTGCGTCGATGGATTTTTCCCTGGAGGATATGCAAAAATACTTGCCCACCTAATAAACAAGCGACACCTAAACGCTGAAACCACTTTTTTAGTCCATCTTCAGAAAAACCAGAAGCACCCATAAACCCTAATAGTCAATTTTCCCAGACTATAGCACTTTCAAAGCTATTAACACCTCTTGGATAATATCAAGGGGTACTTGCTCGAAATATTGGCGCTTAAATCTTTCCTCCGCTAATCCATCGAGAAATGCTGTGAGAAAGGGGTGGCTGTTTGGGGCGGGCAAATTATTAAAATTAAGTCTAATCTGTTGTGACTCAATTATATAATAGCTGAAGCCTTGCTCAGACAAAGCCATTAATCCTAAGGTTAATGTATTATCACTTAAATCTAGCTTTTCTTTCAGGTGAGATTGCGTCACTATTGTTTTAGTTCTAGCTAAATATTTGGCAATTCCTAATAACTGTCTCCATGTTTCTATGTTTGACAAAAGTGATGATTTATGATAGGAAAGAGTTAGTTTTTCTTGTTTGGCGATCGCCTGACAATAGACTCGATAGAGTTCTGCCCAACTTTGGGGATTTTCTTCTAATAACATTAAAGAAGATGCTGGTAATTTATCATCTTTTTTATCTCGCCAATCTAGAAGATAGTCTCTAGCACCTAAACCAGATTCTACTATATTTTGTTCTTGAATTTCCTTGACGGCAATTAATCGCACTTCACAGTCTTCTGTACGATTATTATAATCTAGTTCTACCACAGCATCACAAAACTTTTCGGGCGGTAAGTCTTCCTGATAATGACCCCACCACATCCCTTTAAATCCTTCCTTTACAGAATTATCCCACAGTTCAAAAGTAGTCTTAATATAGGCGACTTTTTTACCTCTAAAATCTTGGGAATTATTTTGTCGAATATTTTTAAACCAACAATTTTTAATTAATAATTTTGCAGGAGGATTGCCCATCCCACAGGGTTCTATCAGCTTTAACTCTCGAAACAAAGCTCTCCCCAATTCAGCTACTGTTATCACTAAATCTGCCTCAACTTTAGGAACAGTTAAGTTTATTCCCTGTTGGCGTAATTTTTGGTTAATTCCTTCTTGAAATAACAAAAGGTTTTCTATAGGTAAACTTAATCCTGCCGCCAAAGGATGACCACCAAAACGATGTAGTAAATGAGATTGGGATAATACTAACTGGTATAAGTCAATATTTTGTACAGACCTTGCCGAACCTCTAGCCAATTTAATGGGGGAGTTTTGTTCCTCTTCCGAGGTACTTAAAAGAATTACTGGACGGTTATATTCCTGGGCAATTTGTCCCGCTACTAATCCTAAAATTCCGGCTGGCCATTGGGAATCTTCTAGGACTAAGACATAGGTGGTCGATAAATCTACCCTAGCTAGTTTTTTCTTAACTTGTTTGAGTATATTTTGTTGTAATTCCTTACGACGAGTATTAGCTAATTCCGTTTCTGTAGCCAATTTACTACAATATTTAACATCACGGCTAGTTAATAACTCTACACAAAAATGGGCATCTCCATAAATACGACTAACTGCATTTATACGAGGACCAATTCCAAAGGAAATATCCGTCTGGCGATCGCCTGTTCTCTTACACAATTCTAAAAGACGTATTACCCCTGGACGAGTAGACTTTTGTAGTTGTTGAATCCCCCTTTGGGCTAAATAACGACAATCACCTTTTAATTGTACTAAATCTGCAATCAAGCCAATCGCCACTAAATCTAGTAAAGTTTCTAGGGATTGTTGAGGAATATTTGGTAGGCTTTCATAGAGGGCTTCTACTAATTTATAAGCAACTGCTACCCCCGACAAATGATAAAGAGGATGGGAGGTAGGTAAATAACGAGGATTAATCAAAGCTACTACTTGAGGGCGTTGATCTGCTAGGGTATGATGGTCTGTAACAATAATATCTATCCCTAGCCCATGGGCATAATTAATTTCTTCTAAATTAGTGCTACCTGTATCACAAGTAACAATCAATGTAACCCCCTGTTGGGCTAATTTTAAAATTCCCTGGCGGTTAAGTCCGTGGGATTCTTGGAAGCGATGGGGTATATAATAACTTAGTTGTAACTCCTGGGGAAAAAACTGTCCTAAGCCTTCCCAAAGTACACTGGTAGCCGTGACTCCATCTGCATCGAAATCTCCCCAAATACTAATCTTTTCCCCTGTTTCTAGGGCTTTTTTTAATCGCTCCACCGCCCATAACATTTCCTTGCCAAAATCAAAGGGGCTACTAGGGACATACTCTTCTACGTCTAGAAATCCAATTAGGGTTTTTGCGTCTTGGATTCCTCTTCCCCAGAGTAATTGGGCGACATACAACCCCGGATAATCTTCTGTGTAACTATCCAGGATTTCTAAAAACCAGTCTGGAATGGGAAAAATAGGTGGTATTTGCCATTGAGTATCTAACATTTGACGAGAAAAACCTCATGGTTAAATGAATTGAGAATACTAGCTTTAATTGGTCGTTTTTCATCCCAAAAAATTAAGGCAGATAGAAATTGCATGGCTATGTCAAAGTTGAGAATATCTAAAACTCTATGGGCTTCATTATGGGTATTAAAACTCAGAAAATAGACTGTATCATCAAAAACTACTGGTTTATTTTCTAGGGGATTAATTAGTGAAAATGATAGTTTTTTGTATAGTCCACAAATTGCAATTTTCCAAGGAGTGAATGAGTAGTTCCCTACACCAAAAATAGAAAATCTTGAACTATTTTTATAGAGCTTACTTTTTCTAGAATCAAAAAAATTAGCATGATTTTGTAAGTATTGCCACGTTTTTGGAGCAATTTCTGTAATTGATTCTGTTGGGTCTGCTAGAAGCTTTTGAGTTACAATTAAATAACGATTGGTTTTATGGATTCTACCATTGGCAACATCAGAACCTTTTAATAAGGGATAAAGGTAAGTATCTTCTATTTCTACTTCTTCTCCTAAATTATTAAAAAGTTTATTATTTATTCTTTTAAGTTCCATGACTTTTGAACAATCATGTTTAATACCTGAATGCCATTTCTTCTGATGTTTATTATACAGATAGCTTAAGCGATCAAATACCTCTACTTGTTTAAGTATAATCCCTTCTCGATATCCTAATTTATAGGATTGCTTTTGTTTTTGTAAATCTTCAAATACTTGACATTCATAATTATATATATCTTGATCGAACTGACAGAATAATAAACAAGCATCTATAGAAACATTAAAATATTTTTTAGAATTAATATTTAAAATAGCAGCATAAGTTAAACGATGTTTTTTGTCGTGAATGTATGTAAGTAACTTTCTTGCTACGGATGTCTTACATATAAATGCTAAATAACCCGAATGGATTTGCAGTATATCAACAAGTTTTATTAACATCCACTCAGATATATCAAAATTACTTTTTTCAGTTAAAGCGTCCAGTCCAGTTAGTCCTTTTAAATTTTCTTTTTGAGGTAAATTATATCCTTCAATTAAGCCCTGCTTTGAATTTGTAACCCAAGGTAAATTACCTAAAAATAAAATGTTATTATTTATGTTTTTGTCAAATATAGACAGCCAATCAATAGTAAAAAAATCTCCATTTATAAGTTCGATTTCCTTTTTTTGTTCGATTTGTTTGAGGTAATTTTGATTGATGTCAATACCAATAACTTTACTTGTAGAGGGAAAGTATTTAAGACTAGCATCGACAAAAGAACCAACTCCACAAGTTGGCTCAATGATGAGTTTAGGTTCAATTCCAAATTCTAGTAATCTACGACAAATTTCTCCCGCCAACATAGGAGGAGTTTGAAAATCTCCAAATTCAATTTGGGCTTTGTTTATTTTATCGTTCATAAATTACCGTATAAATTTATTAGACCCTGTTCGTAGCCAGCAAGTTCTATTACTCTAGTATACTGCAGTCTCCACTGTAAAGCATTAGAGATAGTCAGAAAACCTTGTTGTGGAGGATTTATTAAAATTTCGTCTGCCAGATTATGAGCCTGTATTTCGTCTACTGGAAGATTACGATCAATAAAAAATGCTATTAAATCATCTTTATTCCCCTGATTATCAAGAATATTTCTAATGCCTCTACTCATTTGAAAATCAGCAGTTTTATTGGTATCAACAAAAATAGTGCTTAGGAGTCTTGAGATTGCCGAAAACGGAAAATATTGTCTAACTCTTCCTTACTCATCTGATAGGGATGGGGATAACTTTTGGCATTCAGACTCCACCGATGCACAAATAATTCTCTGATGGCTTCATCATCCGTGGGGTGTTGACGGATATAGGTTTTCAATTCTTTTCGGCTCATAAGTTTAAAATTTGGCTCATTCATCGTTTAAAACCTCAATTTTGCCATTTTCAGGGATAATAATTTCTATGGTTTCGTCTATTCCTGCTAAAATAAAAATCTGCTTGTTCACAGGGTCATAACGAAATAGATAAATCGGCTGTAACATATCAGAAAGAGACTGACAAATACAAACTGATGCGATCGCTTGTTGATTGGTTGGCATGATGACCATAATGATTGTAGCATTTAATATATTTGCCGATCCGGTATTCAATCAATACCAATATACTACTCAAGTCTGAAAAATTCAAGCCCCATTCTAATGACAAAAGCAGTTCTCACTCCATCCCCGATACCTCACCCCCTATATCCCACTCTAACCTACAAAGTCGAGATGCCTCAACCCCAAACCCATCTCTTTGAGGTAACATTAGAGATTCAAGGATGGAATCAGCCTAATTTAGACTTAAAAATGGCTGTTTGGACCCCAGGCTCCTATTTAGTGCGGGAATATGCCAGGCTTTTGCAGGATTTCCAAGCTTTAACCCCCAGTTTTACTCCCCTCAATGGGCAGAAACTTAGTAAAAATCACTGGCGAATTAATACCCAAAGCCAGACAAGCATAGTAATAAAATATCGTATTTTTGCCAATGATTTAACCGTGAGAACCAACCATCTGGACAAAACTCATGGATATTTTAATGGTGCGGCTTTATTTTTATTCGTTCCAGGATTAGAGAAAGAACCCCTCACCCTCAATATCATTCCTCCCTATCAAAATTGGCGAGTAAGTACCTCTTTAACCCCCCACCCCCATCAGGATAATACCTTTATTGCCAAGGATTTTGATACCCTAGTCGATAGCCCAGTAGAAATAGGAATCCATAATAAATATGAGTTTGAAGTTTTAGGAAAACCCCATGAATTAGTAGTGTGGGGAAAGGGAAATATTAAGCCAGAACAAGTGATTAAAGACACTGAAAAAGTAATTCGTTACCAAGCCGATTTATTTGGAGGATTACCCTACGAAAAATATATTTTCCTATTACATCTTTCGGGTAATAGCTATGGTGGCTTAGAGCATAAATCATCCTGCACCCTCAACTACCCGCGCTTTGGCTTTCGAGCTAAGGATTCCTATAATCGTTTTATGCAGTTAGTTACCCATGAGTTTTTCCACCTGTGGAATGTAAAAAGGATTCGCCCCAAAGCCCTAGAGATTTTTGACTACGACCAAGAAAACTATACCCCCTCATTATGGTTTTCTGAAGGTGTTACCAGCTATTATGATATTGTCATCCCTCGACGTGCGGGAGTTTCTGACACCAAAACATTTTTGGACAATTTCAGTAAAGATATCAGTAGCTTCCTAGGCATTCCTGGGCGAAAAATACAAGCCCTCAGGGAATCAAGCGTTGATACTTGGATTAAACTCTACCGACGAGACTCTAACAGCAATAATTCGCAAATTTCCTACTATCTCAAGGGAGAATTAGTCTCATTGCTTTTAGATTTACTTATCCGTCGATACCACAACAATCAACGCTCCCTCGATGATGTGATGGTTATCATGTGGGAAAAATTTGGTAAAACCGAAACAGGCTTTACTCCCGAAGACTTAAAAGAACAGATTGAATCCGTAGCCGCGCTAGATTTAAGCGATTTCTATGACAAATATCTCGATGGTGTGGAGGAGTTACCCTTTGATGAATACTTTGAGCCCTTTGGCTTACAATTAAAAACCGTCATTGAAGAAGAAGCCATACCCCATCTAGGGATTAAGGTACTCCTAGAGAATGGTAAAGAAATAATTAAATTTGTCGAAAGCCAATCTCCCGCGCAGATTGCTGGAATTGATGCAGAGGATGAACTCCTAGCCATTGACGGGATACGAGTTACTGCCGAACAATTAAACGAACGGCTCAAAGACTACCGAGCAGGTGATATGATTCAAGTTACGGTCTTTCATCAAGACGAACTGAGAAACTTGCCTGTACAGTTGGCAATTCCCACACCTAGCCGTTATGAAGTGGTTAGAGTCCCAAATCCTTCTAATGCCCAAAAGCAAAACTTTGCGGCTTGGATTGGACAATTTTAATCTGAAATCTCCATTAACAATGAAACAAGAGCAACCCTTTTTACCCATCGCGTACTTTAAAAATCAATTTATTCCCTTTGAAAATGCAAAGATTTCCGTGGCTACCCACGCCTTGCACTACGGAACGGCGGCTTTCGGTGGTTTACGGGGAATTTGTGACCCTCAAAACTCTACACAAATTTTATTATTTCGACTAGAGCGCCATTGCCAACGTCTCAGTCAGAGTGCCAAGTTTTTAAATTATGATATTGACCCTGGTAAGATTCAACAGATTATAGTTGATTTTGTGCAGAAAAACCAGCCCACTGAGTCTTTTTATATTCGTCCTTTGGTCTATAGCTCCGGCTTAGGAATTGCCCCTAGACTCCATGGTATTGAGAAAGATTTTCTCGTCTATGGGCTCTACATGGACAACTATTTAGATGGTGAAGTTAAATGTCGTTTTAGCTCTTGGTATCGTCAAGAAGATAGAAGTTTCCCCCTGCGTGGAAAAATTAGTGGTGCTTATATTACTTCGGCTTTAGCCAAAACAGAAGCGGTAGAGTCAGGCTTTGATGAAGCAATTCTCATGAACTCCCAGGGTAAGGTATGTGAAGCCACGGGAATGAATATTTTTATGGTGAGAAATGGGAAGTTAATTACGCCATCTGTTGATCAAGATATTCTCGAAGGAATTACTAGAGATAGTGTTTTAACTGTTGCTAAAGATTTAGGATTTACTACCCAAGAAAGACCGATTGATAAAACCGAGTTGTTAATTGCTGATGAGGTATTTTTGTGTGGGACTGCGGCTAAGATTGCCCCAATTAAACAAATTGAAACCTATCATTTACCTGAACCCAAACCCATTACCTACGAGTTGAAAAGCAAACTGAACGAAATTGTCAGCAACAGGGAACCGAAATATAAGGATTGGGTTAATGTTATTCCTTTGTCCTAGGAATAATACCAAATCTTGTTTTAATATATTCTAATTATTCGCCCCTAAACCATGACTAATATAAATGCAAATCGTGGGAATTTTCCTCAAGAGACTCTGCGGGCTCTGGGGTTGGGGTTGGTTTCGGGATATTTTTAGGAGGAACAATATTCTCCTTCTGGGGCTTAATCTGAGGTTTTACCTTGGGTATAACTTTGGGGGAGACATCATCTTTTTTTACAGATATGTTCTCTTTTATCACTACCCCTTGTTGGGTTACTGGAGTCGGTGTTTGGATAGGGGACGGGGAAGGCAATACTACCGGACTGGGTTGGGGTGATGGCAATACTACCAGAGGAGGTTGGGGTAATGGAGATGCTCGTTTTTGTGGGGAGGGTTGACTAATAGGTTCAGGGGGTAAATTCACTACTGGGGGACGGGGTGTGAGAAAATATCCGATAGATAGTCCTAAAAAGCCTAGACCAAATACCATAGGGATAAACTTACTAAAAGCCAAGGGTTTGGTAGTTTGGAACTGTGATAAGCCATTATCTATGGCTTCCTGTAGTATCTTTAGTTGTTCTTCTAAGCCAGCTTTTTTTGCCTCATATTTCAAGATTTTAAGGGTTCTATTCTCTCTCAGTAACAAACTTTTTGGCTGCTTTCTCAGTTGGGAGGTAAAGTAAGCAAGAATTGTCTTCAGGGAAGGACGAAAGAAGACATTTTCGACTACTAGCTTTCTAGCTATATTACTAAGGCGATAGCGTTGTCCGTCAAACTCCACTATACCCATAGTAATCAATTGATTTAATTCTGTTTTGAGGCTAGGATTTAGTCCTAATTTCTGGGCTTGGATTTGCAGTTTTTCAAAGGCCTTTTTCTCTAAAATAAACTCAGAGGGGTTATTTTGCCTCATATCCTCAAAATATTGACTTACCTGGGTTAGAAACTGCTCCCTATAGGGTATTTCTGCCACCGCAGAGGCCGTTTCCTTACTAAGGCGATAGCGTTGTCCATCAAACTCCACTATACCCATAGTAATCAATTGGTCTAATTCTGTTTTGATGCTAGGATTTAGTCCTAATTTCTGGGCTTGGATTTGCAGTTTTTCAAAGGCTTTTTTCTCTAAAATAAACTTAGAGGGATTATTTTGCCTCATCTCCTCAAAATATTGCCAGACTTGGGTTAGAAACTGCTCCCTATAGGGTATTTCTGCCACCGCAGAGGCCGTTTCTTTACTAAGGCGATAACGTTGTCCATCAAAGTTTAAAATTCCTTGATATACCATTTCTTGTAGGATAGGTTTGGGGGAAGACTGTGTATCCATGGGTTTTTAATCACTTTTGACTATTGAGAATGCCCTCGATATGCTCCTCAGGTAGCCCCGCATCTCCAACCATAGACAAAACCCCAACAATATTCTGCTGATTTTCCGATAAAGTAGCCATCTTACTTAATATTTTACCCACAGCAGTATCCTCACCCGCTATACTCGATGCAGCCCCGAATTTGTCGGATATAGACGTATCTGCACTAAAAATATCAAAAAAAGCTGAACTATTTTCAAGGGTGCTGTTAAAGATAGACATAGCCGTACTAATCTTCCTCCTCCCCTCCTGATTCCCTATCCCCCCTAAGGGAGCTTTTGCTTCGTTATTTGTGTCAGTCATAACAATATCCCCGATAGTTTACTAATAGAACTGAGAGAACCCAACACAGATATATGGTTGGGCTTTTTATCCCTATGTTACCCTCAGAGCATTCTTGGCAGGTTAAGGCTGTGTTAATTTTGTCAAGTCTATCTTCATGAAATGTTAATGTTGGCTGTAGTCCAGCCTGTTGATAAGCGTTTAACAATTCCACGTCCTGCTGTAACCTTACGACATGATCCACATTGGGGGTGACAACAAAACCGCCATACTTGTTCAATTTTGCGAGAAGTTCTTGTAAGCCAATATTGGGAATAGAAGTATTGAGAAGAGAGACTGTGTTCATGGGAAACACCTAAGCAATTACACCTCATATCTCTACATCCAGGTATCTCCGTATACCTTCATGATTGCCTAATGTCTGACTTGTGTACAACTTTCCCCAATGTTTGTATAACTATTTCCCAAAACCGAGTTGTTGATTGCTGATGAGGTATTTTTGTGTGGAACTGCGGCTAAGATTGCCCCAATTAAACAAATTGAAACCTATCATTTACCTGAACCCAAACCCATTACCTACGAGTTGAAAAGCAAACTGAACGAAATTGTCAGCAACAGGGAGCCAAAATACAAGGATTGGGTTAATTTGATTCCTTTGTCCTAGGGATAATACCAAATCTTGTTTTAACATATTCTAATTATTCTCCTCCAAACCATCACTAATATAAATGCAAATCGTTGGAATCTTCGCCAGGAGACTCTGCGGGTTCTGGTGTAGGGGTCGGGGTTGGTTTCGGGATATTTTTAGGAGGAACAATATTCTCCTTCTGGGGCTTAGTCTGGGGTTTTACCTTGGGTATAGGTGTCTTGGGTATAACTTTGGGGGGGACATCATCTTTTTTTATAGATATGTTCTCTTTTGGTACTACCCTAGGTTGGGTTACTGGAGTTGGTGTTTGGATAGGAGACGGGGAAGGCAATACTACCGGACTGGGTTGGGGTGATGGCAATACTACCAGAGGAGGTTGGGGTAATGGAGATGCTCGTTTTTGTGGGGAGGGTTGACTAATAGGTTCAGGGGGTAAATTCACTACTGGGGGACGGGGTGTGAGAAAATATCCGATAGATAGTCCTAAAAAGCCTAGACCAAATACCATAGGGATAAACTTACTAAAAGCCAAGGGTTTGGTAGTTTGGAACTGTGATAAGCCATTATCTATGGCTTCCTGTAGTATCTTTAGTTGTTCTTCTAAGCCAGCTTTTTTTGCCTCATATTTCAAGATTTTAAGGGTTCTATTCTCTCTCAGTAACAAACTTTTTGGCTGCTTTCTCAGTTGGGAGGTAAAGTAAGCAAGGATTGTCTTCAGGGAAGGACGAAAGAGGGCATTTTCGGCTACTATATTTCTCGCTACATTACTAAGGCGATAGCGTTCTCCGTCAAACTCCACTATACCCATAGTTACCAATTGGTCTAATTCTGTTTTTAGGCTAGGATTCAGTTCTAATTTCTGAGCTTTTTTCTCTAAAATAAACTCAGAGGGGTTATTTTGCCTCATCTCCTCAAAATATTGCCCTACCTGGTTTAGAAAATGATCCCTATAGGGTATTTCTGCCACCGCAGAGGCCGTTTCTTTACTAAGGCGATAGCGTTCTCCGTCAAAGTTTAAAATTCCCTGAGCTACCATTTCCTGTAGGATAGGTTTGAGGGAAGACTGTGTATCCATGGGTTTTTAATCACTTTTGACTATTGAGAATACCCTCGATATGCTTCTCCGGTAGTCCCGCATCTCCCACCACAGACAAAACCCCGACAACATTCTGCTGAGTTTCCGATAAAGTGGCTATGTGACCCAATATTCTACCCACAGTAGTATTTTCCCCCGCTATACGGGATGCAGCCTCGAGCTTGTCGGATATGGATTCGTCTGTACTAAAAATGTCAAAAAAAGCTGAACTATTTTCTAGGGTGTTGTTAAGGATAGACATACCTGTACTAAACTTTTTTACCCTCTCCTGATTCCCTATTCCCAGTAAGGGAGCTTTTGCTTCGTTATTTGTGTCAGTCATAACAATACCCCCGATAGTTTACCAACAGAACTGAGAGAACCCAACACGGATATGCGGTTGGGCTTTTTGTCTTTATGTGACTAGGGTAACTTATTTTCTGTCAAAAGTCTGACCAATGGCATAACATATATACCTTCCACTGATCATCAACATCACCATCAGCCCACCGATTACGTACAAGGTTGTATCGTCAACTCCTGCAGCCGCCAATTTAATCATAGCCACAATAACGATCAGGGTATTGACCATGGGAGCGACATTAATATACCGCGTATGTTCCCCATCTTGTTCGTATCTGCCGCATTGTGCCTCGCCAACTACTTTTTTAGCCAGCAGGGGGTTGGAGCCAGCAAATTGTTGGAGGTGGGACAATTTCTGCATAGTCATATCATAGCCCAGTAATATGGCTTCGGTGATCATAATATCCCTGATTTCGGCTTCCGTGGGCTTGGGGAGCTTAATCTTGATGACACGCAGGAAAATATCTTTTCTGACATTGACCATGGAAAGAAATAACAAAATTACCCCCTTAGCATACAGACGTTCTAGCCAATACCGCAAGGATGCTGGCCAACGATGGACATTATCACAAACAATTAGGGTTCTCTCGTCAGATTCAGCTAAAATCTTCTCCTTGAGAGCGTCTGAGGTTAAATTTTTGCCCTTGGCGTTGGTTGTCGGTATTTCTAAGCCTTCGGCAATATCAATTAAGGCTTGTTTGGAACTACCGTCGTAGGATGCGATCGCTGTGTTTAAACCAGAGATTTCCCCTAGCAACCTTCTAGCTAGAGTCGTTTTCCCACTTCCCATTTCGCCGATTACTAAAACAGATCGTCCAGCGTGGATGGCGATTTTGATCTCTGTCAGTTGTTTGGCATAGAGCCCTAGCACTAAATGCTCGGTTTGGCAATAATCTTTGAACATAGGATTATAAACAATTTTCAGGAGTATAAGTTTTTATAGTTCCCTCCCTATTCTTGTCAACCGTATATTTACGGATAAATTACATTTCTTCTTCCTTCAGTAACCAAAATCCCGCAAAGGATTCCGTCTCAGGATTGGCTTGTATGGCTAAAAAATGGACTTTTTGCGTCTGTAGCTTCCTTTCTTCAAAGCTCTTGGCTTCGGCTAGGGTTTGGGGATCAGTAAGATTCGCCAAAATCCAACTGTCACTAGCACCGGTTTCTAAACGGATAATGGGGTTAGCTCCCATTTCCACCTTCAGATAATCCATTTCTAACCCCGACATCCACGCCGCTAAAGGGAGCGATCGCGGGGAAAAAATAATCAACCCAGGGATTTTTACCTCCGCACCAATCCCCACCATAGACAGGGGAAAACTCTCCCCAAAACTAATCTCCCATTCCCCCATATCAGCAAAGGCAGCAGCCTCTAAACTGACAAAAGACCATTTATCTCGTTTATCGCCGCGAATCGCCTCAGGTAGGGCTACAGCATTGAGGGGTGGATATTGAACCATCTCCGACTGTGCCGACTTTTCATCATAACCCGCTTGATGGGGATAAAAATCCCGTTGTCTTTCCCTGAGCCATTGATTTAGCCCAAAGGTACGACGACTAGGGGCGGCAACTATCCCCAAATCCTCACAGGCTTTAGTAATCATATTATTCATCTGACGACGGAAAAAGCGCACTCTTTTAGGCGTTTCCCCAGATTCTTGCATTGCTTTCTCCAGGGCTGCTGTTAACCAGAGAGAATTGACTGTCTGATTAGAACAAAATTGGGAATATTTAAACAACGCTTCGGGATTTTGCTTTTCGTTCGGACTCTCACAAATCAACACTTCCCAGAGTTTTTTGTTATCTTCATCTAAAATTGGTCGAGAATAAAAGTCTAGTTCCCAAATAGTTGCCATTTTCTGCTTATCTAATAAATTTACTTACATTTTACCTAGGATTTCAACCCCCGCATCTGCCCTAGTAACTGCTCCTCACTAAAAGCAGGTTCTAGACAAGAAAGCCCTTGACAAACTAGGCCTATAGCCCCCTCTGGTAATCCCTCTGCGGTACGATAAACCGTCCTAGGAAAATATTGCTGTGCCAGCATCTCTAGACATTCTAAACTGCTTTTTACACAAATACCGTTCTTGTACCCATCTAAAGCCACAAATAAACTCGGACAAGCTTGGGGAGATCGGCTCATAATCGCCCCAAAGGCCTGGAGCCCTTCTTTCGCCCTTTCTAAATACTCCAGATCATCGGTTAAACGGGCTAAACGCACTAAATTAGCCAGAGCTACCCCATTAGCCGCAGGAGTGGCATTGTCTATGTAGGCTCGTTCTCGGATAATTAAATTTTGGGTATCATCATTGGCTGTATTAAAATAACCCTTTGTTTCTATAGACCAAAAAAGCTCATCAAATTGTTCTTGTATCTCTAGAGCTTTTTCTAACCAAATCCTTTGCCCAGGTTGAGCGGTTTGCACATCTAGTAAAGCCTTAATCAAAAAAGCATAGTCTTCCGATTGGGCTAAACCCGAAACAACACCATCATAATTGAGCCGATACAAACGACCATTAACTAATTGATTTTCTAAAATAAACTCGACAGCACCCGTGGCTAAATCCCAATATTCACCCTCTTTAAAAACAGCATAGGCTCGGGCTAGTCCTGAAATCATAAGACTATTCCAAGCGACAATCATCTTAGTATCTGTCACGGGGGGAATCCGTCCTGGCCATGGTCTAGATTTAGCGGTTTCGTTATCGGGAGCAGGGGAAAAAGTTAATATCTCGCTCCGATTTTGACCATAACGCAAACTAAATAATTTATCTAAAGCAGTTTCTACTTCAGGCAAAAACTCTCCTTCTTGGCGACATTGTAAAACGATTTTTTCTTCAAAATTACCAGCAGGGGTAATAAAAAAAGTAGCTTCCATGGCTTCTAATTCATCCTTGGTCAACTCTGCTACTAATTGGCTATATTTCCAGACATAAAACTCCCCTTCTTCGGGTTCAATATCTGTAACTGAGGCAAAATTATCCGCATCCTGAGCCGCATAAAAATATCCCAACGGGGCTGTCATTTCTCTTTTTAACCATTTTACCGTCCAGGCGATCGCTCTTTTAAAAGCAGGTTGTTGTTGACCACTACTCCAAAGATTAGCTAAATACTCTAAAATCTGTCCATTGTCGTAGAGCATTTTTTCAAAATGGGGAACAGTCCAGGTTGAATCTACGGTATAACGATGAAAGCCGCCGCCAACGTGGTCATAAATCCCTCCTAGGGCTAAATCTCTTCCCCTTTGGTAACTAACGGCTTGGGCATTTTGCAAAGCTAAATTAGCGTAGGGAATCATAGGAAAACTAGGACGACCTAAATCCTGGGAGCTTGGGGTAATTACCTCGGTATTGGTTTTTATCCCCATTGATAACAACTCATCTGCTTCTATATCGGACTCACTAGAGGGTAAAAAAGCCGACTGTTGGAGAATGGTGAAAATTTCCTGTTTAATATCCCTCAGTTTTTCTTTTTCTTGGTCATAAAAGCGTCGAATAGACTCCAAAACCTGTAAAAACCCCGGACGACCAAAACGAGGATTCACAGGGAAATAGGTACCGCCATAGAAGGGAATTAAATCGTAAGGAGTCAGGAAAATATTTAAGGGCCAGCCCCCTTGTCCCGTCATCATTTGTAGAGCTTGCATATAAATACTATCTACATCCGGGCGTTCCTCTCTATCTACTTTAATCGGTAGAAAATATTCGTTTAAGTAAAGGGCAATTTCTGGATCTGAAAAGGCTTCTCCCTCCATCACAGTACACCAATGACAGCTAGAGTAACCGATAGAGAGAAAAATAGGCTTATTTTCTGCTTTTGCTTGATTTAAGGCTTCATCTCCCCAATACCACCAATTAATAGGATTAAATGCGTGTTTTTTTAGGTAGAGACTTTGGGATTGAGCTAGATGATTAGGCATTATTTTGTTAATCGACTATATCGGTTATACCCAATTATCTAACAAGCCTGTAACTTCCTCTCTTTTAACCTCCTTTGACCCTCTAAGCAAGCCTCTGTTCCTCTATAATGAGTAGGTATGAAGAAAAGAAGTTTTTTAAAGCTCGGTATCGCGGTTATCGGCACTACCTATCTATCCTCTTGTTCCCTTAGGAGTAAAAAAGTCATGGCAAGTCCTAATGAGACTTTTGAAATCAGTAAAACAGAAGCGGAATGGCTTAAAGTCCTCACGCCAGGACAGTTCAACGTCTTGCGGAAACACGGAACAGAAAGAGCCCATACGAGTCCCTTGGATAAGGAGCACCGTGCGGGGACTTTTGCCTGTGCTGCCTGTGAGTTGCCTGTATTTAGCTCAGAAACCAAGTTTGACAGTGGGACGGGCTGGCCTAGTTTCTATGCTCCCATAGAGGCCGCCATTGGAACTTCGGTAGATAGATCATTATTTATGACCAGGGTAGAGGTACATTGTCGCCGTTGTGGTGGCCATTTAGGTCATGTCTTTGATGATGGACCAAGGCCTACGGGTAAGCGTTATTGTATGAACGGTGTCGCTTTACAATTTATTGCCTCAGGGAAACAACCGGGTTAATATTCCCCATCCGAAGGCCATAAAAGCTTAACAGCTAAAAGAGCAAAACCCAAGGCAGCTAAACCCTTTAGTACTTTAGTGGGGAGAACTTGGGCAATGCTACCTCCCGCAATTACCCCCAAAAAACTAGCCAAAATTAAGGCTATAACCGAGCCTAAAAATACAGCTTTAGGAGATTGGGAACTTCCCCCTAGGGCGATCGCTGCTAGTTGGCTTTTGTCGCCAATTTCTGCGAGAAACACGGTAATAAAACTCAATCCAAACAATTGCCAATCCATGATAAATAAACCCTAAGAATTGAGAATATCTCCGATCAATAAGCCCGTAATCACCAACAATAAAAGAGCTACAGCTAAATCAAGGGTTTGGGGAGAAAGACGACGGGAGATCCAATAGCCAAGGATTACCCCTAGTAGACTGGTGGCAATTAGAGCCACAGCAGAGCCCGCAAAAACCACCCAGGGAGATTGGGATTGGGCACTCATTAGGAGAGTCGCCAACTGGGTTTTATCGCCCATTTCCGCCAGGAATATAGTCAAAAAAGTTGAGCTAAAGACGGACCAAAAACTCCATTTACCTTGATTTTCGGCTTTCATTAGCTTTCACCGTCGCTGATAATGCGTAATCTTACTGTTCTATGCCCTGCCTCATCTAATTCTACTTCTATAACTTCACTGGTGAGTAATTCCAAGCAAGTTAGCATGGAACGCAAATGAGGATTACTAGCTCCCGTATCTACATAAAGACGATCTGCTAAACTGCCTAAACGTTTCCAAGTAGTATAGAGTTTGGCTACCGTTTGCTCTAGTTGGGTAGCTTGTTTAACCAAATCTGCGGCGGTATTCAGACAATCTAGGCGTAGGGCTTCATCTAAGGCCATTTCAATATCTAAAGATCCTCGTTTGAGGGTTTGTACCTGGGCTGCTGCATCTAAATATTTAGCCAAGTTACGAGCGCCGGAGGTAGCAGCTTTGATGGTATCTACATCGGGATTTTCAATAAGTTGTTTTTTGAGACTGTCTAGGTGGCTATCGGGGAGTTTTTCCATTTCCTTGACTAAAGGGGCCAAGTGACGCGCAGGAAGCACTCCTTCGGTGGATTTTTCCTTAACCTCATTGGGTAGTAAATCTGAACTCATGGCTGTCCATTCATCGGCGAGTTGCTTAACTTCCCTGCGGGTAATGCGATCGCCTTTTTGGGCGGCTTCACTAACTAAGCGTTGTACTTCGGGGGCAGATTTAGCGGTTTCCACAAAGGCGCGTTTACTAAACTTGTTGATACTATTGATATCTAGTTCCCCATCGGCTATGAGAGTATCGGCACTGTTGGCTAGTTGAATTAAGGAATATGCTTGACTTTTGGTGATTTCGCGCAATTTTAACCAATTGAGGAAGCCTGTACCTCTCCCATCACCGTCTTGTTTTTCCCGATCTCGAATTGCCCTAAGAATGCGCCCGCGCCAAATATCTGTTTGTAAATCAAAGCGATCGCAGACTTGCCAAACGGCATCTAAATGTTCTCGAAATTCTTGCTCCGGTAGGCTTTCATCCTCTGGATCGGGTAGTTGAAAGTTAAATTCTACGGGGGTTTCTAGGGCTGCAACAATTTCTTCAGTGGAGGGCGTTACCATGGGGAGTTTATGAATAAGGGCAGGGGAATCACATTATACCATTCTCTTTTCGGGGCTTGACTTTTTTTTGCCGAACCCCACATGATAAAATGGGACAAACCGTTAAAAAGAAGATGTCCACTGTTCCCCGTAATTTAGAAGAGACGATCGATCAAGCCAAGGAAGCCACCCAATTAGCCCTAGAAGCAGGGATAAATCTTCTACAGGTGGAATTACTCATTCCCGAAATTGCCCTCCAAGCTCAATCCCTGGCCCGCCAATTCGTCCCTCTTTTTGCCAACTATGGCTCAGGTTTGAAGGTGCTCTTTCCCGATGCGGGAGCGGCGGCCCTGGCTCGTCGGGATTGGGGTGAGACAGAGTTTAAAATTGGTGATCTTGGTAGTCGTAACACTCCCATAGAAATGAAGGTGACGGCGGAGGATCAAGCCTTTTTAGTTGTCTGTCCTTCTTCGGTAGAGGTGCAATCCGTCGAAAAGCTCTACAATATAGCCCAAGGTCGTCCGGTTGTTTTACTTATTCCCCAACTAGAAGATGTGGCGATCGTCGGTATTGGTTATGCTGCCCGTCAACTACGGGAAAGGTTTTTAAATACCATTGAGTCTTCCTACTACATTAAACCCCTAGAGTCGGGCATTGTCCTCCGTTCCTACCCCTCCCTCTGGCAAGTTTGGCGAGAAAAGGCAGAGGGTTATGAATTGATTACAGAGGAACCCCAAAAGCCCGTAGGAGATGCCCTAGAGGAGATTCTTAATCCTAGGGATTCTAGCAACACGGAAACCCCTATCCCCAAAAAAACAGGATTATTTAGTAGTTTAAACCGATTTCTCAAGGCTCTAAGTCAATAACATCATGAATCCTGCCCATCGTCGGATTATTGGCACCCGTATTGATGATACTTCCTATGGGGATGCTTGCGATCGCATTGTCTATTGGGTAGATCAACAAAGCTCTTGTTATATCGTCGCCGCTAATGTGCATCTGGTGATGATGGGCTACTGGCATCAATCCTATCAAAGAATTATCAATGGGGCGGCTTTAGTTACCCCTGATGGCATGCCCTTAGTTTGGAGCTTAAAATTCCTAGGAATCCCCCACCCTACCCGAGTTTATGGGCCTGATTTGATGTTAGCTTGGTGCGATCGCGCGGCGCAATTGCAAATTCCTATTTTTTTATACGGTGGTACGGATACTGTTCTAAAACAACTTGAGTATAATCTCAAAGAGCGTTTTCCTCGTTTAATCATTGCGGGGGTGTATGCTCCTCCCTTTCATCCTCTTTCTCTTGAAGAAGAAGCAGAAGATCGCAAACGTATTGCCAGTACGGGGGCTAAGGTGGTATTGGTGGGCTTAGGGTGCCCGAAACAGGAAGAATGGATGGGTAGACAGCAGGGAAAATTAAACGCCGTTATGATGGGAGTAGGTGCTGCTTTTAGTTTCCATAGTGGGCAAGTCTCCCAATCTCCGCGCTGGATGATGGCACTTGGTTTAGAATGGCTTTATCGTTTTTTACAAGAGCCGAGAAGACTTTGGCAACGGTATTTGATTAACAATCCTTGTTTTTTGGTATTATTTGCTTGGCAACTAACACAGTACAGTTTAGGAAAGTTAATCAAAAAAAGTCCTTAGTCTCGCCCATCATTTGTCACCTTATCTGTCAAGCCAGTTGACAAGATCAGACAGGCTTTCAAAATCCAGTAGGGATTCCCCTAGATTTTCCAGTTGCTCAATTGACATTGCTAGAATTTTTTCCCTTAGATTCTGGGGAATTTCTCCGAAACGCCGATTAAGCAGCCGAATAACTAGATTTGCCTCCCCTTTCTGTCTACCTAAGACCTCTCCCTCTTGCATTCCTTCCAGTTTGCCTTCGCCTAGGGCTTCTTGATAAAATCTAGTCTTCTTTAGGTCTTGTAATTCAAACATGGCTTCTATTTCCTCTCTATTTTTCAAGGGTAGCTTGTAAATAATAATACTTTCGATCAGATTAATAACATTTCTTTGAGTTTGAGGTTCGGCTATTTCAGTCGATATCCTTTCAATTAGTATCTTAGCAGAGTTGATAGCTTGCGATTCATTTTGGATCATCAGTTTAAGAACACCAATACCCAAGGAGGTAGGCTCTGTCTCCTCCAACTCATTGAGGTAAATTCTTTGAACCCTCCAAAGCGACAGCATTTCCTCAAATTGGTGGAATGGGATTCTCTCAACTTGACGATTGGGATAGATAACCACAACCTGCCACGGTGAGAGCGGTTGATATTGTTTAAGATAGAGGAAGAGTTCGGAGAACAAGCGATAGTACAGTTCCTCCCTCGGTTGAAATTGAACTTCAACTAAGTAAAAGGGAGAGATTGGGCTATCTTGAATGGGAAGAAATAGTCCGTCTAATCTAAAAGATAACTGCTTGACTTCCTGCGAGGTAAATCGATAATTTAAGCTAGAACTTTCTGGTTGACCAATTAGCTCAAAAAATATCTCTGGGAAATCTAAAAACATTTTGTAAAACAGACTGTCAGTTTTCATGAAGAATATTGAATGTTTAATCCAATTAATATAAGGATACTTACTCGAAGGAGATACAGAACTAGCCAGTCAAAGCTTGTCTACTTTAAACTCCTCTAAAGGCTGCTCAAAGTCGGGAGATATTGAAATTAAATCCTTAGCACTGCCTCTTTGACGACGTTTTAGTGGTTGATGAAACCGTACTAATTTAAAAAGCGGCTGTTCATTAGCTGTGATCATGATTTCTTCTTCGTCCGCAGCTAAACTAAATAAGGCTTCAGGTTGCTTCTTCGCTTCTTCAATATCAATTTTTCTCATATTTTTGCCTAGTTTCTCAAAAATGTCATGTAAATTTGAATGAGTGGGAGATATCTGACTCTTAAGGTCATTTTTAAATATTCCTTCTCTTCTTTTTGATAGTCGGGGGTTTGTATCCTCACTTCTATCCCATCTATTATATCTCTGTTCGCAATTACCGCAGTCATTGATAGCTGATATTTGCTAATTTTTCTGTTGACATAATCATAACTTTTCTTTACTTTAAAAATCTTCGCTCCTTTTTCATGAGGGTTCAATGTCCAGTAAGCTTGATATCACTTCTGACTTTTCCCGCTATCTTTTCAATTTCGCATATCTCAAAGCCCTATTCTCATTAAGATGAGCTTATTCACAGTCAAGGAGGCTTTCAACCCCTTATTGTGCAGTCGTTTTTAGACTGAATGCAGAACGGTAGAAACATCGAACTAGATGGATAGCAAAAAATGTAGTAGAATTAGGAGATGGTAGTGTTACAAACAATAGAAAAAACTATGAGCATCGTATCTTTTCAGGAGATTATAGATTCTATCGAAGTCTTGTCATTAGAAGATCAAGACTATCTACTTGAGTTGATTCAAAAGAGAAGAATCGAAAAACGACGTTCTGAAATTGCTGAAAACGCTCAACTAACCTTTGCTGGGTTAGATTTGGGGACAGCTAAAAAGGGTAACATAGATGATTTAATGGCTGATTTATTGATAGATGAAGAAAATTAACTTAGTCTGGGACAACAGCTTTAAAAAGGCTTTTAAGCGATTGAACAAGAAAAATCCGCAATTGCGGGATAAGATATTTAGGGTTTTAGAGATCCTAGCAGAGAATCCATTTTTATCTTCTTTAAAGTCCCATAAATTAACGGGTCAGTTAGAGGGATTATGGTCTTGTTCGGTTGATTACAATTATCGCATAATTTTTGCTTGGCAGCAGGATGAAATATCGGCAGAAAGTTTGATTATCTTGATTGATATCGGAACTCACGATGAGGTCTATTGAGCATAGTATCTGATCAACCTCCTATACTAAATCCGCTTAGATAAACATCCTATCGCACTTGTTAAGGCGCTGTAGACTAGAAAACTGTATATCTGGTATATTAATTATCTATAAAACTATCTCGTTTATCTGCGGTTTTTTGAGAAATACCAAACAAAGTTTTAAGAGCCAACTCCTGAGCCGTAGGCATTTGTCCGTAGGAAAAAACCCAAGGTAAATCTATACCATTAACCCAATCTAAAACGTAGGGACTGCCGTAAATAACCAGAGCTTGTAATTGCTTACTTTCTAATAAATTATGATAGATTAATTTAACAAGATCATTTAATCCAGCACTACCTCTAAAGGGATTGCCTCGGATAAAAATTTGTAATAAAGTAGGTTTATCTGCTTTAAAATTAGCTAAGGTAGTTTGATCCATTAACTCCAATTGATAACCCAACTCCTTGGGAATTGTTACCGATGCACTTTGCCTATCTAGAAAATCACAATTTAACAAATCATCTACAATAATCAAATTTCGAGCATTTTGCAGAGGTTTAATAGGTAAACTTTCACTACATTTTAAAGACTCTTTTAAAATATCTTTTACTAATTGAATTGCGTGAGGTTGGGAAAGTTGAGATAAAAAAGAATCCCCATCCTTAGCCGAAAATTTTTCCTTAGCGCGGGCAATTCTCCCGAGAGAATCTCTAATTCTCGATTCTGTTAATCTGCCTGTTTGTACTGCCCTATAAATTGCTTCAATAGCCACTACCGGATTGGTTGGCATTAATAAGATATCGGCACCCGCTTCTATAGCTCTAACTGCTACTTCTTCTGGCTCAGTAAACTTAGTAATTCCCCCCATGATTAAAGCATCCGTAATAATTAAGCCCTCAAACCCCAAATTTTGCCGTAACTGCTCAGTAAGAATTATTTTAGAGAGGGTAGCGGGATAATCTTTATCCCAAGCAGGAATGGATAAATGCGCCGTCATGATGCTATCTACTCCAGAGGCTATGGCAGCCTGAAAGGGCAATAATTCTAGACTCTCTAATCTCTCTTTAGTATGGGGAATAATAGGTAAATCTAGATGGGAATCGGTGCTAGTATCGCCATGGCCTGGGAAATGTTTAGCCGTTGTCAAAACAGGGAAAGCTTGCGCTCCCTTAATAAAAGCTTGACTGAGATGGGCGACTATTTCAGGGTTATCGGAAAAAGCACGAATATTAATCACAGGATTATCTGGGTTATTATTCACATCCACCACAGGAGCGAGAATCCAATTAATCCCAATACTGAGAGCCTCTTGAGCCGTTATAGAGCCCATTTGTTGGGCATAATCTAACCCCAGACTTAGATGATTGCGGGCAATATCCCCCAGAGCCATAGGTGGGGGAAATCTGGTTGCTCCTGGGAATCTTTGTCCTACTCCTTCTTCAATATCGGCGGCAATAAATAGGGGTATTTTTGCCCATTTTTGCAACATTTGGGCTTTAAGAGCTAATTCTGCGGCGCTTCCGCCTAAAAGAATGACTCCCCCTAGATTCAGGGTTTCGAGCCAATGGCGCAGTTGGTTATTAGTTGCTTCCCAAGCCGGATAACGAATTTGCTGATCAAATAAATAACCCGAAGCTCGGACAATAATCATTTGCCCAATCTCTGTTTTCACTCTTCTTCCCCAATTTCTGGGCGATTTACTTCAATTTGTCGGAGTAGATTTAGCATTTTGTCTCCCCTTTCTAGGGCTTTATCTTCCAAAAACACCACTTCCGGGGTACGACGGAGGCGCATCCTTTGCCCTAATTCCCGTCTCACAAAGCTTGTACAAGATTTTAGCCCTTCCATGGTTTCCGCCTTCGCTTCTGGAGTACCGTAGACAGACACAAAAATCTTAGCGTGCTGCAAGTCCCCTGATACCTCTACGTCGGTTACACTTACCATACCCGCTCCCACTCGATCATCTTTAATTTCACTCATTACCATCAGACTAACTTCTCGCTTAATCAAGGAAGCAATGCGAGACACCCGACGACTATCAGCCATAATTTTAAATCTCCCCTAGCATGGCACGGAGGGTAAAAACCAGAAAAGCCATGCCCCCTACTAGCATACCAACAAGAGCGATCGCCGTGACAGGATTTTTAAATAAGGGCTTGAGGGAATCGAAAAAAGCGATAAAAATCCCTAGAATAAGACTAATCAGATAGCGGGGATAGCGAGCAACGTTTTCAAAAAAATCTCCCATGGTGTTTTATCTCAGTTAAAAATACTTCTTCAATGATTACAGAGAATGGATGGATTTTGTTAGGAGGTGGTTTCGTATCGGGCTTGTTTGCGGGCTTGTTAGGTATTGGGGGGGGGACAATTTTGGTTGCTATCCTCCTCAGTATGGGATACAACTACGCCCAAGCTGTTGCCACTAGCAGTTTAGCGATAGTAATGACTTCCCTATCTGGGAGTATACAGAATTGGCGCATGGGTTATGTCAGGTTAGAGCAAGTGATTTGGTTGGGTTTACCCGGGGTTTTTACCGCATTATTAGGAGCTCATTTAGTCAATCAAACACCCAAATATATTTTAAAAGCGGCCTTTGGGTTTTTATTACTGATGACAATTTATCTTTCCCAATGGCGCGAACAATTAGCTGCAAACCCGCGCCCATCAAATCCCGTACCCATTAATCCCACCCTAGCGCGAATTTTTACGGGAGGAATGGCGGGTTTTTTGGCAGGTTTATTTGGCATTGGCGGGGGGGTAATTATGGTGCCCTTGCAGATGTGGTTTCTTAAGGAAGCCATTAAGGTAGCTATCCAAACCAGTTTAGGTGTGGTAGTAATCACAGGTATTTCCGCTTGTTTGGGCCATGCTCGTGAAGGTAATGTGTTATGGCTACAGGGGGTAATTTTAGGTATGGGGGGATTAGTCGGCGCGCAAATAAGCACCCGTTATTTACCGAAACTAGACGATAAAATTGTCCAGATGGTTTTTAATGGCTTTTCGCTAGTCTTATCGGGTTATTTCTTTGTCCAAGCTTGGCAAGACTACCAAAACTAAAAACATTCCCCAACCCAAGAGCCATGTAAGCCGTAGGGAATATGTTGTTTTAGATGTACGCTAGCTATCTGGGTAAAATCTAGAGCATCTAAAATCACCACATCGGAGCGATGAAACTCAGCATCATAAACCATACATAAAAGCCAACCATCATCTTCGCTAGTAGCTTGGGGTTTAGGGACAAAAATCGGCTCTCCCGTAAAACCGCGCGGTGCAAAGGAATGTACCCAACTTTCCCCCGTGACTAAATCGAACTTAATCACCCCTTGGAGGGGAGCATTCCCTGTAGAATGGTGGGCAGTTCCCAAATAAACATACCGATGCTCGCGCCCTACATAATCAGGGTGAATGACAGGAAACTCCACACAACGACTTTGGAGCATTTTGCTTTCGGCGGTTTTATCTTCAAGATTAACCGTAAATCGCCATAGTTGTCCAGGATCTAAACTATCGAAATCCACATCTTGGTAAGGAGTATCAGGATTAATCTGCGGTAACGACTCATAACAAATAGAATCAATGCAGACTTTCCCGTCTAGCTCAAAAGCATTGGCATGGTGGAAGACAAACCCCGCAGGAGTTTCTACTACAGTAATATCTTCATAGGGCGCTCGTCGTGGAATCAGCAAAATCCGAGTTGGTTGTTGGGGTTGGTATTGCAAACATTCCCCCGCACCACGCCAACCTAATAAAAAGGGAAAAGGGTTATAGGTGACAGGATTTTGGAAGAAGATGCAGTAATTGGGAGTAATGACAAAATCGTGAATAAAACAAAAACCAGCTACGCTATGGGAGTGACAACTCAAAAGTTTTCCCTGGGTATCGATCTCATAAATCGTGATTTTACTGGATAAACCAGGTTTAATGGCAAAATTAACTAAAATAGGTTCTTGAGTTGGATCAATGCGCGGATGGGCAGAAAAAGCATCTCCCGGTTGTAGGATTCCCCCTAGATAGTCTAAACCAATGGTTTCTAAGGTTTTCGGATGTAAGTGATGGGGCTCGGCCGCCTCCCAAAGAGCTAGTAGTTTTTTATTCCAATAAAGAACATTAGTATTGGCGATATTTTTCAAACGCAGATCAAAAATATTATTTAACCATCCCCCTGGCTTCTGGGTACCAAAAACACCCCTGTAGAGGATTTTACCCTCGGCTTGCTCCCTCCGATAGGCTTCAGTTTGCACAAAACGGTTGCGAAAATGGACTTTTCCCCCACGGAAAGTTATCGCGCTAATCATGCCATCGCCATCAAAGGGATGACGAATTGGTGTACCGTTGATATCTAGTAAACCAGGACCATTGCGCCAGAGGGTGCCCTCTAAACCCGCAGGAATTACCCCTGTAATGTCTTCTACCCAATATTCCGATTCTTGGGGTTGGGATTCATAGCCCTTTTGCCAATCTTGGCGACTGTAGGATTTAGTGGGGGAAGTGGTCATACATTTTTTGCTTAACAATGCTTAACATTATAAGTAATTGCTCTTGCCGTTGTCTAGATTCTTAAGTCAGAGGTTAAACTAGAATATCGCATCCGATTATTTAATATTTATCCCCATGCGAATTGTTTTTTTTGGTACTCCTCATTTTGCCGTCCCCAGTCTCCAAGCCTTAATAGAGCATCCTGAAATGGAAGTCCTAGGTATTGTCACTCAACCCGACAAAAGAAGGGGAAGAGGAAACCAAGTTAGTCCCTCCCCTGTAAAGGAATTAGCCCTAAGGGAGCAACTCCCGATTTGGCAACCAAAAAGCCTGAAAAAAAACAAGCAAACCCTCGCCTGGCTCCAAGATACCCAAGCGGATTTTTTTGTGGTGGTAGCTTACGGACAATTGCTCTCTGCGGAAATTTTGTCTATGCCTAAAAATGGCTGTATTAACGTCCACGGCTCCCTATTACCCCAGTATCGCGGTGCTGCTCCTATTCAATGGTCCATCTATAATGGCGATACCGAAACGGGTATTACTACCATGCTCATGAATGAAGGGATGGATACAGGGGACATTTTACTAAAGTCCTCAACCCCAATTCAGTTACTAGATAATGCCTACCATATAGCAGATATTTTGTCAAGACAAGGAGCAGAAATTTTAATAGAAACCCTAGTTAAAATCCAAAAAGGGCAGATTACCCCGATTCCCCAAGATTCAGCTTTGGCTACCTATGCACCGTTAATTGGAAAAACAGATTATCAGATTAATTGGCAACGCTCAAGCTTGGAGATTCATAACCAAGTCAGGGGATTTTATCCCAACTGTGGGACTAGCTTTCGGGGACAAGGATTAAAAGTTATGGCAACCGTACCCCTAGATTTAGCCTATCAATCCCAGTTAAGCGAAGATTTACGGGGTTTAGGCGAGTTTAATGGCGGAGAAATCGGCGAAATCGTTGCCATTGTCAAAAATTGGGGAGCAGTTGTCCAAACTGGTTCAGGTTTTTTATTATTATCCCAGGTGCAATTAGCAGGAAAACGCCCGCAATCAGGGACAGATTTCGTCAATGGGGCGAGGGTGACAGTGGCGGAGAAAGTGGTGTAAATTGTTAAATTTGTAGGAGTTGCTCAAACCTAAAGAAATAATTAAATGTTTATAGAGAACCGATAAAAATGTGCTAGGATGGGAGCGTTTGAAGAAAATGTCAGAAGAATCAATGTTAAGAAAATACGCACTAGGTTCAGCATTAGCCTTTTTGGGCTGGCTAAATGCTTCATTACCCGCAGATTCCGCTGTCTGGAATTTTACCTACTCCAATACAGATCATGGGGTTGTTGATATAAGTGCTTCAGGTCAAATCCTAACGGATGCGACGGGAACTAATGTGATTGCTATGACAGGGGTTAGGAATGGACTAGCTATTACCTTACTCCCCGCCAACAGTTTTCCCCCAGGTCCCCTTTCTAACAATAATCTTTTTTATCCCGATGGCGATCCTTATTTCATAGACTATTACGGGCTATCCTACATAACTTCTGACAATAGGAACTACAATTTCTTCTTTAATACCGATCCCAATTCCCTATCCTATACCGAAGACAGTACGGGAAGCCCCAGTGATTATAGAAAACTGTCGGCTTCTTTTACCCTTCAAGTCCCTGAGCCGAGTAGTCTTTTCGGTGTATTATTGGTTGTAGCTTCAGGTTTTAAACTTAACCGTAGATAACGAGTTACCTATGCAAGAATTAGTTTCCATTCGGCAATACATTGAAGAACAGGTCAACAAAACACCTGAACGGACGGCGCTTATCTATCAAAATCAGAGTTTAACCTATCAAGAAGTCAATCACAGGGCTAATCAATTGGCCCATTATCTGAGAAATAAAGGCGTTAAAGAAGAAGTTATCGTCGGTATTTGTTTAGAACGCTCCTTGGAAATGGTAATCGGACTACTGGGGATTTTGAAAGCCGGTGCGGCCTACGTTGCTCTAGACCCTACTTATCCCGAAGAAAGAATAAGATTTACCCTAGAGGATGCCAATGTTAATTTAATTTTAACCCAGCAGTCAACCCGAAAGGTTCTGCCTGAAAAGGAAAATTATCAACTAATAGATTTAATTGCCGATTCTGACAAAATAAGTCAAGAAACAACCGAAAACCCCCTTAATATTACCCTAAGTAACCATTTAGCCTATCTCATTTATACGTCTGGCTCAACGGGAAAACCTAAGGGAGTTTGTATAGAACATGCCAATACTATAGCCTTTATCAATTGGGCAAAAACCTTCTTCACTCCTGAGCAATTGTCAGGGGTTTTGGCTTCTACATCCCTTTGTTTTGATTTATCTATATTTGAGATATTTGTTACCCTAAGTTATGGGGGAAAGGTTATTTTAGCTAAAAATGCCCTAGAGTTAGCCAACTTACCGGCAGCTAATCAAGTTACCCTCATTAATACAGTACCCTCTGCGATCGCCACTTTACTAAAAATTAAGGCTATTCCCAGTTCAGTAAAAACTATCAATCTAGCAGGTGAAGCTCTGTCTAACAACTTAGCACAGGAATTGTACCAACTAGAGCATATCAGCGAAGTATTTAATCTCTATGGTCCGTCAGAAGATACAACTTACTCAACGGTGGCCTTAATTCCCAAGGGTTTTGAGGGCATTCCCCCCATCGGTAAACCCATCAGTGAAACCGTTATCTACATCTTGGATGAACAACTAAACGAAGTAACGGAAGGAGAAATATATATCAGTAGTTCGGGTTTAGCCAGGGGATATTTGAATCGCCCAGAATTAGTCCAAGAAAGGTTCATTCCTAACCCCTACCAACCAGGAACTAGGATGTATAAAACCGGTGATTTAGGAACCTACTTACCCGATGGGGATATAAAATATCTAGGGCGTATTGACCAACAGGTAAAAATTCGTGGTTTCCGCATTGAACTTGCGGGGATAGAAACTATTTTGGCTGAACATCCGCAGGTAGACAAAGCCGTGGTATTGCCCCAAGAGCAGAAGCTAGTCGCCTACGTCACAAGCTCATCCACAGTAATTGAAAACTGGGCGGATTTTCTCGGGGAAAAATTACCCGATTATATGATCCCTGTTACCTTAATTATTTTAAAAGAATTTCCCCTAACTCTCAATGGAAAAATAGACCGTCGTGCTTTACCGATTCCTAACTTTGAGCAACATACTGAGACAACATATGAAGCTCCTCAGTCAGATTTAGAAAAGATGATCGCCGAAGTTTGGAAGGATTTACTAGGGATATCTCAAGTGAGTATGAATGACACATTTTGGTCCTTAGGTGGAGATTCTCTTTTAGTCGTGCAAATGTTACAGAAAATTAAGGAGGTCTTGGGAATAGAAGTACCCTTGGATAAATTTTTGAAGTCTCCAACCCCGGAGGGCTTAAAGTCAATTTCGCAAGGAAAAGTAGATACAGCTTTTACGCCTAAGTTAGAACAGGAAGCCATACTAGATGCCGATATTTATCCCCAAGGTCCTGTTAGGGAAGAAAATCAGCATATCTTTTTAACCGGGGGTTCTGGATTTCTAGGAGCATTTCTGCTTTACGAAATTTTAGAGCAAACAGAAAGTCAAATTTATTGCCTGATTCGTGCCGAGGATAGTCAAGCAGGATTTGAGAAACTAAGAAGTAATATAAGTAGTTACAATCCCTGGCGTGATGAATGGACTTCTCGCCTAGTTGTCGTGCTAGGGGATTTATCGGAAGCTCGCTTGGGAATAGACTCTGAACTCTATACCCATTTGACAGAAAAAATTGATCTAATCTATCACTGTGGCGCTTGGGTAAATATTGTATATCCCTACTCCATGTTAAAAAATGCTAATGTTATTGGCACCCAGGAAGTTTTACGGTTAGCTTGTTTACACCATGCTAAACCCGTCCACTTTATCTCAACTATTGATGTTTTTGCCGATGACTCCATAGTCAAAATTAACCTTGAAGAAAATATTTCCCTAGATTTATTATCCAATGGCTACGCCCAGAGCAAATACGTTGCTGAAACGCTTATGGTAATTGCCCAATCTAGGGGATTACCTATAACAATCTATCGACCTAGTAACATTATAGGGATAGGTTCCATGGGTATCTATGATAGTCATAATTTTTCTTTTATTCCCAGAATTATTCAAGCTTGTCTAGAACTAGAGCTTGCACCCGATATAGATGCCCAAACTAACCTAGTACCCGTGGATTATGTAGCTTCTTTGATTTTTGACCTTTCTCAACAACATAAATCTGGGGGACGCTTTTTTAATATGGTCAACCCTCGCTCTATAACTTGGCATGAAATAGTACAATCCTTTCAACGGTATGGATATTCTCTTGAAATGGTTTCCCACCAAGAATGGTTTGATAAGTTAGAACAAAAAACTGATTCTGCTCTAGCATCTATTGTTAGTTTTGTCAATAACCCCGATTTTGTAAGACACTCCATAGGAGCATTAGAATATAAACTAAATCATAAAAAAGAGACAAATTCTGACCGACCAAAAAATCCTGAGGATTTCTGTACTATACTGAACGTGGTTGCTGCGGGTAGGTATAGTGTAGAATCTGGCAAAATTTGCTATACAAAATAAAACCACTAAGCTGATGATTAATTCCCTAACCATACAAACTCTACTTAAAACGGCAATCGGTTGTTGTGGGGTCATCTTTGTTTCTACAACAATTGGCTATTTTTGGTTGGTTAAATCCTTTGGCGATCACCTTTTAAATCAATTACAAGAACATACAATCCTAAGGGGTGAAAGGGAAAGTTCAGATTTTTTAAGGGTAGAAGAAAATCAAGCTCTTCTAAGGGAATCTCTTCTTAGGCAATTACAAAAAAATGATAATACTGATTTTAAAAAAGAGTTTACAGAAAAGGTTGTTGAGCTAGATGATGGCACGATAAGAAACAACCCCAGAATATTTGACATTGAATCAGATCCAGGGACTTTTTTAGGCGATAATGTGGAAATAACTTCAGAAATGCAACATCGAGTTGTAAACTTTTATGAAATTTTGAGTGCATACGGACCAGCTTGGCGTGGCACTCTTGTTAACACTTATATTCAAATTCCAGAAAATGGTATTGTTATTTATATGCCAGGATATCCCTGGGCTCAAAAGGCTCCTTCTTCCCGTTCTTTTCGCGTTACTGGTGACGAATCTTTTTTAATTACTAAGCCAGACCAAAATCCAGAACGTAAAACCGTTTGGACAGGCATTTACTATGATCAAGTAGCAGGATCTTGGATGACTTCTTGTGTTACTCCAGTTGATGTAAATGGTAAGCACATTGGCACTATTGGAAATGATATTTTAATTGATCAGTTATTGCAAAGAACTATGGATAGAAGGTTGAGAGGAACTTACAATCTCATTTTTCGTGAAGATGGACGTTTAATTGCAAATCCAGAATTTATCGATCAAATGAAGAAAGATAACCTATTACCATTCAATGAAAATTCTGATCTTAAAAGTATTTTTCAAGCAGTAAAGCAAAGAGAACCTGATCAAGTTATTGTTTACGATTCTCAAACTCAAAATTATTTGGCTGTGACGACAATCAGTGGACCAGACTGGTATTTAGTAACAGTTATGCCTAGGTCATTTGTAGAAGGTAATGCCATGGATGTTGCCAAATTGATCATCATACTAGGATTATTATCCCTGTTGATTGAGATACTCTTTCTTGCCTATATATTGCGCCATGAGATTGCCAAACCATTGCGTAAATTAATGGCAGCAACAGAAACAATGAGCAAAGGAGATTTAGATATTCAACTAGATACAAGTAGAAAAGATGAATTGGGTAGATTGGCATATTTATTTAACAATATGTCTCGAAAATTAGCCCAATCCTTTGCGACTCTAGAAACGAGAGTTATGGAAAGAACATTACAACTGGAAGAGGCCAAGGAAGAAGCCGAAGAATCTAATCGGACTAAAAGTGCTTTTCTCGCCAATATGAGCCATGAACTAAGAACACCTCTTAATGCAATTATTGGCTACAGTGAAATGTTAGCAGAAGAAGCCCAAGATCTGGGAGAAGAAGACTTTGTAACGGATCTTAACAAAATTAGGAGCGCAGGGAAACATCTATTAGGCTTAATCAATGACGTTCTAGATATTTCTAAAATAGAAGCTGGCAAGATGGATTTGTATTTAGAAAACTTTGAAATCAAGACTATGGTTGAAGACGTAGTTAGCACAATTGTTCCCCTAATTAATAAAAATAATAACAGCCTTAAGCTAGAAATGCCTGAGGATCTAGGCTCGATGTATGCAGATTTAACTAAAATACGTCAGTGTCTATTTAATCTGCTTAGTAATGCCAGCAAATTCACAGAACAAGGAGTAGTTATATTATCTATAAGTCCGTATCTTAAAGTCAAAGAAGAATGGCTCTGCATTAAAGTAACAGATAGTGGAATAGGGATGAGTCAAGAACAAATATCTCGTTTATTCCAAGCATTTTCCCAAGCCGATGCTTCAACGACTCGTAAGTATGGAGGAACGGGGTTAGGACTAACTATCACCAAAAGATTTTGTGAAATGATGGGGGGAGATATCAGGGTAGAAAGCGAGATAGGAAAAGGCTCTAACTTTATCATTGAACTACCAACAAAAGTGGTCGATAATAAAGTGATTGATAATGAAGCAACACTACCTCCAAAAATTACAACATCTGAGAATCCATCATCTAAAACTATTTTGATCATTGATGATGATAATTTTGCCCATGCTCAAATTGAAAAATATTTTAGTTCAGATCGGTTTAATGTTATTGCCACCACCGACCCAGAAATGGGACTAGAACTAGCTAAAAAAGAGCATCCTGATGTGATCATTTTAGATGTAATTATGCCTAAAATAGACGGCTGGACAATGTTAAATCGCCTGAAAGAAGATCCTGATTTAAGGTCAATCCCAGTTATTATGTCAACTTTTGTCAATGACAAAAATGTCGGTTATGCCCTGGGAGCAACGGATTATTTAATAAAGCCAATCTCCAAAACACAAATGAAAACTATACTGGAAAAATATGTTTTTGCAGATAATGGAGGCTATATCTTAATAGTGGATGACGAAGCCATAAACCGTTCTGTTTTACATAGTCAAATAGAAAAAGTTGGGCTAGCCGTCAAGGAAGCAACCAATGGCTTGATGGCCTTAGAAATGGTCAAGCAATCTATACCTCAGCTAATTTTATTAGATTTAATGATGCCCGAAATGGATGGCTTTGAACTAATCGATCAATTGCGCCAAAATCCCCAGTATCAAAATATTCCCATAGTGGTTATCACAGCTAAAGACTTAACCAATGAAGATCGTCACAGACTCAGTGGATATGTGCAGAATGTTTTACAAAAAGGCAGCTATAGTCGCAAGACTTTATTAGCGGAAGTTAATCAAATACTTGACGAAGGTGATCGTGACCCTTGAAAATAGACCAGAAAACACCTATAATAGTCTTTGAAGTAGAGTGGATGTTTTTATGGCTAAAATTCTCTTGGTTGAAGACAACGAAATGAACCGAGATATGCTATCTCGCCGTTTGAAAAGAAAAGGATATGAGGTGCTCATTGCGGTTGATGGGGCTGAGGGGGTATCCATGGGAATTAGTGAGAAACCGGATCTCATTCTTATGGATATGAGTTTACCCATCATGGATGGTTGGACCGCGACAGGTGAATTGAAAGCCAATCCAGATACTAAAAGCATACCCATTATCGCACTTACAGCCCATGCTATGTCAGGGGATAAGGAAAAAGCTATGGCTGCTGGTTGTGACGATTATGATACAAAACCCATAGAATTAGACAGATTACTCTCTAAAATAGCACTCTTTCTGAAATCAATATGACTTTTTCTAAAAATGCCGATGACTTTACTAAATCAATAAGTGCTTTAAGGCACGATCTCAGGACACCTATAAATGCGATTATTGGTTATAGTGAAATGCTTATGGAAGATCTACAGGGTGAGCAGAACTCCGATTTTTTTCAGGAGATAAAAAGGTTGAACGCTGGAGGATATGAACTGCTTACAATGATTAACAACCATTTGCAAAGTACAGATAGAAAAATAATAAAATCTCAACTAGAATTTTCAACTTTTTTTGAAGAAATGAAGCTGGAAATGATTCCGACATTAAAGAAGGTAATAGCTGTTTGTAATAGCTTAAAAACTAGGGAAACTACAGTTGATATATCCTCGGATATAGAGAGAATTGCTAAGGCTTCCTATAACTTACAAAAACTTGTTAATACTGGCGTTGAATATTCCCAAGTCGAAGTTCTACAAAATATAGATTCAATCAACTTATCAGAGATTGGTAAAAGTTATGAGCTAAATACTAATTTATTTCATATTTTAGTCGTTGACGATGATGACAATAATCGAGACTTATTCTGTCGTCAGTTAGAACGAGAAGGCTATAGGGTATCAGTTGCCGTAGATGGTAGACAGGCATTGGTCATGTTGGAAGCAGTCAACTATGATCTAATTCTTTTAGATTTATTGATGCCTGTGTTAAATGGTTATGACACCCTTAAACAATTAAAACAAACTAAAAAATGGTGCGACATTCCAGTAATTATGATTTCCGCTTCCGATGAAATTGAAATGGTTATTCAATGCCTGAAAATAGGAGCGGAGGATTATTTGCCTAAACCTTCTAATTCTATTTTGCTTAAAACTCGCATCGGTACAGCTTTAGAGAAAAGGGAATTAAGACGCAAAGAAATAAAATATCTAAATCAAATTAACCAGGAGATAGAGAAGGGACGAGAGATGCAGTTAGACTTTCTTCCTAGGGATGTAATACAGCCCTTGGGTTGGAATATTGCGGGTTTCTTTCAACCTGCGTATCAAATGGCTGGTGATTTTTATGATGTGTTTTGGATCGATGAAGAAAATGTACTTTTCGTTGTCGCCGATGTCTGTGATAAGGGTGTTGGTGCGGCATTATTTATGGCTCTATTTCGCAGTTTAATTCGTCTATTTTCCCAAACAAAGTCCCAGGCTGAAATTCAAAACTCCCATGACCATGCTCTACAAGCCGTGGAGCTAACTAACCATTATATAGCCGAGCATCATGAAATGTTAACAATGTTTGCTACTATGTTTGTTGGTGCTTTAAATATTAAAACAGGATTAGTTAGTTACATAAATGCTGGCCATGAGACTGTTTTTGTGATTAATTCCCAAGGAAAAATTAGCCAAAATCTTAAAAGAACCGCACCGGCAGTAGGAATGATGCCCAATGTAAGCTTTAAAATACAACAGGCTCATCTGGAGTATGGAGATACTCTATTTGGTTACACAGACGGAGTACCTGAAGCAAAAGCGCCCAATGGTGAATTTTTTCAGATGAATAAATTAATGAGTATTCTAGAAGAACCCTTTATTTCAGCCACTGCTCTCTTGGAAAAGATCAGTAATAGACTAACGACTTATATTGGGGAAGCCCAACAATTTGATGACATCACCATGATAGCTATTACACGTCGGTTGGAGTAGAGAGGGCAAATCTAACGGTGCTCAAAAAAACGACAACCCTGACAAGGACCTGCTGGATTAACCGCACAGCGCAGAAGTTCTGAAGCAGCATTAAAGCGACAATTAGCATCGCCAATAATCCTCCGACCTTTGACTATACTAATTTCCGAGGGAGGATGAGCCGACTGTACATAGAGGGATATTTTTTGGAGAAGGTATCCCCCAATTTTGTATTGATAATGGTGATGGCGCTCTAAAACTGCGTAGGTTTGTCCTTCTAAGTCCAAATAATTACCCGGTTGCGGTACCCAGTCGAGGTGAACCTTGCCCAGTGTGCGCTCAGGATGGGTTAAAATCACCTCTGTGGGTAAGGAATTGGGCTCTATCGTCATAGGTTTCTAGTTGAGGACATCTTTTAAAGCAGTGCGCGCAGCTAGATGGTTACGGGTAGAAGTTAAGATTTCCGATTCCCTTCTGAGGCGATCGCCTGTATTCTGCATTTCCAGGAGTGCTTGTTGTTCGGCCGCCACCCCGTAGAGATTCCCTGCTACCCAGTAGGAGAGTTCCAGGGGTAAACTCGGCAAATCGTCGGGTAAATCAATTTTCTGGTCAGTTAACTTGGCAGACAAATGAACTACATCCCGTAACAGGGTTTCTACTTCTCGTCCTAGTTGCTCGAGATTTTCCGTGGAGGGATTATCTTCTATCCATTCCACCAAGGCCACCCGATAGGGCTTTTCTCGGACGTATTCTAAGACTCGAAAGCGTTGCTGTCCCATGGTCAAAATTTTCATGCGATCGTCGGGAAGACGTTGGAAGCGTACCAATTCAGCACAGCAACCCACCCTGGCAATATCTCCCCTTACGGGGTCTACCATTAACACCCCAAAACGACGATCCTCTTCAAGGATGGTATTCATCATAATACGATAGCGAAACTCAAAGATATGTAGGGGCAGGGGACGACCTGGAAACAAAACCACTTCAGGAAGAGGAAACAGGGGTAATTCTCTGACTGCAACGGAGGAGGATGTCATGGCGCTTTGGTGGCAATAAGGGGTTTTAACTCTCTATTAACACTTTAACGGATTTTTGGTTTCCCTGGTTCATGCCCTTGTAGGGATCGGTTTTCAATTAGAATAGTTCTTTTGTATTTATTGGGATTCTAGAAATTATACTGAAGCCACGAAAATATTGTCGAGATTACCATAGACTATAGATGGAACAGATGTGGAAGGGTTTCCCTGTTCTATACTCAGATTTTGTCCCAGCTGGAAGGTTTGAGTCTTTGAATCCTTTTTGGAGTTATGGCTTTTTTATTCAGAGCTATTTCCTATAATACTAATGTGACTATTCATCCTGGTGAAAAACTATGGCTAACTATACGATTTCTGCAAGTACCGCCACTAATGGTGTTGATGTTAATGTCTCCAATTTTTTTGATGATGGGTTAGCTAATACCCTCATTCGACTGATTAACGACAATGGTTTAACCGCCACTCCGGATAAAATTACCATCTCCACTGCGCTCAAAAATCCCCAGAATCCCGGATCTACTTTCACTTCCGTCGGACAGACCACCACTATTCCTGATGGTTTTAATGGTACGGCTTGGAGAATTGCGAACAACACAGCATCGGTAGTCAATGGGACTCTTTCTGGTTATGGCACTGGCTTTTCCAATACCTACCCCCTCCCTACCTTAACGGATACCTATGTAATTTCTCCAGCTCTGGGAACCCATCTTTTAAACGGGATTCCGAAAGCCCCTTCCCCCAATTCGTTTACATCCATAGAAAACAGTATTATCCTACTTACTACTGACAACTATACCCTAGTTGGTGGTGCCTTCGCTGACGTTTTAACTGGAGGGGAAGGCAATGATACTCTGTTAGGGGGTTTGGGTGCAGACACCTTGACAGGTGGCAATGGTAATGACTCCTTGTTAGGTGGCGATGGCATTGACAGACTCTTTGGCGGCGCCAATAACGACACCCTGATCGGGGGAGCGGGTGCTGACATCCTCAGTGGGGGTACTGGTGCAGACACTTTTGTGTTTGATAGTCCAGGATCTGCCGATCAACTTACCGATTTTAGAACTTCACAATCGGATGTTCTGAAAATTAATGCTCCAGCCTACGGGGTGCCTACACCTACTCTTAGTGTGGGTCTTGCCAGTAGTGCCACGGCAACTATTTTAGTAGATAGTCTCGCCAATATTTTGGGGGCAACCAGTTCTGCGGCTCGCTTTGCCTACGACACGACCAATAAGCGTTTATTATTCGATGCTAATGGGAACTGGAGTGCCGGCTCGGTCATCATCGGTAATATTACAACGCCTGGCGCAGGTCCAGGAATCCCGCTTGCGGCTAACTTTGACTTTGTCTAAATCTCCATGAAGTCCCTACCTTTAGGTACGGGTTATAAGTCTGTCAGTCAAGGGAGTTGAATGCCTCTCGGACTGACAGATTTCTAATTTGGGTGAAAATCCTTTACAATAGTTTACAAAGCCGCTCCTGAAATTTAAAGCCATGGCCGAATTGACTCTCCTTAACCCAAGTCCCCCCAATGATGTCCTTACCCTAGAAGTTCAACCTCTAGAGGACTTATCCGCCGAAAGTTGGCGCTATCAACCCGAAGTGATCAAAGCTTACTACGATAGTCGTCCTCTGGAAGTGATCAAACGCTTCATTAATATCTTGATTCCCCTCGGCTCTTTTTTCCTGGGGATTTGGTGGGACAGACTTTGGGGAAAGGTGGTCAAGGAAGACCAAAAGAGAGCAGTGCAGTTAAGGGAAATGTTAACCAAATTAGGCCCTGCCTATATTAAAATTGGCCAGGCTCTCTCTACTCGTCCGGATCTGGTTCCCCCCCTTTATTTAAAGGAATTAACCACCCTTCAAGATCAACTTCCCTCCTTTCCTAATGAAATCGCTTTCCGTTTTATAGAAGAGGAATTGGGCGCGCCTCCCGAGGAAATTTATGCAGAATTGTCAGAGAAACCCATAGCCGCAGCTTCGTTAGGACAAGTTTATCAAGGAAGATTAAAAACGGGGGAAAAAGTGGCGGTTAAAGTCCAACGCCCCGACCTAACCCGTCGTGTCACCCTTGACATTTATATCATGAGGAATCTCGCCCTCTTGGTACAAAAGAACTTTAAACGGTTACGCTCGGATTTAGTTGCTATTACCGACGAACTAGCTAGTCGTATTTTTGAAGAACTCAACTATATCCACGAAGGACAAAATGCCGAACGCTTTGCCGAACTCTATAGCTACATAAATGAGATTTATATCCCTAAAATCTATTGGGAATATACAGGCAAAAGAGTTTTGACCATGGAGTGGATAGAAGGGACTAAATTAACTAATATTAAGGAAATTCAAGCTAAAGGGATTGATGCTACCCATATAATTGAAGTAGGAGTACAATGTTCCCTCAGACAGTTATTAGAACATGGTTTCTTCCATGCAGATCCCCATCCAGGTAATCTTTTAGCGACTCCCGATGGCAAATTAGCCTATCTAGATTTTGGCATGATGAGTAATATTCAGCCCTATCAACGCTATGGATTAATCGAAGCAGTAGTACATCTAGTTAATCGGGATTTTGAAGCTCTGGCGAGGGACTATGTTAAGTTAGATTTTCTCACCCCAGAAACGGATTTAACGCCGATAGTTCCCGCCCTAGCAAAGGTGTTTGGCAATGCTCTAGGCGCAAGTGTGGCGGAGTTGAATTTTAAAAGTATTACCGATCAAATGTCGGACATGATGTATGAGTTTCCCTTCAGCGTACCGGCTTACTACGCTCTAATTATTCGCTCTATGGTAACTCTAGAGGGGATTGCTATCGGCATTGACCCTAATTTTAAGGTGCTCAGTAAGGCTTACCCCTATATTGCCAAGCGACTATTAACAGATCCTTCGGTGGAGTTGAGAACCTCCCTGAAGGATCTATTGTTTAAAGATGGCAGTTTTCGTTGGAATCGCCTCGAAAATTTACTCAATAATGCCAAAGAGTCCCCTGATTACAATTTTGATGGGGTTTTGAATCAAGGCTCAGATTTTCTCTTTTCTGAACGGGGGGCTTTTATTCGGGAGCGTTTAGTAAATGAGTTAATTAATACCCTTGATTTATTCGGTCGTCGGACTTGGTTTAATCTATTTAGTAATGTCAGGGAACAAGTGGGGTTAGCGGTCCAAGAAACTCCCCTAGAATTGCGGGATAATGCCAAAACCTTTCAGCATCTACAAAATATTTGGGGTATCTTGCAACAAACCCAAGGCTTTGATCCCCTGCGTTTTGTGCCAGTTTTGACTAAGGTATTGACAAATTCACAAACCCATGCCATGGGGCGAGAAATTGCCGAAGGGTTAGCCCAGAAAGCGATCGCCCGTTTAATCCGCAATCTAGTCTTAGAATTTGATAAAACACAAAAGTCCCTGACCTAAAAATTATGAATACCAATTTACTTTTTAATATAGATAATATATTCGTGCTGCCTTTCTGGGCATTAATGATTATTTTACCCAATTGGGAAGTCACCAGAAAAGTGATGCAATCCTATATTCCCTTTGTAATTTTGGCAGGGATTTATCTTTACTTTTTTGTCGGTGCTATCAATCCTGAGTCGGCGCAAGCTTTGGCTAGTCCTAAATTAGCAGATTTAGCCCGAGCCTTTGCCGATGAAAAAGTCACCGCTACGGGATGGGCGCATTTTGTCACTATGGATTTATTTGTCGGACGCTGGATATATTGGGAAGGGCAAAAAACAGGGGTTTGGACGATTCATTCCCTAATTTTGTGCCTTTTCGCGGGACCGATTGGCTTGCTTTCCCATATTTTAACTGAAGCCCTGGGTAAAACGTTAAAGGGTAAAAGTGAAATCCTCCACCAATAACCCCGGCATCAGTTGTCCTCCTAGGGAGCGAGATTCGTAGGTACCAGTTTCGGGAATAAATTCTTGGAAGTCAGTTAATCCTAGTAAATTTTCCCCTAAAAAAGCATATAAACTATCATCAAAGCGTAAATCTTTAATAGGGGCGACAATCTTCCCATTTTCTACCCAAAAACAAGCATAACGAGTCATTCCCGTGATTCTGCCCGAATTGCGATCGCTCCAGTTGAGATAATGAAGATTAGAAAGATAGAGCCCTCTATCTAGACTAGGCAAAATGTCTGATTCTTTAAGAACTCCCGTACTAACTATAGGGGAACGTAAACCCTCACCCCTACCTGCGCCATTAGCCAAGAGTCCGTATTCCTTGGCAGTACGACTACTAACTAGGGTATTAACTAAATTTCCCCCCAAAATAATCGGTAATTCTGAAGGGGCAATTTCCCCCAACTCATTAAAACGCGGTACATTCCCCCCACGAAAATCTTCCTTTAAACTAAAATATGGTGAGAGAGTTTTCCCTTGGCGGAGTTTGGCCAAAGCACTCCCCCCTTGACGTAAAGAAGCCTCACTAACTGCTCCCCAAGAAAACATCCCCATCAAGTCAGCAGTGGCCGCAGGAGCGAGATAGGTACGATAACGTCCTGGTTTGACCCCATGTACTGGCATTTCCAAGAGGGCAAGTTGGCTTTTAGCTTGCTGAATTTGTTCCTCATAACGGGATTGTTGCCAATGGCGATCGGCAAAAGTCCGTTTAACTGCTTTTTGCGAAGGGCCAATGAGGGAATAATCCAAAAAGAAAGACTCCGTACTAAACCAGTGTTGTTGTCCGGCGGAATTATAGTTCGCTCGCAGGACAGATCCTGAAGCATAAAAACCAGTAAAATCCAAGGCGGATACAGGTTCTAGGATTTCAGCAACAGCCTTTTCCGGAGGAAGTAAATCCCCCGAATAGACTTCGTGGGTAGAACCCTTGTTCTCAGGAAATATCAAAAAAGGATCTTCCGGGAGTTGGGGAAGTTCCTGGCGCAAATAACTTAAACTTTCCTGGCCCATGGTTAAATCTGTATCCAGATCCCCCGTTAGGGGAAAATCCATATAGGCACTGCGTTGATTAGCCCGTAGGGTGAGTTTGACACTACAATCCATGACAACACCTGTTTGTCTAACTCTCGCCCGATTAAAACGGATAAACTGGCTATCTTCTCCCACTAGCTCCAAGGAAAGAGACTCATGGTGGGCCTGTAAACTATCAATTAGTCTTGGGCTTAGTTCCTGAAATACCGATTCCCAGATAGATATCATTTAGCTCCTCCAAAAACCTCTACATCCCCAAAAGCACAGACAGGGGAAGCATGGCCTACTCTAATGGATTGGTTAGGCTCTCCCTTCCCACAATAGGGAGTCCCGTAAATTTCACGGGTATTACTATCTCCCACGGCAATGAGTCCGTGCCAGAAATTTGCTGTTATACCACGATAATTAGGATTTTTCAGAGTTTTAGTCAATTTTCCCCCCTCTATCAGGCGAGCATATTCACAGCCGAACTGAAATTTATTGCGATAATCATCTATTGACCAAGAACGATTAGACTGCATATATACCCCCTGCTCAATACTACCGATAATCTCTTCCCAGGAGCTTTCCCCTGCTTCCAAATTAAGATTAGCCATGCGATCGATGGGGGGACGATTCCAGGAACTAGCCCGCAAATTAGCCACCCCAGGTACTTGGGAGCGGGCTTGACTTTCTAGCCCCCCTAAACCCCTAAGCAGGATACCATCTTTGATTAAATACTCCTTTTGGGCGGGCATTCCCCCATCATCAAAGGCATAACTGGCAAATTGTCCCTCAACGTCAGGAGCAAAGGTGACATTCATTAGGGGTGAACCGTAGGCTAAATGTCCAAAATCAGCAATCTTCACAAAGCTACTACCGGCATAATTGCGCTCATCTCCTAAAATTCGGTCTATTTCTAGGGGATGACCGATGCTTTCATGGATTTGCAACATCATCTGATCGGGAGCTAAAACCAGCGTTGTGGTGATTTCCGGACATTCCTCGGCACTTAGTAACTCCACTGCTTCCTCCCCTATTTGTTTAGCCCGAGCTAGGGTTATTTCAGGGGCAAAAATTTCCATTCCCGCCTGATAGCTGCGGGCAAACATCCCGTTATCGGTTCGTTTTTGGACATTACCGCCATCTTCGGCCGTGGCATTATAGTCGGTAGTAATTAAGACATATTTTTGCTCCACCTGGGAGCCGTTACTGCTGACAAAATAATGCTCTGTTTCCAGGATTTGCGCGATCGCACTGGTTTTAACGACTTTCTCGGAAACCTTGAGGGTATTACAGATTTGGATTAGTAAATCGTTAAGATCGCCTGTACTCAAATAATCTAGGGGTTTAATCAGGGGAGAATGATATTTACCTACAGCTTGGGGACGTACTGCCTCTGTGAGGGGATGTATAGACCATTTAGAGGCGGCTAGGGCTTGTTTATAGGCAATTTCAGCCGCAGCTTGGAGACTGGCTTGCTGGAGATTATTAGTCGCACAGTACCCGATTTGACCATTAACCATCACTTCTACCATTACCCCTTGGGTTATACTCTTGCCATTGGCTTGGGGTTTGCCATCTCTGACATAACGGGTAGTCGCGGTTTCCTTTAGCTGGCGCAATCCCACCCAGTCAGCGTTAATTTTTAGATTTTCTAAAGCTTGCTCTAGTTTAAAAGTCATTATTTGCAGTGCAGGAATAACTGTTGTTAGCTAAATCCTAGCTCAATATCTCGAAAGGATGAAATAGTGGCAAAGGAGGATTTTTGTGGATTGTTACCGGGCCTTACTGCTTGTAGAACCTGAAATCCTGCCATATTGGCCGCCTCGCATTCAGGGACAATATCCGAGATAAATAGACAACGCTCTGGTGCTATGGATATCTGTTGGGCGATCGCCTTATAACTATCTGCTTCTCGCTTGGAGCCAACTTTAGTATCAAAATACCCTGAAATCCAAGGCGAAAGATCCCCCGCAGAGGATTTACTAAAAAGCAGTTTCTGGGCTAAGACACTCCCCGATGAATAAATAAAAATCCTGACTCCCCTCTGACTCCAACTTTGGATGGCGGGAAAAACATCTTCAAAAAGAACGCCCTGTAGTACACCTTGCCTATAACCCTGCTCCCAGATTTTCCCCTGAATACTTTTTAAGCCCGGTGACTTTCTATCTTGATCCATTAACCATAGCAGATAGTCTGTAGGGGGTAGGTTCCAAGGGGGCTTAGTGTCGTCAGTCTCTTGCTTGTATTCAGCTTCAATCTGCGCTAGATCATCTGCATCAACTCCTTGGTTCAAAAACTCAACTAAGTGGGAGCGAACGTAGGGAAAGAGGGTTTTGTAGACAAAATCAATGGGTGTGGTTGTTCCCTCAATATCGAGAAGAATAATATCCATAGGCTTAAGGTCAATTATAGTCATTTTTGGGGCTAATTAGAGAAAATTAAGATTTAGTTGCTGATATTTTGGCTTCGCTGTTGGTATTATATTACTAACTAGGTAAGCGCGAGAACTTCATCCGAATACCAATGCCGCAAAAACACCGATTACTCCCGCAGCAATCAAATAAAGCGCGACAGGTAACAGTAACTGACGCAGTAAGATACCTTCTCGTCCGATCAAACCGACCGTGGCTACAGCAGGGACAATATTAGCAACGGCAATAATGTTTCCGGCGGTGGCGCCGACACATTGCAAAGCCAGAATCAAGGATGCCGATACTCCAATTTGTTCAGCTACCCCAAACTGGAACACAGAAAACATCATATTACTGACCGTGCCACTTCCCGACACAAAAGTTCCTATCATGCCAATAACAGGAGCAAAAAAAGGCCAGATGGGCCCGAGCAGACCAGAAACCCCATCTGCCAACGTGAGGGGCATACTGTTGAGCCCGGAGCCATTCACGTCAGAATTGATGAATACCTTAGCCATTGGCACAGATGCTCCAATGGCCAGGGCTGTTCCGACCAGTTTTGCCGATGCCCCGGCGATCGCCCGTTTCATTTGATTGATCTGGAGTTGATGCAAGAAATAGGTGAGGATCACCACAACCAGGAAGATCGTTCCGGGGAGGAAAAGCGGTTGGCTTGAAATGCTAACATTGGTTCCCAAAATATTAGAAAAGTCAATCTGAGCAGATTGGAGCCATCGTCTCAAGGGCAGAAATCGGAAGCGAGAAAGTGCTAGGATAATCCCCAGGAGCAGATAAGGAGTCCAGGCTTGGAATGCGGTCATTTGGACTGGAGAATCCGAGAGGTCACTGCTTACGGTTCCCAGCCAAGCCGGTGACCAGTGAGCGCGATCGGGGAAGTCCCAAGTCTGTTTTGGGGTTAGAAAACCTGCTTTGGCAGCAGGAACAACGATGGCGAGTCCGACTAGCGCACCGACTAGGGAGGGGAACTCTGGCCCAATCAAGACAGCGGTGAGGACGAAGGGAATTGCAAAGGCAAGTCCGGCAAACAGCGCAAAGCCAGCGGCGGGCAAGGCATCTTTCCAAGATTTGCGATCGCCAAAATAAGCGGTCAAGGTCATGATTAAAAGGAGGGGAATGAAGATCCCGATCACGCCTTGAATCCATCCAATCTTGGCACCAATAGTCCCCAAGTAATCGGAAAAATCTAACCCTAAACGAGAAACTTCCCTAGTAACCGCCTCAGATCCTTCTAAACCCTTATTAATTCCAATGATCACCGGTGTTCCCACCGCGCCAAAGGCGGATGAGGTACTTTGAACGCTTCGCGGCAGTCCCTACCTTCAACGTCCGCGCATCTGTAGGGATCA
>JBBAUO010000005.1:0-101712 GCA_040398185.1 Microcystaceae cyanobacterium | reverse complement strand
AGTTTCAAGAAGTGCCTATTCCTTACTGATTCATATCTTGATTCAGCAACGCCTTTTAAACTATGATAGAGATTTAGCGATTAATTTATTTGAACAATTAGTTGACGCAGAAGATATATTACTAAGCACTAGAACAGTAGATCGTTTTCTTTGCCATGCTTTACGAACTCATTATACTGAGTTAAAATCAATAGTAGTAAGAATGATTAGCTCGGAAATTCCTAAAGTCCAAGAAATAGGAGCAAGAGGATTATTTTTGGTATCGCTTATTAATCCTGAAGCTCAATCTTTAGCTGAAAACTACTTATCAAACACCATAAGTACACCGGCTCATCGAAAAGCCGCTGCTTTCATTTATATTTCCAATTTACGTCAAGCTAATTATCGAGCGTTTTGTGAAAAGAAATTAATACAATTCTTTAATGATACTAATCAAGAAGTCCAAGATCAAGCTGCACAGTTTTTCTCAAATTTAGAACCACAAGACTCTCGGTTCGGGGATCACTATAGATAGTGTTTCAATCACTGGTAAAATCTACCTGTAGTGGTATTAGTTTAACTTATACCACTATCCATAGTGGATAGCTTAAGTCATAAACACTATATATGGAAAATGAGCGAACCGTCAGACAAGACTTAACTAATTATCCTAAAATCATAGAGGCTTTTATTAAAAGTTCTGTATTTTTAAAGAACAGTTTTCATTTGCTTCACTTATTTACAACTGTTGAAAAGTTTGATGAAAAACTCGCTTTTAAAGTGTGTCAACGTTTTGTTGATGTCTTTATATTAGAAGGTGGTGATAGAAATGGCAAATCTTCTAATCAACTACAGTACGTTAGTCAAATTATCGTGCAAATCTATAGTCAAACTCGTGATTATAATTTACAATCTAATTGCCTTGATGTCATAGATAATTTGTATCGGTATAGGGTTTATGGACTCGATAAAGCGACAAAGGAATATGATAGATGATTTAAGAATTGACCATTTATACTACACTCATTCTGAATAGATACCCTTGTTTAGCGCATCCAAAGTATTGAAAACTCGTAGTAGCATAAAAAAGCAAAATTCGCTTAATACTATACAATCACAGCCTTAACCCTAACGCCAAATTCTGAAACACCCTATCACTTAACACCTTAAAATTCAACGAAAACAACTCAGATACCCGAATCTTCGCCTTCTCACACAAGGGAATAACCAACTTAACGAGATGATAAGGCTTATCTTGATGCTGTTTCGTTGCTATCCTCATTTGTTCCATTATTCCCCCTAAATCCCCCAATAACGTTATATCTCTACCACAAGCTTCCTCAAACGCCAATAAAATCACTTCTAACTTACGGGTTAACTCAATGGGAATCGGTTTATAACCCATTTGCGGTGTAACGGCAATTAAATCCCCAATTCCCTCAATATTTCCTCGATATTGTTCCCCATCTTCCTCACCTTCCTTGTTATCTCCTAACCATCCTTGACAACGAGAACAAAAGCCCACAGGAGAAAACCTTGCAAACACAGGTAAACGAGCGTTACAGTGAGGGCATTCCTCAATTAATCGTTGTTTATGACTCAAACATATCTCAACATCTTTAAACGACCATAATAACGGCTCATAAATCGTCTTTTTCTGCCTTTTCCACTCTTCTAAGCAACAAGGACACCATGCACGATAATTTCTAAATAGCTGACGGTCATAAATCATTCCTTTCCAGCTTAAAAGCGTCAAAAATGCTAAATCTTGACGCATGGTTAACTGTTCCAAGACAGTAACTAATCGCTCTGTCATGTCCCGCATCCCGTTAATGGCGGGTTTAGCGTCGGTATTTCCCAACAGATGACCGATATTCTTTGACAAAAGCTCGGCTCGCTCCTCATCTTTCAGGATAAGGGGCGCGACTTCTCCCATGATAAGCTTCTGCGAGGTTAGACAATGCTCCCGCGCGAGTCGGTTAACATAACTGCCGAGACTTTCCGTGTAAGGAGTTCCCACGCCTACAGGTTTGAGACAGAATAGGCGACTTCGTAGAGGGATTGTAAAGGGCTCGGGCTTCCAAAGTTCTTCGTACATACTCATTCCTCTTGCTTGATCCCTACTAAGTCCCTGCCCACCTTGCGCTCTCCAACTTTCCGAGTTTTCTTTGTGGATGATCCATCGGTAGATTCAAGCTTTTTGACCTTTACATCGTTATACAGGCTCGCCAAACGTCTTTCTCCCTCTTCCAACTCTTCTTTAATCTTTCTGCGTCGTCCCGCGGATAGCTCTCTCGCTTCAAAATCTTTCATTCTTACCGTTTTAGCATTATCATCTAACGCGGTCTTCAGCGCGCGATAACACCAACTTTTCAGTATGCCGATACATCCGATCGAGTATTCCATAAAATACTCCCATCGTTCCTCTAACTGTGGTGCAATATCAACAGGAAAATGCTGTTGTAAAGTCTTGATAACTTTGATATATTCTTGCTGATCCTCTATCCCATCAAGGTAGTAAGGAGGTAAATAATAATCCTCACTTCTTCTTCCTACTTGACCATTAACTTCTTGACATTTCAATAGGTCGTATGTGCCGAACAGAATATGAACCGTTTGCGTTTTATTAGCGAGCGACTTAATCCAGTTCATTTGAACGTTAATTTGCCTGCCCCCCGCAACATCGAATAAATGTTGTGCTTCATCAAGAGTATAAGCTCTTAAATCACGATGGAGAAAGACTTTTTGTATCGTCCGACGTAAAGCCTTGGCATTCTTACCCTCGTGATCTCCCCATAGATTGTCGTCGTTATCATTGTCTATATTAATATCATAATTCTCTTTATACTCGATTAAAACTTCCCTTAAAGATTCTAGAGCTTGAATATAGTAATCAGAATAGTTGAACTTTCCTCCTTCAGCACTATCTACCTCTATTCCTCCTACAATCAAACTGCCTGGATTGGCAAGAATTTCATCTTGAAGATGTCTGAGCAAGCGTTTTTCAAATTCTGCTTTAAGACGGGATTTTCCTACACCTGTCACCCCGAACACTAGATAAACTAGAGCATCGTCGGGTTCAATAGCATTTTTAAGCAATCGTTCTAAAAGCGATCTGATGTTACGGTGAGGAACAATAACTTCTTTAAAGTATTTCAGCTTATTCTCTTTCGATTGCTTGAGAATTTCTTGGGAAAAAGGACGATTTTGAGCGTTTACCATAACTCCTCTCCGGCAAAAGGTTGAATGTTGTTAAGATCGAGCGTTCTGGATGTGGAAACACTTTCTTCTATATTTTCCACAAGTTCCTCTTCTATATCTAAAGTAGGCTTATCAATACTTTGACCATTATTGATTTTAGATGCTGGATGTTCTATTCCTGCCAAATTTAAAATAGCACTACTAAGATCACCTTCTATTAAACTATAGACCAATTTTGAAGATTGATCTTTGCGAATCTGTAGCATCAACTCTTCATGTTCCTCCGCATTATTCAAAAGATCCACGATCTCTTTAGCTCCAATATATTGATTCTGGTTGTAAAGCTTACGTTTCTGTCGGCAAATTGTTGTCGCCATCTCTATTGATTTTTCCGAATAACCTTGAAATTTCATGTAGTAATTTGACAAACACTTGACCCAGTGATTATTCACATACGCGTAAGCAATACCATAATCAAGGGGATCATAACGAACAGGAACAGATTGATTTTCGACACTATAAAACTCATCTGTCCAATAATCTTGATAGTTAATTCTAACTCCCGTACCCGGAATCACTTTCGCTGTTCCTTTCGTTGTTGTTGGCAACGTTAAAATCTTAAATTGTTCATCATATCGAATATATTGATGAGGGCGATGTCCCGTTTTGGCTAATCCTAATTCAAAAGCTTGTTGAGGGGACATTCCTTCTAATGCGGGATGTTCGGCTCGATCATAAGTACCATAAGCATAACCAAATACTAAATAGTCATATAATTCCTCTAGTTTCCAGACAGCTAGATTCTTGGGATTATTTTCTTTCTTCACGAGACGGACGTGCTTCATAATTTGAGTATTTCCTCTCAAGTTATTGATAAATTCTTGGTTTTGTACGCCGAACCAGCGTTCAATAATCGAACTAAATTTTGGAACATCTTTAGGACGATGCTTTTTACTCGCATCGAAACGTGCTAGTAACGTTTCGAAATAAGTAGAGCTAAATTCTTTGCCGTTATCTACAACAATCCATTCTGGCATTCGTCTAAAACGTTGCACACAAATCCGAATAGCCATCATACAAGAACGATAGCTCGGCGGGTCGAACGTTAGATATAAAGCTAAAATACGGCGCGAGTAGGCATCGATCATGCCTGTTGCCCACGGTCTACCTAGATTTTTACCACTATAGGGACAAATACACTCAATATCAAGTTTTGTATGATCGATATGTACAATTTCTAGAGGACGATCGCCGTGACGAGGTGTAGTTAGTCGAATTAACCACGGACCCAAAAGATTATTCGCCGCCCTAGATCCCTTTCGTCTCTTTGTCTGTTGATAGCTATTCCTTTTCTTTACTCTATGATAATAAAAGGTATGGCTTGGAGTTGGAGAGATTCTGCCTGACTCCTGCCATTTTTTCATGAATACTTCATAAGTTTGCCAAATACTTTTTTGCTTAAAAGTTTCGTACTGTTCTTCAATAAATTTATCAATAAACTCAAAATCATCATCTGAATAACGAGGGGTAGAGTTGCCTTTAGGTTGAGGGACTAATCCAATAAGACCGCATCCGTACTCTTGTTTTGCATTTCGATATTTAGCTTTCCAATAACGTAGAGTTCTTTCCGAAATTTCAGAATTTTGGAAGGGGTCATATTGACCGTCCAGATAAGGCTTAATCGTTGCATATCGTTGGTTAGCTATTTCTAAGTCTTGAGGACTAGCTTTTATAAGATACTGCCATCCTTCTTGTTCTAAGGAGTCTCTTTCTTCTATTTCCAGATTTGTGATTTCCCCTAGTTTAACTAATTGCTCAAAGTCCGCATGATTCCACTGAACAATTCCTTGCTCTCCCTTGAGAATAATTTTACTATCACCGATATGGTTAATAATCATGCTTTTTCCATCTAACAAGAACGATGAACCCACCTTAAGATTTATCGTTCGTATACTGCTAGTAATAGGCTCACTATAATCGTGAGTTGCGGTGATATACGCTTCGGCCGTCGCCCGATCTCGAAACAGGTTGACTCTCCCCTGTTCAACCAAAGGAACTGCACTTAAATCCACATAAACTTTTTCGAGGGCGATTAAAGTATTAATATCGTCAACCGTTACCTTTTCTACTTTCTCAAGCAGATTAGTAAGGTTAATACCGGGATGATTCGCAATAACTTCTTTGATCTTGGCCTCTACAGTATCATCTAAGACGTATTGTTGTTCTAAATATCCTTGTTTATAGCGTTGCAAATATTGCTGGTTACGATATTTCACCCAATCAATTTCGTGATCCGATCGAAGGCAGTAATAATATCCCAAATTTTCGATATATTCTTGGACAATGACATCTACCCACTGCCCTGCTTGGTTCTGATAACGATGGGGTTGTTCATCAGCAAGTTTTTTCAGTTTTTTCTCCGTTTTCCACTCCTCGAATCCACAGCGATCCTTTCTCATCACGAAAAAGTCGGGGAAATGACGGATGGTGGTTGCCTGCTTTCCTTCAGGTGAGCATTTTATGGTTAGTTGAGTCGGTTGATCCCAATATTCTAAAACAGAGTCATCATATTCATAGAATTGAAGGATCGCCGGCAATTCAACGGTATGGGACTCGAATTGAATAGTTCTACCCATTTTCACACTGGCGAACGGGCCGTGTACATTTTTTCCACTCCCCCTGACTTTACGGGCCGGTGGGGAAGTACGGATGTTCTTTATCAGATCCCCCTGTTGCTCGGAAAGTTGTAACCGATCGCACCACGCTTGAAATTCAACATCAGTGAGCATGGCTATATGTCTCCATATCAATACGGGCTTACCAATAAATTCATCATAGCAAAGACCAATTATTTCGGCAAGGTCAAACTTTAAAATTGTTATTTCGGCAAGGTCAAACTTTAAAAAGCGATTTTTCCAAGATCCCCTCTATACTGGATTGTAGGGTTTCAGGGGATCGGGGCGGCAAAGTTATGCTTTAAAACGCGGCAAGGTCAAACTTTAAATGACATTTTGGGTCACGGCTTTTTCGTGGGGGAAGATATATACTTACAATTTGCCTTTACCGATAGTCCTCGGATCGATTGAACAACAATTACAGCAGACGGGAGCCCAGCGTGTAGATTTACTTGAACAGTATTTTTCTAAGTAGTTTGATACAACTAAAAATATATGCCTTTACCCGGTGGAGCAGCAGATAAATTTGGTATTTGTTATGAAAGTCTATGGACAGTAAATTGCATGATAGACGTGATGGATGAGTTGGCCGACTCAATTCGTTTAGAACCTCCAGGAGAAGAAGGAGATGGAATTGAGTTTTGGTTAGATAAAAATACTAATCGAGAATATCATCAAGTTAAACGACAGAATACTGAGGGACGTTGGACGCTTAAAGATTTAGAAAGCAAAAAGATACTTTCTCATTTTAGGAAAAAGCTCAATGATGAGCAGAATGCTAATTGCTTTTTCGTTTCTATGAATAGTGCTTATCAGTTAGAAGAATTAGCTGATAGAGCAAGGCGTTCTGAATCATGGTTAGAATTTCAGAGGGAATTTCTAAAAGCAAAACAATCGAAATTAAGTTTCTGCAAACTTTGTGGATATTGGAGCCGTTATAATGATCAAGAAATTGATAGGGCGATTGAGGCAATACCAGTCAAATCCGGAAGCTCCGAACAAAAAGAAATTGCTCAGGCAGTATTTAATACATACGAACTTCTCAAACGAGTTTGGATTGAAACCATTAGTGAAAATCAACTCCGACAAAAGCTTGAATCCCGTGTAAGAACTTTAGTTGAAAAAAAGACTGATAATTTACTTTTAAATGATGAAGTGGCAACTATTGTTGATGTATTGACCCAATTTGCCCTTAGTAAAGTCCATCATGAATTAGCTGCTCATGATATCTGGAATCATCTCGATCAGCGAGGGTATCAACGTCGTGAATGGGGAAAAAATAATCATGTACTATCAGCTATTGAAGAAGCCAATCAACTGTATCTAACCCCATTAGAACAGTCTTCAATTATTAATGGACATTTACTTCCTAGAGAAGAAATGCAAACAGCTTTAGAGGTTTTAAACAATATAACTAAAAGGAAAGGTGTTCTATTGGTTGGTGAAGCTGGTATTGGTAAAAGCGGTGTAATTTTACAAATAGCTCAAGAACTCAAAAATCAGGGAACCCCTATACTCGCTTTTCGCGTTGATACCCTCAACCCAGTGGCACATCCTGATAATGTAGGTGAACAATTAAAATTACCTGCTTCTCCTGCTATCGTATTGAGTAATATTGCTAGAAGTCATAAGCGAACCTGCGTACTAATCATCGATCAATTAGATGCTGTAAGTCTGGCATCTGGTCGCAATTCCCTATTTTTTAATTGTATCACTTGCATTATTAAACAAGCTTCTCAATTTTCTAATTTACGTTTATTGTTAGCCTGTCGTAAATTTGACTTAGAAAATGATAGTAGAATTAAAAAATTAACAGATCAAAAACAGCTACTCGAAGTGGTTGAAGTGAATCGCTTAAGCGAAGACATCGTAAAAAAAACCATTCAAAATTTAGAGATAGATTTAACTCAACTCAATGCCAAGCAACTGCAACTCTTATCGCTTCCATTACATTTAGGATTACTAGCAGAAATAGTCAAAAATTCCAATGCAGAAGTATTGAATTTTAAAAATGCCAACGATTTATACAAAATTTACTGGAAAGATAAAGAACGTAAACTTAGAGATCGTATTGGTCAGCCTGTCAAGTGGATTCCGGTAATAAGGAAACTTTGTGATTCCATGAGCCAACGGCAAAGTGTATCAGCACCTAAATCAATTCTTGAAGAATATCCTCAAGACACTGATGCGATGATTTCTGAAAATGTTTTAATTGGAGACGGTAATAGTATAAGGTTCTTTCATGAAAGTTTTTTTGATTATGCTTTTGCTCGAATTTTTGTAAGTGATGGTAAAGATTTACTTTTATTTTTACAAAAAGATGAACAACACTTATTCAGACGCGCACAAGTCAGGCAAATTTTACTTCACGAACGAGAAGATACTTTTGAAAAGTACCTAAAGGATTTAAAAGAATTATTAACCAGTGGAGAAATACGCTTTCATATTAAACAAGTTACTTTAGGTTTGATCTCAACCTTTGGCGATCCAACTCAAGAAGAATGGCAGATCATTAAACCTTTTGTTGAAAATTCTGATGATTTAATAATGAGCCGTCACACTTGGGGTCTAATACGCAGTTCTTTTTATTATAGTTCTGGAAGTTGGTTTCGGTTATTAGATTCTCTGGGAGAAATTGAGAGATGGCTAAGAGAAGAAAGTAGTATACCAATTGAAGAAGTAATGTCTTTACTATGGATTACCCAGAGACACATTCCAGGTAGGGTAGCTGAATTACTAAAAGCTTTTATAAATAAATCAGATACTTGGAATAAGCGACTACAGGATTTTATTGAAAAAAGAGTTGAGCTTCACATTAATCGTCAGTTTTTTGATTTTTTTCTACATTTGGTTGATGAAGGTATTCTAGATACAGCTAAAGATTACTATCAATCAAATAGTCAATTCTGGAATCTTTTATACTATCAATCAAATAGTCAATTCTGGAATCTTTTATATTCTCTTCCCGAACATAATCCTGATTGGGCTTGTGAAGGAATTGGTCATTATTTAAACCGACTTTTAAGGTTATATTTAGAGCGCCTAGTTGATTTATACTCAATTTGCTTTAGCTGTATTGTAATTAATCAATATTGGTTTACAAAGTTCTGCCAATTATCTACTGATGTGAATCCATTTATTAAATATTCTTATGATCAAAGAAATAGTTTAGGTACAATTTATGATACTCAGGACACGAAAATTTTTATTAAAAGCTCTGAAAAAGATCCGTTATCCTTTGTTGAATATGTTTTCCCTTTTATAACTTCAGTTGTTGAACTAACTGTTGATAAAAATAGTGAGATACCATTTTACGATAGTGTATGGAAATATCGTATCTATGGTCAAGTTCATGGAATCGACCAGATATTACTTCGCTCATTAGAAACAGCCTTGTCAAACATGGCCTTAAAATATCCTGAAAAATTTTCAGAATTTGTAACACAAAATTTGCGGTCGTCGCAGTATGAGACATTCCAATATCTGTTAATTCGTGGTTATACAGCTAATGGTGAAAGGTTTGCTAATGAAGCTATTGAGTATTTATGTGAGCGACCAGAACGCTTAAGGACGGGTTATGATATTTCTAGTGGTAATACTTATGCTGCACGATACTGGGCAACCCATCAACTTTTGAAGTCTATTACTCCTTATTGTTCTAATGAATACTTAGTCAAGCTAGAAAATTTAATATTAACTTATTATCCTAAAGATGAAAAAGGATATCAACATCGTTTATGTCGGGGTTATGCACAATTAGTTCTTTTAGGGGCAATTGACGATTTACATCTTAGTAAGGAAGCCAATCGGAGATTACAAGAGTGGCGGCGAAAATTTAGAGATTATGAATTAGTTGAAAAGCCTGAGAAAATTGAGCATTCAAGTGCCACACAAGATTATTGTATTGATTCTCCTATCTCTACAAAAGCTACCGATAAAATGACAGATAAATAATGGCTACAAGCTATTAAAAATTATGGCGATGAGGATGCAGGTACTCGATTTGAACGAACGGGTAAAGTTACGGGAGGAGAAAGACAATTAGCCCGTGAATTAGAGAAACAAGTGAAACAAGATCCGAGACGCTTTTCTAAATTAGTCTGCCAATTTCCAAATAATAGTAATCCATCATATTTTAATGCTATTTTAAGCGGGATAGCCGAATCTTCAGTTCAAATTGATATTCAAATAGTTTTCCGTGTTTGCTTACGTTGTCATCAACTGCCTCAAAAACCTTGTGGTCGTTCAATCAGTGAGTTATTTCAAAAGTTAGCTCATTTAAGCTGGACACCCAATGCTTTAGATATAATTAGCCATTATGCTTTGTATGATTCTAGTCCTGAAGAAGAATTATGGCGAACTAAAACATCAACTGGAGATATTTATTCTGGAGGAGATATCCTAATTGCAGGTTTTAAAAGTATTTTTGAGTAGATAATAATATTATTCATCCTTAAAAGAGAAGAACTAAATATAGTTGCCTTTAAGCAGCCAGTTTTAGCTAGGATTTGTTTAATTAATAGAAGTAGCATAGCAGGAAAAATAAATCTCCTGCTATATTTTTGAGATGGCTAATTTAGCAAATAAACCAAGATAAAGAGAATAATCCAAACCACATCTACAAAGTGCCAGTACAACTCCGCCGCTTCTACCCCAAAATGGGATTGACTAGAATAATGTCCCGTTTGACGAGAACGCCATAAAACCGCCAAGATTAGCATTAGTCCAAAGGTGACATGAAGACCATGGAAACCAGTGAGAACATAAAAGCAACTGGTGAACAAATTAGTAGTTAATCCAAAACCCGTATGGGTGTATTCATAACCCTGGCCAATTAAAAAGATAACACCCATAAGGGCCGTAATTCCGAACCACAATTGCAACCCAGAGACATCATTCTGTTTAATGGCCTTTTGTCCGAGGTGCATCACAAAACTACTAGAAACGAGAATAATTGTGTTAATGATTGGCAATAACAACTCCAACTCTGGGGTACCTTCCGGCGGCCAAACGGGAATAGTTGCCTTATAAATACCGTAGGCAGAAAATAGACCTAGGAAAATAGCCCCTTCTGCTACCAAAAAAAGGACAATACCAAATAGGCGAAAATCGGGATGTTCCTCATGATGAGGAGCGATCGCTGACGTAGATTTTTCAAGGGTTGAACTTTGCATGGTAATCACAACTTAAGTTTGAGAGTCGGCGGCCACTTCGGCCAATAAATCTTGAATCGTTTCTTTTTCGCCTTCTTCCGTGTCAATCCCATAATCATAGGGACCTGACCATAAAACAGGTTCTTCTTCAAAATTTTCGATAATTGGTGGTGAAGAAGTTTGCCATTCTAGGGTTAAAGCTCGCCAAGGATTGCGCCCTGCTTCTGCTCCTTTAGTCAGACTCCAGATCACATTAATTACAAAAGGTAGGGTAGAAAGGCCTAGGGTATAAGCCCCTAGGGTACTCAGTTGATTTAGGGGTTGAAATTGGATATCATAGAGGGCAATACGGCGATTCATGCCTAATAATCCGAGTTCGTGCATGGGCATAAAAGTCAGATTCAACCCGATAAAGGTCAGGATAAAATGGGCTTTTCCCAAGGGTTCATTGATCATCCGTCCCGTCATTTTGGGGAACCAGTGATAAAATCCTGAAAATAGGGCTAAAGCCGAACCTCCGAATAAGACATAGTGGAAATGTCCGACAATAAAATAGGTGTCATGGACGTGAATATCAAAGGGAACAGAGGCCACCATAATTCCTGTCAATCCCCCAATCATAAAAGAAGAAAGGAAACCAATACCAAAAAGTAAAGCGGTATTGAGATTCAGTTTCCCCCCCCAGAGTGTTGCACACCAACTAAAGACCTTAATACCCGTGGGAACAGCAATTAACATAGTTGCCGCCATAAAGAACATCCTTAACCAACCAGGGGTACCACTGGTGAACATATGGTGAGCCCAAACAATTAAGCCGAGGAAACAGATAGCTAGACTAGAATAGGCGATCGCCCGATAACCAAAAATGGGTTTACGGGCATGAACAGGTAAAACCTCGGAGATAATGCCAAAAAAAGGCAAAATCATGATATATACGGCAGGATGGGAGTAAAACCAGAATAAATGCTGATAAACGATAGGGTCGCCACCACCACTGGGATTAAAAAAGCTTGTACCCGCAATCAGATCAAAGGACAAGAGAATTAAAGCGGCAGCCAGTACGGGAGTAGAAAGCAGAATCAGGGCGGAGGTAGCCAGCATTGACCAGCAAAACAGGGGCATACTAAAGACATCCATATCGGGTATTCGCATTTTTAAAATTGTGGTAACAAAATTAAACGCACCCAAAATAGAAGAAGTCCCCGCTAATAGCAGACTCAAAATCCAGAGTTCCTCGCCCCATTTACCACTAATTAAACTCAAGGGTGGGTAGGAAGTCCAACCAGCTTGGGGAGCTCCCACAAAAAAGCTACTTAAAAGTAAAATTCCCCCAGGGGGAACCAACCAAAAAGCTAGGGCATTGAGGCGAGGAAAAGCCATATCCTTCGCCCCAATCATCAAAGGAATCAAATAGTTAGCAAACCCCGCCCCTGCGGGTACAATCCAGAGAAAAATCATGATTGTGCCGTGGAGAGTCATAAATTGGTTATAGACTTCTGGGGTCAAGAAATCCGGTTCTGGGGTAGCGAGTTCGGTTCGCATGGCCTCAGCTAAAGCACCGCCGATAAAAAAGAAAAGAAAAGAAGTAACTAAGTATTGCAGTCCGATAACTTTGTGATCGGTATTGAAAGTAAAATAGTCCCTGAATTTACGTTCGGGATGAACGGGAGTTAATGTGGTCATAAGGATCAATGGGAGTGTAGAGAATGAATTTGAGCTAAGGTATCAGCGTTAATGCCCATTTCCTCAGTATAGGGGCGGAGAAATTCTCCGGACCAAGGATTTTGCCGACTGACTGCTACGGTTTCAGAAGCATCTTCCGATTGTTGAGCGAGGGTATTATCCTTTACCCAAGTGTCGTAGTCGGCTTGGGAATGGACATAAAATACTGATTTCATACCCCCATGATAGGCGCCGCACAGTTCCGCACAAATGATAGGATACTGACCGATACGATTAGCCTTAAAGCCTAGAATCGTTTCTCGTTTGGGGATCACGTCTTGTTTAAGGCGTAGTTGGGGAATCCAAAAAGCATGGATAACATCTCCTGCTACCATGTTGAGTACCACCGGACGATCGACGGGAGCATGGAGTTCACCCGACACAATTCCCGTTTCAGGATAGGTAAAAATCCAGGCGTATTGAATACCATTAACATTGACGACTAAGGGCTTAACCCCAGAATTTTCCTCCAGACTCGGGCCAATTCCCAGGGCTACCTGATGGTGATGGGAAGCCATGGCCAACTGCGGCATTCCTTCTTGGACGGGTGTATTTTGGGAAGTAGTGGGATTAAGTCCACCGATATTGTTGTAGATTTCAAAACTATAGACTGCTAGGACAAAAACGATCACCGTCGGAATCGCCGTCCAGAAAATCTCTAGGGGAACATTTCCCTCTATAGATGGCCCATCGGTTTGGTCGTTCTTCGCTCTGCGAAAACGAATCATGGTATAGATCAGAACACCTTCGACAATGAGAAATAGTCCCGTTGCAATGGTCATCATTAGATTGAATATGTCGTCTATCTGCTCTGCATCTTCTGAGGCGGCGACAGGCATCAACCCATGATTTTGACCATACCAGAGACTAATCAGGGTCAAAGCAATTCCTAAAACTAGGGTAAGAATGCTTGCTGGAATCTTCACAGGTTTATTGGGTATAAAGGTTTCTCTACCTAACCAGACTAAACCATACTTCGGGGGAGGGTTGGAATTGTTACAATAATCTTTAGGATTGCTCTGGTCTATCCCAACGTCGGATCAGATAACGGACCTCTGCTAGGAGGGTGTTAAAGCGTTCGTCACTTTCTGCCTGACGTTGTTTCATTAGTTCCATTTCCTGATCATGGCGTTGCGTCCTTTCCTGATGTTGGGCGGCTAATTGTAGGAGTGCTTGGGTGGTAATCCTTACACCATCAACAGTCCCGCGCAACTCGTCAACGCCATAGCGCAATTCCCCGACACTTTCGCGCAATTCCCCGACACTTACACGCAATTCGTCAACGTCATAGCGCAATTCCCCCATACTTTCCCGCAATCCCCCCACACTTGAGGCGAGGTTATCTAGCATTTCATCAGTCCAACGTTGGGTTGCCATAGTTATCGTCCTCTAGGGTAACTGAAATTTTCAACCTAGAGCCATAATAATACTTTTATACTAAAAAAGCAACTGCCTAGAATAGGATAAAATCAACGGGTTAGAGTTTTTTTATCACCGCACTGTTCGTGAAACAGCCAATCTCCCGCTATCGTTTGGGTCGTAAACTGATCACTGCTATCTTGACAAGTAGTAGTTTTCTGACCTTTACACCAAGTTACGCCGCGACTAATGATTATTGTCAATTATCGGACTCAGAAAGCTCGCAAAAAGCCAATCTATTACAAACCGTCCTTAAAGGCAATGTCCAATCCCAAAAAGACTATAACACCCTGATTAAAAAACACGCTGAACTCCTGCAACGTTGTCGATCGCGCACTTGGCCTTCCACCCAGGCGATTTGGTTAAGAATCTATCCCTGTGATGTTCGCCCTGGTTCCCTAGACGGGATCTTGGATCGTATAGTTAATAAGGGCTACAACACCGTCTATCTGGAAGTCTTTGCCGATAGTCAAGTGCTCTTACCCCCGGCGGATAACCCCACGGTTTGGGATAGTGTGATTAAAAGCGAAGCCGATAAAAATCTAGACCTCCTAGCTCAAGCGATTAAAAAAGGCCATGAACGGGGTCTTCGGGTCTATGCTTGGTTATTTTCTCTAAATTTTGGCTATGTTTACTCGCAAATGCGCGATCGCCAGGGGGTTTTAGCCCGTAATGGCAAGGGAGAAGACAGCACCAAGTTTGTCCATGATCAATCCCAAACCTTTGTCGATCCCTACCATCCCCAAGCTCAAAAAGACTATTCCGAACTTTTGCAAGCAGTCCTTAAACGTCGTCCTGATGGGGTCTTGTTCGACTATATTCGTTACCCCAGGGGCACCGGTCGTCAATCGGCGGTGGGAGAAGTTAAGGATCTCTGGATTTATGGGGAAGCCTCTCGTCAAGCCCTCTATAGTCGAGCTCTTAACCCCAAAGGAAAGATATTGCTAGAAAGATATGTAACCCAAGGTTATATCACCCTCAAAGATATTCAGGAAATTGATCGACTCTATCCCAATGAATCCCCCCAATGGCAGGGGCGCTATATCCCCGAGAAGGAAATGGAAGAAACCGTTGAAGTACGTTTTCAACGCTGGAAAACCGAACTTTGGTACTTAGCTGTGGCCCACGCGGCCCAGGGAGTGGTTAATTTCTTAGCTTGGGCGGGGGGAATTGTCCAACAACAAAAAATCCCCGCAGGAGCCGTTTTTTTCCCTGATGGCAATCAAATCGTTGGCAATAAGGGCTTTGATTCTCGTTTACAGGCCTGGGACCAGTTTCCCCCTTCTTTGGAATGGCATCCCATGTCCTACGCGGTTTGTGAGGGAGCTCGTTGTGTCGGCGAACAGGTTCAACGGGTGGTCAAGATGGCCCCTCAATCTCAATATCAAATTATTCCCGCCATAGCGGGTCAATGGGGCAGAAGTTATAATAATCGTCCCTCCCTAGAGGAGCAAATGCAAGCAATTCGAGCGACTTCCGGGAGCATTAATGCCATCAGCCATTTTGCTTTTTCTTGGCAAGAGCCAGAATTTGACAAGGAACGTAGATTTTGTAAGCTGTAGTATGGTTTAAAAATGACGGAAAAGTTAACGGTTTTAATTCGCCAAGTTAGGGTTTTAGATCCCCTCTCTTCTACTGATACCATAGCCGATGTCTTAATTGAAGAAGGCATTATTAAGGCAATTTCTCCCCAATTAGAGTCTAATGTGACTATTATTGCGGGAAAAGGTCTAATCCTTGCCCCTGGTTTAGTGGATCTTTATAGCTCTAGTGGAGAACCAGGCCATGAGGAGCGGGAAACCCTGCCTAGTCTTTTAGCTGCGGCGACTGCAGGGGGATTTACTCGTTTAGCTATCTTACCAAATACGATTCCACCCCTAGACAATCCTGGGGCGATACAAGCCTTAAAACAAAGACATCAAACTCTAAATAATCCTACTCGGCTCTACTTTTGGGGCGCTTTAACCCAGAACCGAGATGGGGAAAAAATGACGGAATTAGGAGATTTAATGCAAGCTGGTGTGATTGGTTTTAGTGATGGTCGTTCTTTAGAAAATTTGGCAGTTCTCAGGCGCATTTTAGAATATATCCAGCCTTTTCAAAAACCTATAGCCCTAGTTCCAGCCTTAGCTTCCCTCCAGGGGAAAGGGGTAATGCGGGAGGGCAATGATTCGATTCGTTACGGTTTACCAGGTAATCCCTCTCTCACGGAAATTACTGCTCTTGCCGCTATTTTAGAGATGGTGGCAATGATACAAACTCCCGTCCACATCATGCGTGTTTCCACAGCTCGTGGGGTGGAATTGATAGCTGAGGCTAAATCTAGGGGTGTTCCCCTTACCGCTAGTGTTTCCTGGATTCACTTACTGTTAGATACCCAAGCCCTGGCTAGTTATAATCCCCAGTTACGCCTTGACCCCCCCCTAGGTAATCCTGAGGACCGTTTGGCTTTAATTGCCGGAGTTAAAAATGGTACTTTGGATGCGATCGCCATTGATCATACTCCCTATACATTCGAGGAAAAAACCCTGGCCTTTGCGGAAGCTCCCCCAGGTACTCTCGGTTTAGAGTTAGCCTTACCTCTTTTATGGGAACATTTAGTCAGTGGGGGAGAGTTAACCCCAGGACAACTCTGGCGAGCTTTGAGCTCCAACCCCCTAAAATGTCTCCAGGAAACCCCCCTAGGTTGTTCTGTCGGGCAAAAGGCGGAATTAATCCTCTTTGATCCGCAATTAACTTGGACAGTGGGACGAGATAGTATTCACTCCTTGAGTCAAAATACACCCTGGTGGGGTCAATCTATTACAGGAAAAGTTATGCAAACTCTCCTCTATTAAATCTTCGATTGAGGCAGGAGGGTTTAAAGGTTGTTAATTATTTTCCTATTATTACTTTATTTTTGACTACCTACTTATGACGCTAGAAAAAAAATTATCTGCTCAAATTTATCTCAAACCTCCTAATAATTTTATTATTCAAAATTGGCAGAAATTATTGCCAGATTGGCAAATTATGCCCCAATCAATGATTATTGTTTTACTTCATTCGTCCAGAGCTTTAGAAAATGAAGGGGAATTAATAGAATCTGAAAAAGCAAGATTATTTACAGAATTTTTAGAATTAGCTCAATCTTTCAAACTCAGGATTAGTCAAGCAAACTTTGTATCAGAAATCATCTCTCCGAAGGATGGAATGCCACAAAATTCAACCAAAGGTGATACCCATGTTGACCTAGTTGCTACGGTACATCACGCCTTGGGTTTGGAGTTTTCAAGAACTACAAAAGGTTGTAAAGTTTTAGAACATCCTCTCTGGCAAACAAGAGTTTACCCTGGGATTTTGTTATCCCAAGCAACAGTTAAAGTCTTGGAGTCTTTGTTTAGTTTTCCCCTTGAGACTGCTCCATTGCTTGACTAACTAGGCGAGGATAAAGAATAAGAAAATATACCCACCAGGCAATGATCGGTAAAGAAACCAACAAAGAAATCCAGAGATTTTTGCCTATTAGCCAACTACTACCTATAATCACTATACCTGTCAATAAAATACTCCAAGGCTGACACCACCAAGGCTTATAATTCCAGACATCAAAAGATTTTGTCATGATAATTTTAATTCAATCTCCCGTTTAGTAAAAGGTAAATCATTATTGAGAGCCTCTATTTCCTCCTGCTCCATGGTATTGATTTCATCAATATAATGCTGAAATATCTGACTCATACGCGGATTATAAAAGCGATGTAAACTAAAATTAGGAGTAGCAGGAAAACCGCGCCTTTTTTTGTGTTGTCCTCCGGCTCCTGGATCAAACATTGTCACACCTTGGGAAATTGCCCACTCAATGGGTTGATAATAACAAGCCTCAAAATGTAAACAATCAAATTCTTGAAAAGCTCCCCAATACCGTCCATAGAGATGTTCATCTTTCCGTAAGCAAAAGGAAAGCCCCACGGGTTTATGCTCATTTTCCTGTCGATAAGCTGCCACTAAAACCACCCGATGACGATAGTTAGGATAAAGCTGTTCAAAAAACCTTGGGGTTAGATATTTACTTCCCCAGTAAAACTTATCACAGGTACTACTATAAAACCTATAAATTAGGGGAAATAGATGGGGGGGAATCTCATCTCCTGCTAAGGTTTTCACATAGAGTTCAGCTTGATTTACTGCTTTTCGTTCCCGTTTGATGTTACGTCTTTGGTTGGCATTAAAAATAGATAAATAATCATCAAAATTCTGAAAACCCTGGTTTTGCCAAATATAACTGTGGTGTAGCCAACTAAAAAAGCCAGACTCTTCCATTAATGAGCGCCACTGGGGATCTACAAAAAGAAAATGACAACCAGAGAGCTTGTTTTGCATACAAAAGTGATCAATAGCCTTCACCATTAGGGCGGTAATTTCTAACTCATTTTCCCCAGGAGCAATCAGAAAGCGATAACCCACCGCCGGGGTAAAAGGAGTCATCCCCAATAATTTTGGATAATATCTTACCCCTAGACGATGGGAAAGCTCTGCCCATTGTTGATCAAAGACAAATTCTCCGTTACTATGGCTTTTAATGTACAGAGGGGCCGCAGCGATTAATACATGATTTCGCCAGATTGTCAAGTGGGTAGGTTGCCAACCCGTTTGCCCTGTAGCACTTCCAGACAATTCTAGATTATTGAGCCATTCCCATTCTAAAAAAGGCGTTTTTAGGGGTAAAGCCAGAGCATCCCATTGAGCTTGGGGAATTTCTGCCATTTTGTGCATCCAAGAAACGGAGTATTGGGGCTTGAGTTGTTCCATGATGGGATTCAAAGGGACGGTGCTAATTTAGTATGATAATAGAGCGATCGCCTAATACACAAGTTAATTCCAAATTTTCGGGTTTGAGGATGAAAGGAAATAGTTGGATACAACGACTACAACCTCCTAGGGTGATGTTAGACACAAAATTTATGACGTTTCTAAGTGATACGAACTATTTCCTCATCTTGAGCCTTAACTAATATCTCTTGTAAAACAGGAGATACTTGTTTATCTAACCTTCCCGAGCGGATAAACTCCGAATAGGTATCTGCTTCAATATCAAACAGAGTTTCCCTTAACTTTTCCAAGGAGATAGCACGAAGTTCGGGATGCTCATTACCGAGCTTTTGCAGTTTTTCATTGCAGCTTTCTAGTTGTCCTAGAACCAATTTTTCCTCATAGCGATAATCTTCTGCTTCTACAGCAGTAGAAGGCTCTGATGTTTTTAGATAGTCTAATACCCTTTGCAGAGCTACCTTAGTTGCCAATAATTCAGAATAGGCTTGATACAGAGTCTTATCTCCTCCGAGTCCAAGTTTATTCATCAGAAACTTAATGCTCAACCCTTGGACTAAAAGGGTAAATAAGACCACACCAAAGACAATATCAATAATTTCTTGCCGTTGGGATAAAATAGTGGGAACACTCAAAGCCAAAGCAATGGAAACTGAACCCCGCAATCCTCCCCACCAGAGGATAGTAAGGTCATTAGTGCTGATTTTATCTGGAGTGACAAGATTGCTTAAACTCCCCAGAACAAAAATCCCGACTACACGAAATAGAATGGAGGCAACAATGGCGATAAAAATTAAATCCAGATTATCAAAGAGACTGGTAATTTTAATTTCATTGCCAATTAAAAGAAAAACAATGGAATTAACAAAAAATGCTAGGAACTCCCAAAAGTCACTAACTAAGAGCCTAGTGCGCGGAGTCATACCCACCAAAGAGCCAAAATTACCAAGAATCAGCCCCACTACTACCACACCAATTACCCCTGAACCGTGGAGTTCTTCACTAACAAAATAGGTAGAATAGGCAGCAACAAGGGTGAGGGATTGTTCGACTAAGGGAATGTCAAAGCGTTTAGTTAGATAGGAAATACCAAAGCCAATTAAACAACCAATTCCTGTTCCCACTCCCACAAAAGTCAGAAAATTTGTGATCGTATCCGTTACTGAAAAAACTCCTGTACCCAAGGGAATAGCCAGTAATAAAGTAAAGGCGACAACTGCCACTCCGTCATTAAATAAACTTTCTCCCTCGATGACAGTTGTTAGCTCTTTGCTAGCACCTAATTCTCGAAAAAGAGCCACCACAGAAACAGGATCTGTAGCCGACAAACTTGCCCCAACTAACAGGGCAATACTCAGGGGAAGAGAGCTAAAATGCTCCAGGGACCAAGCCATCCCAAGGACGGAAATAATCACGCCAACCACGGCAAATAGGAAAATCGGTAGCCATTTTTTCTGTAACTCCTTGGTATGAACATTCCAGGCTGCTTCAAACAATAAAGGAGGGAGAAAAATATCCAGAATTAAAGCGGGAGACAGACTAACTAGGTGAATATTCAAGAAAGCTAATCCTAAACCTACTATAACCAAAAGCAGTGTATAGGGAATCTGGCGCAACCAGCCGACGGTACGGGAAAGAGTCGCCACCGTTAGGGAAACTAACATAACCAGAGAAAACTGTTCTAAATTGTGCTTGATTGCTAACTCACTATATGCTTCTAAACTCATGGTAATACTCTCCTAAAAAGTTACAACTGATCGAATGGATTCGCCCTGTTTCATTAAATCAAAGGCCTCATTAATCTGTTCAATGGGCATAACGTGGGTGATTAAATCATCAATATTAATTTTGCCCTCCATATACCAGTCAACGATCTTGGGAACATCTGTTCTACCTCTAGCACTAAACCAAACACGACGACATTAGAGCCGACTTCCACCTGAGCGGTATTAATCACAGCGCCGATTCCTGTTGTCACTCCACAGCCGATATAACAAACTTTGTCAAAGGGAGCATCGGGGCGGATTTTGGCTAGGGAGATTTCTGGCAAAACCGTATAGTTAGAGAAAGTGGAGGTTCCCATATAATGATAGAGTTTTTGTCCATTTAGGGAAAAGCGACTACTACCATTGGGCATAACTCCTTTTCCTTGGGTTTCACGAATAGCTTGACAGAGATTGGTTTTTTGGCTCAGACAATACTCACATTGGCGACATTCAGGGATATAAAGGGGGATGACATGATCTCCTGGTTGGAGAGATGTCACTCCGGAGCCTACTTCTTGGACAATCCCCGCGCCTTCATGGCCTAAAATAGCAGGAAATAAGCCTTCGGGATCTTTTCCTGAAAGGGTATAGGCATCGGTATGACAGATACCCGTGGCTTTGATTTCGATCAGTACCTCTCCTGGTTGGGGTGCTTCGAGATCAACTATTTCTAAGCTGAGGGGTTTTCCTGCTCCCCAAGCAACTGCGGCTTTTACTTTCATAGTTTCTAGGACTTTGACATGAGTATAATACTGATCATCCTCAGATACAACCGTCCCAGAAGTCGGAGCGGATCTGACCTTAATGCGATATAACAAGATAGCAAGAACTATAGGAGTGCCAGTGTCGATCGCCAAACCCACGATTTTAGTTACCGGCGGAGCCGGGTACATAGGCTCCCATGCCGTGTTTGCTTTACAAAATTCAGGCTATCCTGTGATTGTACTGGATAATTTGTCCTACGGTCATCCGGAAATTGTTCAGGATATTTTAAAGGTGGAGTTGATTGTAGGCGATACCCGCGATCGCCCACTGTTGGATCAAATCTTTAGTAGCCGCAATATTGGGGCGGTTATGCACTTTGCAGCTTTTATTGCGGTGGGAGAATCGGTAATGGAGCCAGCTAAGTACTATCAAAACAATGTTACGGGCACTTTAACCTTGCTCGAATCTATGCTTGCCCACGGTGTGAGAAATTTTGTTTTTTCCTCTACCTGTGCTATCTATGGAATGCCCGAGGAAATTCCCATGACGGAAACCCATCCCCGTCAACCCTTGAGCCCTTACGCTACCAGTAAGAATATGGTTGAGCAGATTCTGGCAGATTTTGATGGAGCTTATGGGTTAAAATCCGTAGCTTTTCGCTATTTTAATGCCTCCGGTGCCCATCCGAGCGGTTTTTTAGGGGAAGATCACCATCCGGAAACCCATTTAATTCCTTTAGCTTTGCTGACGGCTTTGGGAAAACGCGCTTCTTTATCCATTTTTGGCACCGATTATGATACGCCCGACGGCACCGCCTTGAGGGATTATATCCATGTTTGTGATTTAGCATCTGCCCATATTTTAGGATTAGAGCATCTTTTAAATGGGGGCGATAGTCAGGTTTTTAATCTCGGTAATGGCAATGGGTTTTCCGTGAGAGAAGTCATTGAAACCGCCAGATTGGTCACGCAAAGGGAGATTCCTGTAATTGAAAGCGATCGCCGGGCGGGAGATGCTCCTGCTTTAATTGGTAGCAGTGAAAAAGTCAAGCAAATTTTAGGTTGGAATCCCCAATTTTCTGATCTCCAGACTATTATTCAACACGCTTGGAATTGGCATCAAAAAAGGCATGGAAGTTAAAGAAGAACTCTCCCGATTAACCCTAATTGTTGAGCAGATTGGTTTAGCCGTTCTCGCCACTACAGACACGGTGGAAAAACTTGCTAATCGCCTAGATGATCTGGCTATTCAAGTAGAAAATGAAGGGCACCACATTCAGCAACAAAGTTACCAGATTTTTGCCCTCAGTGATTCTCTCCAAACCCTAATTAATAGCCAGATGGAATCTAAAAAACAAACGGAACAATTAGTAGATGTGTTGGGCGATTTTTTGATATCATTAAACAAAAGCCCCGAAAATCATGACAAGTTCTAATTATAAATTCACCCTATTAATTTTATTAGTATCCTTCCTAGCTGGCTGTGCTGAAAGTAAGTCTTTCCAATGTCAGAAAATTTATCTTATTGCCAACGAAGTTACCAAAGAAACCCGTTCTCTGACAAATACTGGTACAAAAATTGATCAAAAAACTTGGTTACTAGCGGCGGATAAAATTGAACAGGGGTCAGAATCTATGAAAAAACTACAAATGAATGATCCAGAGCTACAGAAGTACCAAACTCTATACTCTCAAATCTACCAAGATTATGCTGATGCCACCCGTGAGATTATACAAGCCTGGGAAACCACCAACAGAATTAAAGCTAAATCAGCCCAAGAAAAGGTCAGAAAAGCAGGACAATTAGAACGAGAAGTGGGGGAAAAGATTAATCGTCATTGTTCCCAAAAGTAGGAGATAAGACCCCCAGACTTTACTGAATTGTTGCATAATAGTTTAGGATGAAAATATTTGGTTTAGGTGCAAAAAAGGAACTATGAGTGAATTTGATTATGATTTGGTAATTATCGGAGCCGGAGTTGGTGGCCACGGAGCCGCTCTCCATGCTGTTAAATGCGGCTTAAAAACCGCCATAGTTGAAGCCAAAGACATGGGCGGAACCTGTGTTAATCGAGGATGTATACCATCTAAAGCCCTTCTAGCCGCCTCAGGAAGAGTCAGGGAATTAGAAGCCCATGATCACTTAAAAAACCTCGGCATTGAGGTTAATGGGGTGATATTTGACCGCCAGGCGATCGCCAACCATGCCGATAACCTCGTCAGTAAAATTAAAGGGGATCTCACCAATAGCCTCAAGCGTTTAAATGTAGAGATTATCAAAGGTTGGGGAAAAGTAGCTGGCACCCAACTTGTAAGTATTATCAATGACGGCAACGAAAAAACCCTTACCGCCAGGGATATTATGTTATGTCCTGGTTCAATTCCCTTTGTTCCTCCGGGTATCGAGATTGATCACAAAACCGTTTTTACCTCCGATGAAGCAGTCCGTTTAGAAACCCTTCCCCAATGGTTAGCGATAGTCGGCAGTGGTTATATCGGCCTAGAATTTTCTGATATCTACACTGCCCTAGGGTGTGAAGTTACTATGATTGAGGCCCTCGATGTCCTCATGCCGGGTTTTGATGCCGAAATTGCCAAAATAGCCGAGCGCATTCTCCTTAAACCCAGGGATATCGAAACCTATACCAGCACCCTAGCTAAATCCGTTAAACCTGGTTCCCCTGTTGTCATTGAATTAGCTGATGCTAAAACCAAAGAAGTTATAGATATCCTAGAAGTGGATGCCTGTTTGGTAGCAACAGGGCGTATTCCGGCGACTAAAAACCTCGGTTTAGAAACCGTAGGCGTTACCGTTGACAAAAGAGGTTTTATCGAGGTAGATGATACCCTAGCGGTAATCAAAGAAGGTTCTGCCGTTCCCCATCTTTGGGCGGTAGGGGATGCTACGGGTAAAATGATGTTAGCCCATGCTGCTTCAGCCCAGGGTGTGATTGCGGTGGAAAATATTTGTGGCAATCCTACAACTATTGACTATCGGAGTATTCCCGCAGCAGCCTTTACCCATCCAGAAATTAGTTATGTGGGTTTTACCGAAGCTAAGGCCAAAGAAGTCGGCGCAGAAGAAGGGTTTGCCGTAGGGACGGTGAAAACCTACTTTAAGGGCAATTCTAAAGCCCTAGCCGAAGGGGAAACTGAGGGCATGACGAAGATAGTTTTCCGTAAAGATACGGGGGAATTGTTGGGAGTTCATATTATCGGTATCCATGCCTCCGACTTAATTCAAGAAGCAGCTAATGCTATAGCCGAACGCAAGTCCGTACAATCTCTGGCTTTTAATGTCCATGCTCATCCTACCCTATCGGAGGTCTTGGATGAAGCCTTTAAGCGGGCAGAGGTAGCGGTTTAGGAAGGAAAAGGGGAGATATTACAAGCATCTTACATCTCCCACCTCCCTAGGGGCGATTAGTAGCTAGGGGAACAATGCCTTCAGCCTGTAGTCTATAGGTTTCCACATCATCGGTATAAGCGATCGGTAAAACTGCCACCACGTTTTCATGGGGACGGGGGATAATTACCCAGGTTTCTACCGTTGCTCCTTCGGTTTTGTTGACGGCTTCGATACCTGCTGCCATAGCGGTCTTTACTTCCTGTACATCACCACGAATATTGAGGGTAAACCGTGCACTTCCGGCTCTAAGATAGCCGACAATTGTAATCCGACCGGCCTTGACCATAGCATCAGCGGCGGCTAGAATACCAGGAAAACCTTTCGTTTCAATTGATCCGACAGCAGATTGGGCCGGCATAAATTATCTCCTTTGAGGGGGTTAAAAAATAAAATTAATGATTTATCAGTCTCTAACTATACTGTACATCGTCACCAACTTCTAGAGGAATCATTCACGGAAGCGTTGGACTTTGGCACTGTATTCTACGGGTAAAACCGCCACAACGTTGTCGGGGGGATTGGGAACGATATAATGACTCACTACATTTCCCCCACACTCAACATTCTGAGCCGCGGCTATTCCTGCTTCCATGGCCATCTTTACCTCGGAAACCGGTCCGCGGATGGCGACGATAAACTCCGATCGCTCTGCTAGATCAAAATATACGAGGGTAACTCTTGCTCCTTTGACCATGGCATCTGCTGCCGCTAGGACCGGGGGAAAGCCTAGGGTTTGAATGACACCAACCGCCTCTTGTGACATGGGTTTTTGGAAAATATTATAAGGGTAACACTATATCTTATCAGAAAGTGATACCAAATCTAGTTTTTAAATCAGGTTATAATCCTCCTGCCCCCTGCCGACCGCCTAGTCCTCATGATTATCTGGTAACGTAAGCATTTTCTATGGTATAGTGGCAAAGCTTTAAGAAAATTCCTAGCCTAGCCTCCTCAACTTGAAACTTTAGAGAAAGCAACTAAGTCTACTCAAAAGGTTTATCCAATAGTTTTTCCTACAGATTTCGTGTAAAGTCTGTCGGTTTACCTGTGGACTCGCTAATTGAAAACCACCTCTGAAATTGAAAATATATATTAGGAAAAGCTATGACTTTATTGACTGTCAACAAATGGATTGGCACTGCTACGGATGGAAATTGGTACACAGCAACTAACTGGAGTTTGGGAAGAGTTCCTACTACAACGGACGTGGCTACCATCGAAGTAAATGGTACTAGCTTAAATATTGCCTTTGGCAATCAAAATCCCACCGTGGGGGGAATCCGTCTACAAGCTATTAATGGAGCTAATCTTACCCTGTCTGGGTTGACAGAATATCCTATTAGTGCAATGCAGGATACAAGTATTACCGCCACGGCAAGTCGGATTAATTTCCCAAATTTGACAAAAATTGTGGGTTCAGAAAATCCCTTCTCCTTGATTGTTAATGCCAGCAATCGCGGTGAGATAAATTTAGATAATGTCACCAGTATTGACGGCGGAACAACGGAATTTGTAGCCGATGGGTTAGGAAGTGTAATTCGTCTATCTAGTCTACAAAATTTCCTAGATACGGGTTTTGATCGCTCCCTACTCAAGGTAAAAAATGCGGGAGTCATCGAACTAGAAAATGTTACTGAACTCGAAGAAGTGGATCTAGTTAGTGATAATAGTTTTCTCTCTCTACCTCGTTTTACCCGCTATGTAGGGGATAATGCTGTGGAAACCCTCAACGGCGGTCAAATACAAGTAGATGCCTTAAAGACCATTAAGGGCAGAATTTTACAGGTTCGAGCTATCGGCAGTAACAGTAAGGTATTAATCTCTAATGAATTAGTCCTCAATACTGACTACCTGGTAGATGCCAGAAATGGGGGACAGGTATTAGTAGAAGGTAATGGTAATACCCTCAACTATCCACCCTTAGTCAATCAACCCATCCCCGCCCAAAATACTTTAGAAGACCAAAACTTTAGCTTTACGATTGGGAGTAATACCTTTGCAGACATCGACAGTAGTAATACATTAACCTACAGTGCAACCCTGGCTAACGGTACAGCCTTACCGAGTTGGTTAAGCTTTAATACTAATACGCGGACTTTTAGCGGCACCCCAACTAATGATCATGTCGGTATAGTCAATATAACCGTTAAGGCAACAGATAGTGCTGGAGCCAGTGCCACAACTAATTTTGGACTGACTATCGTTAATGTCAATGATGCTCCCACCATCTCTAACCCCATACCCGATCAAAGCAGCACTGTTACAGAAGCTTTTAACTACACTTTTCCCGTTAATACCTTTAACGATGTAGATGCGGGGGATTTACTTACCTATACCGCTACCCTAGAGAATGGACAAGCTTTGCCTAGCTGGTTGGCTTTTAATGCCAATAATCGGACTTTCAGTGGTGTTCCCCCCATAACTGCCCTTGGCTCCTTGGCGGTGAAGGTAACAGCCAGTGACAGAGCCGCAGCAACGGTAACAGATACTTTTAATTTGGCGATCGCCGATAAAAATCTGCCGCCAACTCTGGGGAATCCTTTAGAGGATCAAAGCACCCAGGAGGACGAAAATTTTCGGTTTACTATCCCCGCTAATACCTTTACCGATCTTAATGTCAATGATGTTCTCACCTATTCAGTGGGTGTTTTACCTAGTTGGCTAACCTTTGCCCCCCTCAGTCAAACCTTTACGGGAAAACCGACTAATGATGATGTCGGACAAGAGAATATAACCGTTACGGCAACCGATGCTTCGGGGGAGAGCATTAGTGATACCTTTAGCCTCACAGTGTTAAATGTCAATGATGCTCCCAGCGTTGTTAATGCCTTAACGGATCACACCAATACGGTTGGTTTAAACTATAGCTACCAAATTCCAGAAAATACCTTTGATGACGTAGATGCGGGAGACAGTCTCAGTTATGGGGTTACGCTCCTCAATGGCGGTAACTTACCCCCATGGTTGAGTTTTAACCCGAATACTAGACAATTACAAGGGACACCGACTAGCCAAAACCTAGGAGCATTAAATCTACAAGTAATAGCCACGGATGAGTCTAATGTTTCCGTGACTGAGCCGTTTACTCTAACTGTCTTTAATACCTTTGATGTCGATCAATACGGAGCTTCCTACAGCGATTTAATTACTGCCATTGGCTTTAATACCCAAGAATTAACCCAACACTACATCAATAATGGCCGCTTTGAGAATCGCCCCCCCGATCTCTTTGACGAATACGAATATCTAGCCTCTAATGTCGATCTAATTGAGGTCTTCGGGGACGATGGGGAGCGTGCAGCGCAACACTATATCCAATCTGGATTTGGGGAAAATCGTTCCCTCAATAGCTTTGATGCGGCTCGCTATATCGCCTCCTACCAGGATCTTACCCAGGTTTTTAGTGGCTTAAAGCCTAATCTTTCTGGGGGAAGTCAGCATTATGTGGAGTTTGGACGAGATGAACAACGACAAGTGGATTTATTCCAACCTTCCCAATATATCGCTTCCTACGATGACTTAATCAATGCCTTTGGTTATCAACCCGAAGAGGGCACGCTCCACTATTTGCGTAATGGTTTTGGGGAAAATCGCCAGGTCGATCTCTTTAAACCGGATATTTACATAGCATCTTACCCCGATCTGATTACGAGTTTACAATATGACTTAGAAGCCGGCGATCGCCATTATATCGAGGTGGGTTCAAAAACTGGATTAGGGCGCGGTAATTTCGATCCCATTGCTTACCTAGACAATTATGCCGACCTGCAACAGGCCTTTGGCAGCGATTACACAGCAGCAACTCGCCATTATATCCAGTTTGGCTTTGCAGAAGGTCGTGTTTGGAGCTAACATCTAGAAAAATGCCTTTTATGATGGTGGGATTAAATTCTATGGCTGAAGAAACTGCTTTACCTCCTGAAACTGAAACCAAACCGGCGGCCGCCAAAAAACCGAAGGAGCCGACTATTGAAGAGAAACCCTTTGGGGAATTTATGGAGCAGTATTTTACTCCCGCCCTCAAGGAGGCTTTAGCGAAAAAAGGTCTACCGGATGTGGATCTAGCTTTTAAAAAGGCCAAAATCACCCCCTTAGCTAACCAGAGCGAATGCTGGCAAGTCATCGGCCAGTGGAATCGGGGTCAACGTCAGTTTAATCTTTATTTTTTGGATGAAGATATCAAAGGACAAAAGGCCTTTGCCTACGGAGTCAACGGCCGACAACCTAGTACATTGGAATCTTTTATGATTGATGAAAAAAAGATTTCTTTAGATCTTATGGTTTCGTACACTTTACAAAGGCTTAATGGTCAAAAGTGGTTGTCTAACAACTAGATCAACGGTGTTGGCGACTTTTGAGGATTTGCCTGACGGTTTGTACCAGTTTTAAGACTAGATCTGATATTTTCGCCTTGATCGATCGAATCCTTCTCTCCCGCAGTGACAATGCTCTGTGATCAAACTTGATTCATTACTTCACAAAGCGTTACATTGACTTCAGGCATTAGGAGTGAAACCCCTTACTGGCTTGCATCTCATGTATTTTGTATCGTAGACTACTGTTTGAATTTGGAATTGCTGGTAGTTTAGATAGTTGGTCTATAATCTTGGTACAGTAGTACTTTTGATGCTTAGTGGATTACCAAAAAATCCAGTTCTCTAGTTGGGGAGGGTTAATAATAGAGGTAAATACGTCTACAATTATTGTTCTAACGCTCTTCTGGGACTCTGGCAAAAGTCTTACAGTCTCTAAACTCTAGCTCTCTTTTGGGGTAAGCATTCAAGCAATCGCTAACTAACAGAAACCCGAAATTTGAGTTTTTGTTAGAAACTAAGTTGGCGATCGCTTGCCAACCAAGGGTTTCAGAATCTAGAGTTGACAGGGGTTTTCCGAAAGTCCCAGAAGAGCGCTAAGTAGGTAGGCGCAATTAAATTTTCAAAGAATCGAGTCACAGCAAAGCTTTCGAGATAATCTATTTTACATTTAATTCCAACCGACCACTTACAATATACCTGCTAATTTAGCCGGAAATCAATGGTACGCCAGTATACTGAACCTCTGAGGTAGAATAAACATGAAAAACCTTATCAAGCATATAATATCCAAAAATGAAATTGGGAAGAAGTGGATTCTTTCTCACCATTTACGACCTTACTTAGATAATGTAGGATGGTATCGTAGTTTTGAAGAAAGGCTCCCAGTTGATCGTGAGGGAGATCCTATTCCATGGTTTACCTATTCAGCAATTTCTTTTTTGAATAAAAAAATAAATTCCGGTATATCTGTATTTGAGTATGGAAGCGGAAATTCTACTTTATGGTGGGCACAGCGAGCAGTAAGTGTTGAAACATATGAGCACGACTTTGATTGGTATAACTCTTTTAAAGAGAAAATTCCAGCTAACGTGAATTACAATTATTGTAAATTGGATTATGGAGGTGCATATTGTCAGGCCATATTAAAATACAAAAGTAAGTTTGATATAATTGTTATTGATGGGAGAGATAGAGTGAACTGTGCCAAAAATTCGCTTGGTGCATTGAAGGAAAATGGCACAATCATTTTTGATAATACTGACCGTGCTAAGTATCGTGAAGGGTATGATTATTTATTATCTAATGGCTTTAAATCACTAGATTTTGAGGGACTTAGACCTATTAACTGTGACGCTTCATGTACCTCTATATTTTATAGAGTTTGTAATTACTTCGATATCTAATTAATAGTAACTGTTCAAGGAGAGTAAGAAAGTTAGGGCAAGTACATTGAAATTGTATTAACACTGTAAATCCAGTACAAGCAACCTCAATACAATTGCTGGTAATGACTATTTCTCTTTACTCGCTTCGATACTTACAGTTAGTAAACTCAGTGACCTATCAAATCCTAAAATTAATTTATGCTAGTATTTGTGATTCCTCTTAAATGTCAAAAAGTTTCAAATTCATGGGATTATGTATGCAAGTTGCTGGAAAGATGTTTGAGATCAATTTGCAATCAAAATAATCCAAACTTTCACGTAGTTGTCGTTTGTCATGAGAAACCAGATATTCAATTTGAACATCAGAGTTTACATTATATTCAGGTTGATTTCCCGATACCTGACTCTAGTTTAAAACAAAAGAGAGAAGACAAAGCTAAAAAATCAATTTTAGGATTGAGATATGCCTCTAGATTCAAACCTAATTATGCAATGATTGTTGATGCGGATGATTGCCTAAGTTATAATCTAGCCAATTTTGTAAATGAGCATTCTGGATGCAATGGGTGGTTTTTAAATAGTGGCTATGTATATCAAGAAAAAAGTGTTTTTATTTACTATAGAAAGTCTCATTTCCACCATTGGTGTGGAACTTGTAATATCTTAAGGTTCGACCTGTTGCCTCTTCCTGATTCAGAAAATGATTATCCTGAGCAATTTCTAGACTATTATTCAGGCAGTAATCATAGAAATATTGAAAAAAGTATGCGTGCTCAGGGAACACCACTTAGTCCATTGCCATTAGTGGGAGCCATTTACATTATTGGTAATGGAGAGAATATTTACCAAGAGGGCTTTTCAAGTATACATAATGCAAATCGAGGAAAAGTGCTGTTTTTCTTGAAAGAGTTATTCAAGTTTCGGTTTCTTACTCCGCTTACTAGAAAGAAATTTGGTCTTTATAAAATTCTTCTGAATGATTAAATTAACGCTCTTTTATCACTACTAGTTGCGTATTTCACCTAAACTTCAATCATATTTACATAAGAGAAATTCATTTTTTTGTAATTGAGTGAGTAGTGAAGAGTAATCTTAGGACTAATTGGCTTATTTTTTCCTTATTTCCCTTTTTGAAACACCATAAATCTAGATCTCTCTTTTTAAGACCTCTATGAACCTTCTGTCTTATCTCTCTATTAAGAACAAAAATGTCGCAGATTGATTAAGATGTAGGCTAAACTTTTAAGAGCATAGTGCAATCGGCTAATTCTCTCAAAACGGAGTAATAATCTGCGAAATTTGTCTTCCCAAGCGAAGACCCGCTCTATCGTGTAGAATCGCTCTTGGAAAATTGTTTTCTCGAAGATGCGCTTTCTCCCTTGTTTGGGCTGTTTACGGCCGCGTCGGTTTTCGGGAATATTGGGAATCATCCCCCGATTAAAGATGGCTTTTCGGTTACTGCGGCTATCATAGACCCCATCGAGGCTGATTACGCTTCCTTTCAACTCTAGTCCCACCACTTGAGCGATGTCGGTCAGTTGAGGTAAAGCTTGTTTCAACAAAGGGGACTCATTGCGGTTGCCTGGGGCAGCTATGAAAGGGGCAATGACATTACAGTTACGGTCGCAGAAAGCAACCACTTTATAGCCTTTACAGTGTTTATGACCGCTAAAACCAAGATTATCGCCACCTTTCTTCGCCGCGGTCGTTGTCCCATCTCCATGAATAACGCTGATATCGAGAAACTCTTTCTGGTGAAGATGATACACGGAACCCGCGAATATGGCATCGAAGCACCCCTGAGCTTCAAAGCGCCGAAAAGCGGCATAGATCCGAGTGTAGTGGATTTCAGGTCGCCCCGTTTTGTTCTTCTCAATCGGTAGTTCTTTCCATTGACAGCCGAGGTACAAAAGTTTCAGAATGTAGTTGAAAATTGTGTGCAAAGACAGCTTTGGCTGAGGACATCGACTCCCCCTGGGCAGGTGGGGCAAGACAAATTCTTCAAACTGCTCTAAGGTCAAACTTGTGGAAATCCTTTGCCAGAGTTGAGATTGAGCCATTCTTTACCTATCGACTGTCAAACTTAAAAGACTTGCGTCATTTTAGCAGTAATCCTTGGAATCTAGGCAAATAAAGGCTTTCAGACAAATTCCCTCAAGCGGAAAAACCCGCAACCAGTTCAATGGCTGATCATCTCTGCCGGGAAGCGGTGACGGGGATAAGGATTTGTACTCATCTGCCCATTCTACCTCAGCCCCGTTCTTTAAGTTGACAATACCTGTTTAGGTGCTTAATTTGAGAGCATTTTTTTTGTTAAGACTTGACAAGGTAGAGGATTTCAGGTGAGAAAATAGAGTAAAGAAAATTTTGTCAACGAGGGATTAACCAGTTATGTACATCGTTCAGATTGCCTCCGAATGTGCCCCTGTGATTAAAGCCGGTGGCTTAGGCGATGTGGTTTATGGACTCAGTCGGGAATTAGAAAATCAAGGCCATTGTGTCGAGATTATCTTACCAATGTACGACTGTATGCGCTACGACCATGTTTGGGGTATGCACGATGCCTATCGGGATTTATGGGTACCTTGGTGGGGTGGGGAGGTACACTGCTCGGTTTATTGTGGTTGGGTGCATGGGAGACTTTGCTTTTTTATTGAACCCCATTCTGGGGATAATTTTTTCCAGCGGGGTTGCTACTATGGTGCCCAAGACGATAATATGCGCTTTGCCTTCTTCAGTAAAGCCGCCCTAGAATTTCTACTCCGCAGTAATAAGCGTCCTGATATCATTCATTGTCATGATTGGCAAACGGGCCTAATTCCTGTCCTTTTTAACGAAATCTATAAATTTAACGGTATGTCAGACCAAAAAGTGGTCTATACTATTCACAACTTCAAGCACCAAGGCATTGCCGGGGGAGAAATTCTTCAGGGAACGGGCTTAAATCGACAGTCTTACTACTTTAGCTATGAACGATTACGGGATAATTTTAACCCTTTTTGTCTGAATATTATGAAGGGTGGCATTATCTATGCTAACTGCATTACCACTGTTTCTCCCCACCATGCTTGGGAAGCTCATTATACCGATGAGGGCTATGGATTAAGTCATACTCTACATCTCAATCAATATAAATTTAGTGGTATCCTCAATGGCATTGATTATAATGTCTGGAATCCGCTTACAGATACCTACATTCCCACTTCCTATTCCTCGGAAACCTTCAATGATAAAGTCCTTAATAAAAAGGCTCTCCAGGAAAGACTTTGGTTAGAATGTTCCCCTAAACCTATAGTTTGTTATATTGGTCGCTTGGATGATCAAAAGGGAGTGCATTTAGTTCACCATGCTATCTATTATTCTCTTTCCCAAGGAGCGCAATTTGTCCTTTTAGGATCTGCCACTGAGCCGAGTATTCATAACTGGTTTTTACATGAGAAAAGCTTTTTAAATAACAATCCTGATGTCCATATTGAGCTTGGCTTTAATGAGGAATTATCTCATCTAATTTATGCAGGTTCCGATCTGATCGTTATTCCTAGTAAATTTGAGCCCTGTGGACTTACCCAAATGATCGGTTTCCGATACGGAACGGTTCCCGTTGTTCGGGGAGTTGGTGGATTAGTGAATACGGTTTTTGATTATGATTACGATTCAGAACATACCACGGAAGAACGCAATGGGTTTGTCTTTTATGAAACCGATAACCAAGCCCTAGAAAGTGCCCTTACCCGTGCTCTGGATCTCTATAAACACAGTCCGATCGCTTTCCAAAAATTAGCTCTACAGGGAATGCAGTCTGATTATTCTTGGACCCGTTCAGGGAAAAAATATACAGATCTCTATAACTTTATTCGTTGCTCCGAAACCAATCCATAACTCCCTGGGCGATCGCGGTTGCTAATTTATCCTGTTCCTGTTCATTAGTAATCCATTCAAACTCATCGGGATTGGTCATAAATCCTAACTCTAAAAGAATAGCTGGAGCAATTTGGGGACGGGTTAGGGCTAAATTATTCCAAAAGACTCCATAGGAGGGACGATGCAGTTGTTTGACTAAATAATCCTGAAGAAAGACGGCTAAACTATGGGATTGAGGATGATACCAAAACATTCCAATTCCCTTGGTATTCATGGCATCCCCATTATCAGGTAAAGCGTTGTAATGGATAGACAAAGAAAGATTCGGCTGCATTTGTTCAATTATTTTAACCCTATCTCCTAGGGATAAATCCCGATCTTCAGTACGGGTTAGGTAAACCGTTGCCCCCATTTTAGTTAGTTCCTTAGCTAACTTTTGGGACATTTTTAAGTTGATCTCTTTTTCCGTATATCCCGTCGGTCCCTTTGCTCCTGCTTCTTTGCCTCCATGGCCTGGATCTAGTAAAATTTTAATTCCCTGTAGGGGAGGGTGGCGGAGGGTTAAGATTAAATTAGTCCCTACATATCTGTAATCGTATCCCCATTGTTGATTTGCTTTTAAATGCAAAGTATATTCAACTTCATTCGGTCTAGTTTGTTGCCAGTCTAGCCTAGAAATAAGTGGATCATCATTGAGTAAAATAGTATCAGTTTGAGCCGTGGTATTGTAGAGGGTTAAAATTAATTTATTATCCTCTTGTTTAATACCGAGAGGGACTGAAGTTTCTAGGGGAAAAATTATTTCTGTCGCCGTGGCTAATTGACGGGAACTAATCCCCCTAACTAGGGTTTTCGGTGGTACGGTATCTGGGGATAAACGAGTATCTTTTTCCTGTATCCAGCCACCATAGTCTAAGCGTAACCATTCCCCCTCTCTACCTAAAACTTGGGCTTTTGTTCCCTGGGGTAAAGGGGTAAGACGGGAATAATCACTCCCTGCACCAGTACGGATTATCGCTTTCTCGGTAATAACTTCTATAACAGCAATTTTCTCAGGATCAATAATTTCTATACTCCCCGTACTTTCCTGGGCGATTGTTTGATTATCTAAGGTCAATTTATATAGAGGTTTACCTAGATTTTGAGGTTCAGAAAACCTAACACAATTTTGATAGGATGTCAAGGGATTTTTGTCCGTTTGATTTGTGTTAGTTAACACCGCCGCATTATTGGGAAGTTGCGGGAGAGCGCCTTGGGGTGCTAGGGGTAAAATTTTATTATTTAGTTGTACTGAGACGATAGCATTAGCCGGAGCGATCGCACTAAAACAAACTAACTCGCCCTGTAATCGGGTAATATTTTGACTTGGAGTGAGGGAATTTAAAATTTTTGTCTGATTAGCTTGACGTTGAACCCTAACAGAGATGGTCTGATTTTTATAACTAATAGTAAAAACATTTTCACCTACTTTTAGGGGAAAACTAGGGGCAAAATTGCCTAATTTACTCCGTTCAACTACTTGATTATTAATTGTTACTTGTCCCTGGGGAGCAGCATTACCAATAAAAAAAATCCGCTCAGAAGTAGTTTTATGATTAGGGGGAGGATAGGCTAGATAGAGGGAATTTTGGGCAGTAGCGATCGCCATTGGAGAGAGAAGGGTAAGCAAAATACTTGAAAAAATAGTCTTGATCATAGCTATAGCAGTTCTCGATATTAGTGAGGTACAAAGATCCTCGTTTGAGGCGGTCGGCGGTCGGCAGGTGTTAAATGTACCTATTTTAAAACCTCTTTTAAATACTGACCTGTATAAGAATTTTGACATTGGGCAATAGTTTCAGGAGTACCTTGGGCAATAATTTCGCCACCCTTATCTCCCCCTTCAGGACCTAAATCAATCACCCAATCGGAGCAACGAATTACATCTAGATTATGTTCAATGACGATCATAGAATTACCCTTATCTACCAATCTTTGTAAAACATCTAAAAGATGATGAACATCATAAAAAGAAAGTCCGGTAGTTGGTTCGTCGATCAAGTATAGGGTTTTTCCCGTAGCACGGCGGGATAATTCCGATGCCAATTTTACCCGTTGGGCTTCTCCCCCGGATAGGGTTGGGGCTGGTTGTCCTAATTTACAATAACCTAAGCCAACATCTAGCAAAGTTTGTAAACGAGTTGCCGCCCTAGGGATATTTTCAAAGGTGCTTAAAGCCTCCTCAATAGTCATATTCAAAACATCAGCAATGGAATGACCCTTATACTTAACCTGTAAGGTTTCGCGGTTATATCTAGCCCCCTTACAAACTTCGCATTGTACATAGACATCGGGTAAAAAATTCATTTCAATAACATTCACCCCTTGGCCACTACAGGCTTCACAGCGTCCGCCTTTAACATTAAAAGAAAATCTACCCGCCTTATAGCCCCGAGCCTTAGCTTCGATAGTTTCCGTAAAAATATCTCTAATTGCGTCAAAAATGCCTGTATAGGTAGCAGGGTTGGAGCGGGGGGTGCGTCCGATGGGAGATTGATCAATAACAATAACCTTATCAATAGCGGTTAAACCCCGAACTTCCCCTAACTGTTTAGGAAAGGGAATTTGGCGAGTTAGATGGTGTTGTAGGGAGGGATATAACAACTCATTAATGAGGGTAGATTTGCCCGAACCCGATACACCTGTAATACTAACTAACCGTCCTAAAGGAATTTCTACATCTATATTTTTGAGGTTATTTTGATGGCAATTTTTTAAGCTTAAAACTAATCCATTTCCCTCTCTTCTATGGATAGGGGTTTTAATGAATTTACGCCCTGATAGATAAGCTCCCGTGAGGGATGTTTCTGATTTAAGTAAAGTTTGAAAATCACCTTGACAGACAATATAACCGCCATGAATCCCCGCCTTAGGTCCAATATCTACCAGATAATCGGCGTTGCGAATGGTTTCCTCGTCGTGTTCTACCACTATTAAAGTATTACCTAAATCTCGGAGTTTTTTGAGGGTATTTAATAAGCGTCCGTTATCTCTTTGGTGTAGACCGATACTGGGTTCATCTAAAACGTATAAAACCCCCGTTAATCCCGATCCAATTTGGGTAGCGAGGCGAATCCGTTGAGATTCTCCCCCTGAAAGGGTCATAGCCGCACGATTGAGGGTTAAATAGTCCAAACCAACATCAATTAAAAACTGTAGACGGGAGCGGATTTCCTTGAGGGCTAAATCTCCAATTAAGGCCTGTCGATGGCTGAGGTTTAAATTATTAATTCTGGTGATACAGTCTCGGATGGGGATACCCGTTAATTCATCAATGCTATATTGTCCTAAACGAACGGCTAGGGCTTCGGGTTTAAGCCGCTTTCCTTGACAGATTTCGCAGGTTTGATTGATGATGTATTTTTCTAATTTTTGTTTGAGAATATCCGAGCTGGTTTCTTGGTAAGTTTTTTCTAGAAGTTGTAGGATACCAGAAAATTTGCGATAGTAACCCGCCTCTTTACCGTAGGGAGAGTTGTTGGCAAAATAAATCGGCTCTTGGCTACCATGGAGGAGGATATTTTGCTGCTGGGTGGTCAATTTATACCAAAGGGTCTGGATTTCAAAACCTAGAGCTTGTCCCAAATTGTAGAGGAGTTCTAAATGGTGGGAGTTGTCTTTGTCGGACCAGGGAGCGATCGCCGCGTAGAGGGGAGCTTTGGGATCGGGAATAATTAAATCGGGGGAAAATTTGCGATGACTCCCCAAACCGTGACAATGGGGACAAGCGCCGTAGGGAGAATTAAAGGAAAACAACCTAGGGGATAATTCATCCATAACCGCACCATGCTCGGGACAGGCAAAGTTTTCGGAAAAGGTAATTTCCCCTTGCTCAGATTCTTCTTGGATAGAGATAATGGCTACACCGTCGGATTGTTTTAAACAGGTGCTGAGGGAGTCAGCTAGTCTTTCATTGATTCCCGCTTTTTTGATCAGGCGATCGATGACAATTTCAATAGTATGGCTATGCTTTTTGTCTAGTTCAATGGAGTCACTTAATTCCCTAACTTCTCCATTGATCCTGACCCTGGCAAAGCCCTGGGAGGCGAGACTAGAGAGTAATTGTACATGGGTTCCTTTTTTACCGCGCACGACGGGGGAGAGAATCTGAAACCGCGTTTGTTCGGGCAATTCCATCACCCGATCGCACATCTCGTCAATGGTTTGCGGGGCTATATTGCGGTCGCAATGGGGACAATGGGGTTCCCCGGAGCGGCCAAAAAGCAATCTGAGGTAGTCGTAAATTTCCGTAACGGTGCCCACGGTAGAGCGAGGATTGTGGGAAGTGGACTTTTGATCGATGGAGATAGCGGGACTCAACCCCTCTATCGCGTCTACATCGGGTTTATCTAACTGGCCTAAAAACTGTCTTGCGTAGGCACTTAGGGACTCCACATAACGCCTTTGTCCCTCGGCAAAAATGGTATCAAAGGCCAGGGAGGATTTTCCCGAGCCAGATACCCCCGTAAAGACGATCAGGCGATCGCGGGGAATTTCTAGATCAATATTCTTGAGATTGTGTTGTCTTGCGCCTCTAATGCGGATGGAGTTTTTGTTACCCATGATCCCCAACTCTTAACCTTCTTACACATCATAGCGTCCTTACTGTCCTTTCCTTGATATATCACTATAGGTCCAGACTTAAATCACATTAGATTCCCTATCAATCTGTCTATAATAACTGAAGATGCTCAACCACACCCATGATTGTACCTAAAATGGATTTCAGACAGTATACCACCGATAGACAGAGAAAATATGTTCGCTTCGATAACAGCCGAGGCAACTTAGTTCAGGTGCAAACCCTAGACGAGACAGGTAATGTCTATCAACTCTATGGTTTTATTGTCGATGAATCCTTCGGGGGCATTAATATTTTATTAACCACCGAGTACAAACTGATGATCGATCAAATTTGTCAAGTAAAGATCGAGGGTATCGGTATGGTGCGTGCTAAGGTCGCTTGGACAAGACAGTTGCTCAACAAACGGGTTAATCTCGGACTCGAATACATTAATTGACCATCATACCAGGCCTTTAAATCTAGTCACCAGATGAGGAAATGATTCAATCATCTGAGTATAGGCTTCGGTACTAAAACATTCTAAAGGGGTTTATTTCTTCGATTTCCGCTAGAGTAGGTAAACTTTTCGTTAACCTAGGGTTAAAAAAAGAAAGATAGTAGGGACAAGTCTTTTCACAGTTAACAATATGGGAAAAATCCCCCCTTAGATAATATCGTAGTCGTCCTAAGAGTTCCTTTAAATCCTTTTGCGTTTGTTGATGCTGTGATTGACTATAGGCAAAAGTTACCGATTGAGGGTGATTTCGCACAAACCAGTAAGTCATAGAGAGTTGTTCGGGAGCATAGTCAGAGGTTTCCGCCAATATATACAAGTAGAGGCGAGTTTGCCAATTTTGGGCTAATTTTTCGGGTGTTTCCGGTTTAAGATAGGTTTTCCAGTCAAAAATCTTGGCCTCTTGGGGATAGCAAATTAGTAAATCATAGATCACCGTCAACAAGTATTCCCCCACCATTAAAGTCCGACAATGCTCTGCTTCTCGCCTAGTACCTGCTTGGAGGTTGGCAATTTCTGGGGCATTAGCGAGGAAAGATTCTAGGGATTTTTTGAGAGCCGGCTGCCGGCTCACCAGAGCTTGGATGGGTAAACCTAACTCCCTTTGCTGCATTAAAAGGTGAAATTGACTCCCCCAATTCATTCTCTCCTGTTGTTGGGGACTCATGGGCGTGGTCAACTGTTCCAGATAAACCCTTTGAAATTGTGGAGGACAGGTTTGCAATAAGTTAAGATGAGTTTGGGAAAGACGAATCACAGAAGAACTTTCCATCTGCGGTTAGAATGAAATGTATCTTAACAATACCCTAAAAACAAGATGACTGCTAACGTTGAAATCTACACTTGGTCTACCTGTCCTTTTTGCCTACGAGCCAAGAGTTTGCTAAAACATAAAGGAGTTGACTTTACGGAATACTGTATTGATGGGGACGAAGCAGCCAGGACGAAAATGACTAAGCGCGCCCATGGACGCAGTAGTCTACCGCAAATCTTCATTAATGAGCAACACATTGGCGGTTGTGATGACTTGTATGGGCTGGAAAGACAAGGAAATTTAGATCCCCTGCTTGCTTAAAAAAAGACCATCATGAGACTTGCTTTTATTATTGATCCCATTTCTAAGTTAGACCCAGGCCATGATACCAGTGTCGCTATTATGGAAGCCGCAGAGCAGCTAGGTCATGAAGTTTGGATTACCGAGGTTCATCAACTAGCCGTGATAGAAGGCACTGCTTGGGCGACGTTACAACCAGTTAAGTTTACAGGCGTAGATTCCCCTTGGTATACCTTGGGAGATCAGGAGTTGCTGTCTTTAGAGATGATGGACGCAGTTTTTATGCGGAAAGATCCCCCCGTTAATATCTACTATCTCTATGCTACCTATATCCTAGACTTGATTGACCCCGCGAAGACTCTAGTGGTTAACTCCCCCCAGGGATTACGAGAAGCTAATGAAAAAATGTATACCCTCAAATTCGCTTCGGTGATGCCAGCTACCATTGTCAGCCAAAATAAGGCAATTATCCGTAAATTTGTGGAAAGTCATGGGTCTGCTGTTTTAAAACCCCTGGGAGGAAAGGGCGGAGAAGGGATATTATTTTTAGAAACCGGCGATCGCAATTTTAACTCCCTGATTGAAGTTAGTACCCAACAGGGAAAAGAACCCGTGATGATTCAAGCTTTTTTAAGCGAGGCCAAGGATGGAGATAAAAGAATAATTGTCCTCGATGGTAAACCCATTGGGGCCGTTAATCGTGTCCCTAGCGGCTCGGAATTTCGCGGTAATATGGCCGTAGGTGGACGGGTGGAAAAAACCGAAATTACCTCCCGTGAGTTGGCAATCTGCGGCCAACTAGCCCCGCAATTACAAGGGAATGGCCTCTATTTTGTAGGTATTGATGTTATTGGCGGCTATCTAACGGAAATTAATGTCACAAGCCCCACAGGGGTGAGGGAAATCGACCGCCTCCAAGGAACTCGCTTAGGTGAGCAAGTCATAGCATGGTTGGAGCAGAAAAAATGAGCGTTTTATCAATCCCGACTTGGATGGTTCATGTTTCTAGTGTCATTGAGTGGGTAGTCGCTATGTGGCTAGTTTGGAGCTATGGGGAAGTGACAGGTGATCGCTCTTGGCGGATACTATCCTATGGGATGTTACCGGCTTTAGTTAGTGCTATGTGTGCTTGTACTTGGCATTTTTTCGATAATCTTTCCTCCTTAGAATGGCTTGTCACCCTCCAGGCCGCCTTGACAGTTCTTGGCAATTGTACCCTCTGCGGTGCCAGTTGGTGGATTTGGCGCGGCGATCGAGTTATTTAAGGCGGGTTTTATGGTATCTAAAGAGACTTTGTTTGCGGTTTCCCTCTTTCCCTATCTAGGTTTTTTATGGTTTATCACCCGTTCGGGAAAATTTCCTCGTTTAGCTCTAGGGGGGTTTTATCTACTTTTGCTCTTTGTGGTGGTGACAATTCCTGCGGGTATTTATGCCCAGGTACACTACGGGAAGGAATTAGCGAACGTAGATTGGTTACACGGGAGTGCTGAATTTTTCCTGACTCTGTCGAATATCCTGGTAGTTCTAGGATTTAGAGCGGCTATTTTAAACCATAAAAAAACCCCATCCTAACTATTGGGACAGGGATGAGAAAATCATAAACCAAATTCTAAGCAATTTGATAGGCTACATCTCGGAACAGATCACTTTGTTGGAATGCTACTAATTTTTCCTCGTCTTCCCAGTTGGAAATAGCGGTTACTTGAGTACCGTCAGCATTGATCACTAACTGAGAACTGAGATAGCCGACTTGTACGGGAAAAACTTCCGTATACAGTTTGCGTAGCTTCGGAAAAACTAAGGCTTTTTGTTCGGGTTGTAGGGTGTAGGTTTTAGTGTAAGTTACCATGGTGTCTCCTAGATTGTTAATTAATTGACTATTGGATGGTTATTTCAGCAGGGTTAACCGCTTCATCGGCGTTGAATTGGTTGGCTTTCATGTTTTTGCGATCGTTGCGATAATCGATCACTAAACGGGACAATTCTGTAGTCAATAGGGTTAAAATAATACCGTCATCAATCCAGCCAATAATTGGGAAAAAATCTGGGGAAAGATCGAGGGGACTAAACAGATAGGCAAGGGTGCCAACCACTACTAACCAACGATATCTAGGATTACGAATATTACCGGTGTACCAATTATAAAAAGACTCGACAACAGCTTTCATTTATTTAGTAAACTTCCTGAGGGATTACACTATTCATTGTGCAGGTTTTCTGGGAATATCCAAAGTAGGGGTTATGCTAAATTTAGTACGGTTGTCCCTCCATTTCACAGGTATAGGTTTTTAACTTGCCTGGTGTAGACAAGACAGGGAGGATAAAGGGGGAGAAAGCTAGACAAGGGGAGCACATCCGACCGCCGACCGCCTCCCGCCTAGCCTTCACGATTATCTGGTAGCATAAAATAAATAATAAATCGTTAACACCCCGCTAATGATACAGAAAATTAAACTCCTGACCATGTTTCGCCTGGGATTATTCCAGATGGGTTTGGGAATCATGTCCTTGCTGACCTTGGGGGTACTCAATCGCATTATGATTGATGAACTAAAAGTCTTACCCTTTTTGGCTGCGGGTGCCATAGCTATGCACCAGTTTGTCAGTCCCGCTCGTATCTGGTTTGGGCAGATGTCGGATGGAAAAACCTTTCTGGGCTATCATCGTACAGGTTATATCTGGCTAGGCTCGCTTTTATTTACCCTACTTTCCTTTGTCGCTCTCCAGACCGTTTGGCAATTGGGAATTAGTCTACAGTCGACGGGCTGGAGTACCATGACCTATATCTGGGTTTTGGTATTATCTTTGGTATTTGCCCTATACGGTTTAGCTTTAAGTGCTGGCTCTACTCCCTTTGCGGCTTTACTGGTGGATATTTCCGATGAAGATAATCGATCGCAATTAGTAGGTATTGTTTGGTCTATGCTCATGGTAGGGATTGTCGTGGGAGCAATTGTAAGTTCCCAATTACTCAATACCCCTGAGCTTTGTGGTAGTCAAATTCTCACCTACGACCCTACCCAAGTCACCAAGATGGTAGATATCCCCAAGCTACAAGCAGCCATTAATCCAGTTTTTATGATTATGCCAAGTTTGGTTTTAGGGCTTTGTTTTTTGGCAACTGTGGGCGTAGAAAAGACCTATTCTCGCTTTAATAGTCGTTCTAGTTTAGTGGCAAGGGAAGACCAAATTACGCTACCAAAAGCCCTGACTATTCTCACCGCTAGTCGTCAAACAGGTTTATTTTTCTCCTTTTTATTGGTTCTAACCATAAGTTTATTTATGCAGGATGCGGTGATGGAGCCCTACGGAGGGGAAGTATTTTCTCTATGTATTTCGGAAACCACTAAGTTAAATGCCTTTTTTGGCTCAGGAACCTTACTCGGTATTGCGGGAACAGGTTTTTTGATTCTACCCCGTTTGGGTAAGCAAAGAACTACTAAAATCGGCTGTATATTGGCTGCTATCTGTTCTTTAATGATTTTTGGGGCAGGATTAGCGGGTAGTGAAAGTCTACTGAAGTCTAGCTTACTCTTTTTTGGCTTGGCTGCGGGGATCATTACAGCAGGTGCCACCAGTTTAATGCTGGATTTAACCATTGCCGAAACCGCAGGAACCTTCATCGGTGCTTGGGGATTAGCTCAGGCCATGTCGAGGGGACTGGCTACGGTTTTAGGAGGAGCGGTGCTCAATTTTGGTAAAGTTATTTTTCCCCTGCCGGTTTTTGCCTACGGAGTTGTTTTTATTTTACAGGCGATAGGGTTATTAGTGGCGATCGCCCTACTTTCACGGGTAAATATCAAGGAATTTCAAGACAACGCCCAAGCAGCAATTAAAACAGTCATGGCGGGGGACTTGGATAGCTAAAGATCCCGAGCGATCGCTATATAATTCAGGTATACAAGATAATTATTCAGACCCTCAGTGCTAATCTATGATTTCCGCCGTTCCCGAGTTACCCTGCGTCAACGCCGCAAAAATTCGCTTAGATATCCGTTCCCTTGAGCCTCAGTTGGTACAATGGCGACGCTACCTGCATCAACGCCCCGAATTAGGGTTCAAAGAATGGGAAACTGCTGCATTTATTGCCCAACAGCTACAAAAATTGGGGATTGATCATCAAACAGGAGTCGCCCAAACAGGTATTGTGGCAATTGTTGATAGTGGGAAACCGGGACCGGTGTTAGGGATTCGAGCCGATATGGATGCTCTCCCTATTCAAGAAGAAAATGAGATTTCCTATCGTTCCCTCCATGATGGCAGAATGCACGCCTGTGGCCATGATGGCCACGCTACTATTGCTTTGGGAATAGCTGCCTATCTTGCTCAAAATCCCCATACTTTCCGAGGTAAGGTAAAAATCATTTTTCAACCCGCAGAAGAAAGTCCAGGGGGTGCTAAACCCATGATAGAAGCAGGGGTACTGAAAAATCCCGACGTAGAAGCCATCATTGGCCTACATATTTGGAATAACCTCCCCTTGGGTACTGTCGGGGTTCGTGGGGGAGCATTAATGGCCGCCGTGGAGTCTTTTAATTTAAAAATTCAGGGTAAAGGTGGCCATGGAGCCATTCCCCACCAAACCGTTGACTCGATTGTCGTTAGTTCCCAGATAGTCACAGTTCTACAAACCATTGTCGCCCGTAATGTCAACCCGATTGATGCTGCGGTAGTGACTGTAGGACAACTGCAAGCAGGAAATGCGGATAATGTTATCGCCGATTCAGCCTTTATGCGCGGTACGGTGCGCTATTTTAATCCTATTTATGATGGCTATTTTGGGCAACGTCTGGAGCAAGTTATCGCGGGTATTTGTCAAAGTCATGGAGCTAGTTATGATTTAGACTACTATTGTCTTTATCCTCCTGTGATTAATGATACTGCGATCGCTGAGTTAGTTCGCTCCGTGGCCATGGATGTGGTAGAAACGCCCCTGGGTATTGTGCCCGATTGTCAGACTATGGGGGGGGAAGATATGTCTTTCTTTTTACAGGAAGTACCTGGCTGTTATTTCTTCCTCGGCTCGGCCAACCCCGCTAAGGGATTAGCTTATCCCCATCATCATCCCCGTTTTAATTTTGATGAGACGGTTTTGGGAATGGGGGTAGAAATTTTTGCCCGTTGTGTGGAAAGGTATTCCCAAAGGTAGTAATACTAAATCCGCTTAGGTAAATATATTATCGTGAAGGCTAGGCAGGAGAAGAACCACTATGGTATTAAAACAGGGTTTGATGTGACCAGTTACGTCAAAGGAACTTTATCTAAGGCCTCGGCGATAATTTGGGCGGATGCTCCTGGAAGATATCCATAGTTACTGATGTGACGTTTCCAAGCTTTGGTTCCGGGTTGGGAGGTAAAAATTTGTAAAAAGTGACGGGAGATGGAGTTTAGTTTTAGTCCCTTTGCTACCTGATACTCAATATAGGGGAGCATTCTCTCTATTACCTGATGGCGAGTGGGAGGAGGTTCCGATTCCCCATAAATTAGTCCATCTACTGGAGCAAAGAGATAGGGATTGTCGTAGGCGGCTCTACCAATCATGACTCCATCTACCCATTGTAATTGTTCCTGTACTTGCTCCAAATTGACAATGCCGCCATTAATTTCGATAAATAAATGGGGAAAGTCTTGCTTGAGAAGATAAACATCCCCATACCTCAGGGGCGGAATAGTGCGGTTTTCCTTGGGGTTTAACCCCTGTAACCATGCCTTCCGTGCATGGACTGTAAAGCGGCTACAACCACCCTCGGAGACTATTTTGACAAACCTGTTGAGGTCTTCATAGCGATCGCTCTCATCTATGCCAATTCTATGCTTCACCGTCACAGGAATATTCACAACTTTCCCCATAGCTTCTACACACCTAGCGACTAATTCTGGTTTAGCCATTAAACAAGCCCCAAAATTACCACTTTGTACCCTAGAGCTAGGACAGCCAACATTTAAATTTACCTCATCATAGCCCATATCCTCCGCTATTATCGCACATTCTGCCAATTTCTGGGGTTCATCGCCCCCTAATTGTAGGGATAATGGTTTTTCCTCCGGAGAAAAGCCTAGTAATCTTTCCCTGTCACCATGAACAATGGCTGCGGTTGTAATCATCTCGGTATAGAGCAGAGTACGCCGGGTAATTTGCCGCATAAAATAGCGAAAATGGCGATCGGTACGCTCCATCATTGGGGCGACACTGAGGGGATTGATACTAGATTTATCGCTCATCGAAACCTACGCTCTGACTCTTGGATCGGAACGTCATTGATACTGGCTTCCCTGCGTCGCATCAGTCCGTTTTCGGCAAATTCCCACTGCTCGTTACCATAGGCGCGATACCACGAACCCGAATCAGTATGATACTCGTACTCAAACTTAACCGAGATGCGATTGTCCGTAAAACTCCACAACTCCTTTTTTAGACGATAATCTAACTCAGTATTCCATTTTCGGGTTAAAAACTCTCGTATCTTATCCCGTCCTGTAAAAAACTCAGCCCGATTGCGCCAAACCGAATCCTCTGTATAGGCCAGAGCCACCTTTTCGGGGTTGCGGGTATTCCAAGCATCTTCTGCTGCTTGTACTTTAATTGTTGCCGTCTCTAAGGTAAAAGGTGGTAAAGGGGGTTTACTTTCTGCCATTAATTTGTGCCTCCGGGTCCTTTAGCAAATATATCTTAATCCCTTCGTACTCAACAAGAGACTAACTGCGCCCTCCGGGACATTTTTGCCGATCTTCTTGCCAATCTGTGTTTAGCCAGTTAGAATGGACGTTAATTTTTGTAAATTAGTTAGCCTTCGTTCATCTGTGTATGATCGATTGTATTGAAGGTAATCTATTAGCAACGTTGATTTTTATCAATGAGGAAGTATGGAAAAGCTCAAGCAGTATTGGCTGGCTGAGGCGTTGGAAAAAGCTTTAGGAGATCCCCTCAACCCAGACAGCTTCATGTCTTTTGCGAGGGTAATCGAGATTGATGAGAGTGAGGAATTTCCCCACCAGGAGATCAACTGGCTTTACGATTGGAAACTACAACACCACTATATCCCCACCGATTGCGGGGGAGAATTTACCTCCTTTGAAGAATTTCAAGCCTTTGTCAGAGTTTTAGCTCGGCGAGATCAAACCATTGGTATCGCCTTTACCACCCTGTTTTGGTCCTTTATCACCTGGATGGCAGGAACCGAGGCGCAAAAACAAAGACTCTCCCACTTCATCAAAAACGAAAATGGGGCGATGTGTTTGGGCTATTCCGAAAAGGCTCACGGCGCCGATTTAGTTGGAGGAGAATTAACCGCGACGCGAGTGGAGGGAGGCTATCTCCTCAATGGGGAAAAATGGCCGATTAACCGCGCTACTATCTCAGGGGTTTCTTATATTTTGGCCGTAACCGCCGACCCCAAGGACGGACCCAAATGTCTGACCCTGTTTATGGTAGACAAACGAGAACTAGATGAGGCTAACTATTACAATCTGCCGAAAATTTTAACCCATGGGATTCGCGCCTCAGATATGAGTGGAATCGGCTTTAAGGATTGTTTTGTGCCCGATTCCATGCGTTTAGGAGCAGAGGGAGATGGGTTAGAGATTGCCCTGAAGGGTTTCCAAATCACCCGCACCCTTTGCGCGGCGTTCTCCCATGGTGCCGGGGATACAGCCTTGAGAACCACCCTGAATTTTGCCAACGAGCGCCTTGTTTACGGTAAGAAGGTGGTAGATTTACCCCAACCTCGCCAAACCCTAGTGGATGCCTTTTTGGACCTGCTGATTTGCGATTGTGAGACTATTGGCTCGGCCAGAGGGTTTCATCTAATTCCCCAACAATTTAGCGTCTGGGCTTCGGTGGTGAAATATTTCGTCACTACCCAAATAGAAACTATGATTAATAACGTCTATGTGGTTTTGGGTTCCCGTTTCTACTTCCGCACAGAGCACGATGCGGGTATTTTCCAAAAAGTATTGCGCGATAACTCCATTATCAGTATGTTTGACGGTTCAACGGTGGTGAATCTGCACGCTCTGATTTTGCAGTTGCGGACCTTGAGTAAGAGCCGATCTCGCAGAAAGCCCGAAACCATGACCGAAATTCAAACCCGTTTAGAAAAGATTTTTTCCTTCGATCAACCTTTACCCAAATTTGAACCCCAAAAGCTGGAACTTTTTGGACGGGGGATGGATGACTGCTTACAGGGTTTGGAAATTGCTATCTCCCAAATCGAGGACCTCAAGCAGGGCAACCAAGTTGATGCTGATGTCTTGGAAAAATTGAGTTATCTTAGCAATATGGTTCTAGAGGAGCTAAATGCCCATGATGAACAGATTGCTAACTCTAAATTTGAGTATGGTCATGACCAATCCCCTGAACTGTTTGAAATTGCCCGAAAATATTGCGTCCTCCACGCGGCGGCGGCTTGTCTCCACACTTGGATTTATAACCGCCGGAGCCTAGGGGAATTTTTCAGCAAGGGAGAATGGCTGGTACTAGCTCTCCATCGGCTTTTGCGTCCATGGAAATCGCTCCCCTACTCGGTTTCTGAATTTTATGGGGAAAATGTTGCCCAAGAATTGCTAAAACTTCACAAAGAAGATAAGCTCTTTTCAATTGTCCCTTTTCAACTTGCCCAATCACACAAAAACGAGGAAAAAACCTATGCAGCTTCAGGACTCCAGCGTCAATACTGATCAACTATCTCCCCAGAAGTCCATTGAAAATTGGTTAGTTAAGCAACTCTCTAGTCAACTGTCTTTGGATGCCAAAACTATTATTGTTACAGAGCCCCTGACTCGCTACGGGTTAGACTCCATTGATGCAGTTACCATGGTGGGAGACTTAGAAGACTGGTTAGATTTAGAGTTACCTTCTACTCTATTCTGGGATCACCCTACTATCGAAAAATCAGCCCATTTTCTCGCCAGCAACTATGATATTAAGGCATTGACCCCAGGGGAACAGACTCAGGCTCCGACCAAAGCTCCTGAAGTTGCCGCCACTAATGGCAACAAAGGCTGGGGCGGCTTGTTTGGCCGTCGCTAAGAGAGAGGAAAACTTAGGGATAGATTAGTTTGTCTATCCCCAGAATTGTTCTTAATTCAATGATCTCGAACAGCTTGAATAAATCCCACATTGTTGCTTTGAGGTAATCGGGAAAAACAGCTAAATCCTGACTTTTGAAGCTGGGCAATAATAGTCTCAGGACCCTTTTTATGCCATTCCATAACGATGATTTTAATACGGCTCAACTGTCCGCTACTAGAGAGGGTTTCTAGAATTGGGTATTCTGCTCCTTCGCAGTCCATTTTGACGACAATTTCTAGATCCTCGTATTTTTCAAGGATACTGGTGAATACGTCTTCTACACCCTTAATATAGAGTTTCTCTTTGCTTAGGTTTTTAGCAGCGACACTTTTAAAGTTAGGGTCAATACCACGGCTACCAATACTGCCTTTAAGGTTATAGTCGAACTCTACTTCTAAGATTTCCTCTTTATCCCCTAAACCATAGTTAAAAGCCTCAATTTTTGCTGATAATTCGGGATTGAGCGCGTAGTTTTTGAAGGCTTGGTCGTAGGTGATTTTTAAGGGTTCATAGGAAAGCACCGCCTTGACGTTACTGCGATGGGCAAAGTAAAGACTGGCAAAACCTACGTTCATGCCGATATCGAGGACAATGACAGGCGAGTCATAGACGAAGTTGTAAAGTCCTACATAGAAAATATCATAGATAATGCCTATTTCCTGTTCATTTTCAATGATAACTTTAACTCCGTCGATCTCCAGGATTAAATTATTTTGATTATTTATGTAAAACTTAGCTTTTGATACTCTTTTCAGGGTTTTTGCCTGATACAAGCACTTGTCATTTAAAAGAAAATCATTTTTACCTGGAATTAGGTTTATCTCTAGAGGTTTGAAAAAAAGTTGCTGGGTTTGGCTATTATAATCAAAACTACTAGGACTGATGTTCAAGTCGGTTAGTTTATCCCGCCAATAGGAGTCTGTAATATTTCCATAGGTTCTGAACTTTTTGTAAGCCTTCTGTAATTGTTGAACTTGTTGATTAAGCATTAACTATGACCTCTAGATATAAAATTATTTAGCCCACAAAAAAATTTAGGAGGGTTTTGATGGAAGGATATATCGTCCATTTGACAAGGACTATGACTAAACCCACCCCGAGGAGTTTGGGGTAATTTGTTTTGTTTACCCACCGATAACTCTGGACAAGTTTCCCAAAATTTGTTACTGTTGTCAAGAGATTAGTTTTTTGTCCTCTCCGTAGTGAAGATAGCTCCTGCATCTACCCTTGGGTTGTTGACTTGTTGCTGCACTCCTCGGATATCTCCTTTGTCTATCTTGAGTTCTGATGAATCGATTCACTAAACTACTACCTTGGGTTTTGTCAGCCGGTATCGCTTGGTCGCTTGGTTTCCTCTACAATGTTCGCTATGGAGGGGAATTGAGTTGGCTAAGAAGAGTCTATGAGCAGAAAGTAACTTTACTCAATGAAGTTAATGCTCCTGGGCGGATTATTTTGATGGGGGGGTCAGGAGTTCAATATTCTATTAACTCTGAAGAACTGGAAAAACAACTAGGCATTCCCGTTTTTAATTTTGGACTCCAAGGAGATATTGGCTTAAATGTCCTCTGTTCGATGATGTTAGAAAAAATTAAGCCTAATGATATTGTCGTCTTGATTCCCGAATACCTAATGCTCATGGATGATGATGGGTTTGGAGAAGGAGATACCTTATTTGGCTCCGGAACTTTTGGCCTAGCCATAGGTAAACCAGGTTTAGGGGGGTTAGGGGGGAAAAAATTGGCTGCAGATGCTTGGTCCTTGGGAGTTCCTGGCTTAAAAGTTCTCACTAAATCCGCCGTTGAATTGGTAGAAACAGGGAAAATGACCGGCTATTTTTCCGATCCGATTACGGAACGGGGAGATCCAACCTTTGTTAAATCGAGAAAGGGTAAATGGTGGAAGATGACCTTTGATCAGTCTGTCTCCGCCCATTCCCTTGAACGTATTGAGAAATTCCGTAAGGAACTAGAAGCAAGGGGAGCGCATTTAGTGGTTTCTTTGTCTTGGGTCTACACAGATATAAACGATCCAAAAACGGTAGAAAATATCAGGGTTTCTGCCGAAAAATTAGAGCAAATTGTGCCCACTGTCTATGATAAAAATTCCTTGAACCTAAAGGATGACCCCAGTATTTTTGCCGATACCCATTATCATCTTTTGCCGGAGCCTCGTTTAGTAAGATCCAGGGAATTAGCGGAACAGTTAAGACCTGTTATTAAACAATTCATTCAGTCTCCTACCCAAGCATCCCTCAGGTAATCAGATGATTAACCAACCTCTTAAAATTTGTATTGTCGGCGGTGGATTTGGGGGCTTATATACGGCTTTGTATTTAAGCAAATTTTCCCAAGTTAAATCTAAGCAATGGCAAATTATCTTAATTGAACCTAGGGAGCATTTTCTCTTTACTCCCTTACTTTATGAATTGATTACAGGGGAGTTACAAAGGTGGGCGATCGCCCCTTCCTATCGGCAATTATTATCAGGCACACAGTTACAATTTTGTCAAGAAAAAGTAAAAAAAATTGACTTAAAAGTCCGACAAATATATCTAGAAAATGGTCATAACTTAAGTTACGATTATTTGGTTTTGGGAATAGGAAATCAGAACCGATGGAGTAATATACCAGGGCTTTCTGACCATGCCTTAGCCTTCCGAACTCTGGAGGATGTAGAGAATTTACAAACCCGTTTACATCTATTAGAAGCATCAGAGAAAGAACGCTATCAAATTGCGGTAGTTGGCAGTGGACCCAATGGGGTAGAACTATCTTGTAAATTAGCGGATAGAATCGGCAAACGCGGACGAGTACATTTAATCGAAAGAGGACAGGAGATACTGAAGAATTTTTCTCCTAGTGTTCGCCCGGCTTCCTATCGCTCCCTACTAAAACGCCAGGTAGAAATTCACCTAGGGGCCGAGGTACAAAGTATAGAGGTAGATAGGTTAACCATTTACGAAAATGACCAACGGCAAACTTTACCCATAGATTTAGTCATTTGGACAGCAGGAACCGAAGCCAGGGAGATGGTTCGCCATTTAGACTGTCAGCAGACGGAAACAGGCAAGCTCTTAGTTCGTCCTACCTTACAATTACTAGATTATCCTGAAGTATTTGCCCTAGGAGACATTGCCCAGATTTACCCCTATAAAAAAACAATTCCAGCTACAGCCCAGGCGGCCTATCAACAAGCTAGTTGCCTAGCAAAAAATATCCCCGCATTGATTAGAGGAAAACGGCTAAAATCTTTTCAATACTTGCACTTAGGAGATATGTTAACCCTGGGCAAACGAGAAGGCTTAATTTCTAGTTTTGGTATTAACCTAGAGGGAAGACTCGCAGACATTGCCCGCCGCTTTGTTTATATTTTGCGCTTGCCTACCCTCGGACATCGAAGTAAGGTATTAGAGAGTTGGATTAGAAATACTCTGCTCAAGTTTTCCCTAGGGTTACGAGAACAGGGAAGAGAGTTGTTCGCGCCAAAATCCGTTCGTCCTTAGGAAAAGGGAGATTAGCCATGGCTACCCATCGCGTCAGAATTGCTAGAGATAAGGCCGAGTTGGTACAAGCTTTGGTAGATAGCAACCGCACCACGGGACCCTTTCAAACCTATGCGGATGTTATGGTTTTTGCCGCAGCTCTCGGAGTTAAGTTAAAAAAAAGATTGCCCCTAGGATTAATTGCCCAGGAACCAGCCCCGATTAGTTTAGAAATCTTTATTTCCAGAAGCTATGATCCTGTGATTAAACTACTATCCACCGCAGAAGCTGGGGATACTAAAATTTTATCTGCCTACAACTCGGAAGCAGAAGCTCAAAGGGTGGAAATTTTGGAAGAGTACGCCAATGGAGGGCTAGAAACCTTACAGGAGCAACTTAAGGGTGCGACTAACTATACCGAAAGACTATTACTGATTTTAAGTTCCCAGCGATCGCCCCAACCAGAATCGGAGGAAGAATTTGATTTAGGAAGATTTTTGTAATCTATTCCCCCGTCACCCCACCCCCACTTTGGGAACGCAGTATCAAGCTAAGATAGAAATCAAAGAAACAATCTTAAGTAGATCATGTTGATGGCCAAGTTTAAACCGTTTCGCCGCCTGTTGTCGTTATGTATCGGACTTTTATGGGTTCTAACCCCAGTTATACTACCATTGCCAGCCACAGCCCAGTCTATTGCCCCTTATCTGGATAAGGTGATCAACAACATCACGGAATTTAAGCTAGATAACGGGTTAAGATTTATCATCCTAGAAAATCATGAGGCTCCGGTGGTATCCTTTGTCACCTATGCGGATGTGGGAGGAGTGGATGAACCCGATGGTAAGACAGGAGTTGCCCACTTTCTGGAGCATTTAGCCTTTAAGGGGACAAGAACCATTGGCACCACTGACTACCAAGCGGAAGCTAAAATTTTAGAAGAGATGGACAAAGTTCATGCAGAACTAAAACTAGCTAAAGGCGAGGAAGCGAAGGAACTACAGCAGCAATTTGAACAACTGCAAACCGAAGCCAATAAATACGTCCGCCAAAATGAATTTGGTCAAATCGTCGAAACCGAGGGAGGAGTTAATCTCAACGCCGCTACTTCCCCCGATTCAACGGTGTATTTCTATAGCTTTCCCTCTAACAAGCTGGAACTATGGATGTCCTTAGAATCCGAGAGATTTCTCTCCCCCGTATTTCGGGAATTTTATAAAGAACAACAGGTAATTCTCGAAGAGCGCCGTTTAAGAACAGACAATAATCCTGTCGGTCGCATGATTGAAGCCTATTTAGATACAGCCTTTGCGGTACATCCCTACAAACGCCCAACCATTGGCTATGACCAAGATATTCGCAATCTTACTCGGGAAGATGTCCAGGAGTTTTTCAATACCCACTATCCCCCCAGTAATCTTACCATTGCCATTGTTGGGGATGTAGATCCCCAGGAAGTCAAGAAACTAGCGATCGCCTACTTTGGGCGTTATCCGACCCGGCCTAAACCCCCTGGAGTGACCAAAGTTGAACCGAGACAGACGAAAACCAAAGAAATTGTCCTAGAGCTTCCCTCCCAACCCTGGTACTTTGAGGGCTACCACCGACCGGCTTTAAATTCCCCAGATCAGGCGGTTTATGAAGTTATGGCCGCCATTTTAAGTGATGGACGCGCTTCTAGGCTCTACAAGTCCATGGTGGAACAACAACAACTAGCCCTAGTAGCCGAAGGCTTTAATGGCTTTCCTGCGGACAAGTATCCTAATATGATGCTTTTTTATGCCATGAGTGCCCCTAACGTCAGTTTAGACGCAGTAGCCAAGGCACTTAACCAAGAAATCGAGCGCTTAAAAACCGAACCCGTCTCCGAAGCCGAATTACAACGGGCAAAAAATCAACTCAGGGCGGGTATATTGAGGTCCTTGGACTCTAATTTAGGCATGGCCCAGGCCTTAGTGGAATATCAAGTAAAAACAGGCGATTGGCGCAATTTATTCGAGCAAGTGGACCGTATTGATGCTGTGACGACAGAAGATATTCAAAGGGTAGCTCGTCAAACCTTTACCGCCGAAAACCGTACCGTCGGCAAAATCTTACCCCTCAAGCCATAATTTGTAAGTATCATGGAAAAAATGAAAAAATGGACATGGTTAGGACTAATCATCATAACCCTAGCACTGGTGTTGACCCTACGCTTACCGGCTCTAGCCCAAACCCCAAGGGATTATAAAGACTTAACCTTTCCTCCCCTACCCACCCTAAAAATTCCCAAATACGAACGCTATCAGCTAAAAAATGGCCTAGTGGTTTATTTGATGGAAGATCACCAATTGCCCTTAGTGGGGGGGAACGCCTTAATTCGTACAGGTAGCCGCCTAGAGAAGCCCGATCAGATTGGTTTAGCAGAAATAACAGGAACTGTGATCCGCACCGGGGGAACCGAAAAACATTCCTCCCCCGAACTCAATGAGTTACTCGAACAACGAGCCGCAACTGTGGAAACGGCGATCGGGATTAGCTCAGGATCTGCTAGTTTTAGTGCTTTAACAGAGGATATAGACCAGGTTTTTGATCTTTTTGCCGAGGTGGTGCGCTATCCTGCTTTTGCGACCAATCAGGTTGAATTAGCCATAAATCAACAAAAAGGCGAAATTTCTCGTCGTAACGATGATCCAGGGGATATTGCCAGTCGTGAGTTCAAAAAAATTATCTATGGGGATGACAGTCCCTACGCTCGTACCGTTGAGTATGCTGATCTTAAGAAGATTTCTCGGGAAGAGATAATTGACTTTTATAAAACCTATTTCCGTCCTGAAAATACGATTTTAGGAATTGTCGGCGATTTCCAACCCGAAAAGATGAAACAGTTAATTGAAAAAGCCTTTGGAGATTGGCAGGGAACTCCTCCTACTCCTAAAATTATCGTTCCTGGGGTCAGTCAACGTTACAAAGAAGGTGTTTTTTTGGTCAATATGAACCAGTTAACCCAAAGTAATATCTTTCTAGGGCATATTGGCGGTAAACTAGACAGCCCCGACTATCCCGCCCTGAGCTTGGTTAATGAGGTTTTAAATGGCTTCGCGGGAAGGTTGTTTAATGAGATTCGCTCTCGTCAGGGATTGGCCTATTCTGTTTACGGATTTTGGAACGCTAATTACGATTTCCCTGGGTATTTTATCGCGGGTGGTCAAACTCGCTCCGAGGCCAGTGTTCCTTTTGTCAAGTCGATTTTACAGGAAATTAACCGCATTCGAACTACTCCCGTTAGTGAGCAGGAATTGAGCAATGCAAAAGAGTCTATTCTTAATTCCTTTGTCTTTAAGTTTGAAAATCCAGGTCAAACTCTAGCCCGTTTGATGACCTACGAATACTATGGTTATCCCGCGGATTTTATCTTCCGCTATCAGGACGCGATCGCCAAAACTACCATTACCGAGATCCAACAGGCCGCAGAAAAACACCTGAAGCCAGAACAAATGTTAACTTTGGTGGTGGGTAATAGCCAGCAAATCCAACCCCCTTTGTCCAATCTAGGGGAACAAATTCAGGTAGTCGATGTGAGCATTCCCCAATCCTAGGATAGTAAGGTCAATTAACATGAGTACAAATCAACGCATTATTCAAATTCTTCGCCATGGCCAACCCGAGCAAAGGGTGACGATACAAGGATGGATCAGAACAAAACGGGAGTCCAAGGGGTTTACCTTTATTGAAGTCAATGACGGTTCTTCCTTGGCCAATCTCCAAGGGATTTTGACGGCGGATCTCCCCAATTATGAGGTTCTTTTACCCAAGTTAGGAACGGGTGCATCGGTACAGATGAGCGGGGTTTTAGTTACATCTCCAGGTAAAGGACAAAATCTGGAATTGCAAGCAGACTTCGTTGAGGTTTATGGGGAATGTCCCGATACTTACCCCTTGCAGAAGAAACGCCATTCCTTTGAATTTTTACGCACCATTGCCCATCTGCGATCGCGTACCAATACCCTAGGGGCAGTAATGCGGGTTCGCAATGCCTGTTCCCATGCGATCCATCAATTTTTCCAAGAAAAAGGGTTTATGTGGGTACATACGCCCATTATTACCGCCAGTGACTGTGAAGGGGCGGGGGAACTCTTTACGGTTACGAGCTTGGATTTGGGGAAAACAGTGGATTTTAAGGAGGATTTTTTTGGGAAACGGGCTTATTTAACTGTTAGTGGGCAGTTAGAGGCAGAAATCATGGCTATGGCCTTTCAAAATGTCTATACCTTTGGTCCGACTTTTCGGGCTGAAAATTCTAATACCTCCCGCCATTTAGCGGAGTTTTGGATGGTGGAACCAGAAATGGCTTTTTGTGATTTAGAAGAGGATCAAAATCTAGCGGAGGAGTTTTTAAAGTATCTGTTTAAAGCTGTTTTAGCTAGTTGTCCTGAGGATTTGGCATTTTTTGACGAACGAATTGATAATACTGTTCTAGCCACCGCAGAGAATATTATTAATAACGAGTTTGCCCGTATTACCTATACCGAGGCGATCGCTTGGTTAGAAAAAGCCGAGCGAACTTTCCAGTATCCCGTAGAATGGGGTATTGACCTACAATCAGAACATGAAAGGTACCTGGCGGAAGAATTGTTTAAAAAACCCACCATTGTAACTAACTATCCCAAGGGTATTAAAGCCTTTTATATGCGTCTGAATGACGATAATCAAACCGTGGCGGCTATGGATATCCTGGCTCCCAAAATTGGGGAAATTATCGGGGGTTCCCAACGGGAGGAACGTCTGGACGTTTTAGAAAGTCGAATACTCGCCCAGGGGATGAATCCAGAGGACCTGTGGTGGTATTTAGACCTCAGACGCTTCGGCTCCGTACCCCATGCGGGCTTTGGTTTGGGCTTTGAACGGTTAGTACAATTTATGACAGGAATGGCGAATATTCGGGATATTATTCCCTTCCCCCGTACCCCACAAAATGCTGAATTTTAGCTTATTTGGGGGAATTTGGAGTCAGAGAGGGTTCGGTGAGGATGCCTCGATCATAGATTTCTAGATTCCATTGTCCCGTGCGATCGCTTTCAAAGGCCACAAAACGACCATTACCGCTAATGGTGGGGTGTCTTACTTCTCCTAATATCTGTGAAGTTAGGTTTTGGCTTTGGTTCGTTTGGCGATCGTAGACAAAAATATCCGATTTTCCCGATATTTGGGCAAGATAAACAAGATAACGACCATCGGCGCTAATATCTGGTTGATCGTGGAAAACTCCAGGGCGATTTAACCCGGGTAAAGGCACTAAACGGTTGCTGGTGCGATCGTACAAAAAGATACTGCGAAAACCCAAGCGATCGGAAGCAAAGACCAAATAACGTCCATCATAGGCGAAACGGGGCCCAGATTCTGCCGTCCTAGTATTCAAATCTGTGCCCAAATCCTGAGTAATAGGCGTAATAAAACCTCGATCAGTACAACCTGAAGCACAAAAAACCAGACCAAGGATGACCAAACCCCATACCTTAACGGGATTCATCCGGGGAAATTTCTGCTGATGGTAGCAGACAACAGTTGACATCATTTAGACAAACCTTTCCCCATTTCAGAGCCCAACGGACTAACTCAACCCGATTCTCCGTCTTGGTTTTGGCGAGAACATTACTGATATGATTATCTACGGTGCGCTTGCTGATGTCTAGTTTTTCGGCAATTTCATAATTAGTTAAGCCAACCGCAACCAGATCAACTATTTCCATTTCCCTTTCGGATAGGCTGGCGGGCGCGGTAAACTTTTCTTGGGGCATGGGTATTTTTCCTCTAGCATATTTACTTAGTGGCTTTATTCTATTGTATATAGTTGGATTAGACTATCGTAGGGGCGCTTTTTCTCAAAATTCTCTCCCCTGTTTTTGGTAGGCCAGATAAACCGCCTCTAAAAATAACGTCGGGGTTACTCCTTCAGGAATAGATGACCAACTAATAATCTCTCGAACTTGGTGAGCTAGGGAGCGGCTTAATTCTATCCTTGCTTTTGGGTTCATTTCGGCTTGCCTTTGCAAATAACTGCGAATAACGACAAAATCTTCGGCGCGTAGGGAAAGGATATCTGCTTCGCTTTGAAGTTGTATCGCCAAGGCTTCTGCTGCTTGAGATAGGGAAAAGTTAGCAGTTCCTAAGGGACTATCTTCTTGAATCACTAAGGTTCCGGCAACCCAATCTCCTAAGCGTTTTTCTGACTTGGAAAAAAAAATGCAGAAGATACCCAAACCTAGGAAATCATCAAGGGGACGTAGTAAAGCCCTGAGGGTGGCTTGGGGTAAACGAACCCTCCGCCCATCATCCCTAATCACTCTAATTTTAACAAATCTTTTCCCAGGGGTTTGCCCTTGCCAAAGGGTTTCAAAAAAAGCAAAATAACCCATATAGATAAAGAAATTAACCAGAGTCAGAATCGCAAACATCCAAAGCGCTACATTTTCCCCCAATTTATTACCAAAAAGACTAACAATTGTCTCAGAAAAACTGGTAATCAAGAGAATATATACAATTTGAACAACTGCCAAAATTAGGTAGTCAATGACCAGAGCATAAACCCGATTACCTAAGCCAGCAAGGGTAAATTCTAATTCGACATTTTCAGGAGTTTCAAATCTAAATGTATTAAATAAACCCATAAATTTTCTTATTTAAACTCAGCATCTCTTAATTCCAAACCTATTCCTTCCTTGCGACTTCTTAGGTCATAATAAATTACCGCTTTTAAGGATTGCCAAAAAGGAATAGCGAGAATATTTAGGAAAACAAAAATCAAAATAGCTGCCAGGAGAGCCAGAAAAGCTATTCCTCCCAAATAGGGCAAACTGGATAGATCATAGTTCTGAGTCCATAGAGGAGCAGTAGCGACAAAGCCAATAGCCAACAGACCAGAGAGTCAGAGAGTGCCGCGAAAAGCCACCCCAAGATAGGGTTTGAAATGGTCTTTATAAAGTCGCAGAGCCGCACTGACGACATTACCAACACTCAAAGGACCGACAGCTAAACGAGAAGAAGGAGGACTAGACATGGGATTTGAAAATATATATCTTTATCGCTATCTTAGCCAGCTTTTTAAGAATAACCGCTAAAATTCATGAATATTCAAAGTTGGATCAGCAGACGAGAAGCAAATTGGCGGCGATTAGGAGTTATTTTAGGAAAAATAGATCGTAAGGGTTTAAAATACCTTAATTCCTTAGAAATACGCGAACTAGCTAGTTTGTACCGTTGCACTTATTGATATCCTCAAGGAGGGTTGGGACTACGATCCCGATGATGATATTGAAACTATTCGTGTCCATATTCGCCGTATCCGTGCTAAACTAGAACCCGAAGCGCGCCACCCGCGATATATCAAAACCGTTTATGAGGCCAGCTATTGTTTGGGATTACCGAGTACGGAACAAATACTTTAGGATTCTGGTGCGCTGGCTGTCATAGACGCGCAGGTTTTTCTGCCTTTATTCTTTTTGTTTTCTTCGAGGTCATCAATGACTAACTCCCTGACTAAAACCTTTAACAGATATCGCCGTCACCTTTTTGAAGCTGTAGGCAGCCCTCGCTATTCCCGTCCCTATCGCCGCGGAGTTGGTAAGAAAATAGAGAGTTGTTTACCAGATAAGGGCTTTTTTATTGAGGCGGGGGCTGTCGATGGTTTTTGTGAGAGTAATACCTACTACCTCGAAAAAATTAGAGGGTGGGAAGGGATTTTAGTTGAGCCAGTTCCTCAATTCTATCAAGAATGTCTGCAAGAACGCCCTCAGGCTAAGGTCTATAATTGTGCTTTAGTGTCCTTTGACTATCATGAACCGTACATAGAAATGCTCTATGGTGATGTGATGTCTGTTACCAAAGGAGCTTTTACTAGTGAGGATTTAGAAGAAAAACACGTAGGTTTAGCTTCTAGAAAATTAGGTTTTGATACTTATTCTATTAAAGTACCCGCCAAAACTATTACTTCAATCCTTGATGAGATTAAGCCTGAAAAAGTAGATTATTTTTCCTTAGATGTAGAAGGGTTTGAATTAGAAGTATTAAAGGGTTTGGATCTAAATAAGTACCGCCCTCAGTATCTTCAAGTTGAATGCCTTGAACCTGAATATCTAGAAAAAATAGAAGCCTTTCTAGAAAACTACTACAAATCTCCTGAACAAATATCTCCCATAGATTTTTGGTTCGAGTCTCGGCATTAACTAGCTATCTGGCTAATTGAAATAAATTGCACGGCAAAAAAAATTAATTGTCTTTTCACCGGTGTTGTGGGATCGTTACTGCATGATTCACTTATCGGTGGTCTGCTGTGAAAGCATCTCTTAATTCCAAGCCTATTCCTTCCTTGCGACTTCTTAGGTCATAATAAATTACCGCTTTTAAGGATTGCCAAAAAGGAATAGCGAGAATATTTAGGAAAACAAAAATCAAAATAGCTGCCAGGAGAGCCAGAAAAGCTATTCCTCCCAAATAGGGCAAACTGGATAGATCATAGCTCTGAGTCCATAGAGGAACAGTAGCGAAAAAGCCAATAACCAGAGGAATACCTGCCAAAATATAAATCGGTAAGGTTGCCAGATTAGCAACTAGGATAATTGTCGCAATCTTCCAGGCAAATCCCTTAGTCAAATCCCAACTACGCCGAATGGAATTAATAATGGTTATGTTGTTTTCAATAGCTAGGGGAACTTCGGGAATAAAGAATCTTGAAGTAATCCACAAATAAAGCATCCAGGACAAAAACTGCCCTATTAAAATGAAACCCCCTAGATTACTGGTTATATCTCCAAATATTTGTATAGGTACTTCTACTAGAAATATTCTCAGTAAGAGATTAATCGCAAACATCAAAACAAACATAAGTATTTGGACTATTAAAAAACGCCATCTTTTGGGAGCAATTTGCTGATGGGCTTGCTTAACTGTTTCCGGTTGGTTGATTAATGTCTGATAGGATAGGCGACTTAGAAGTGCTAAGTGAGTTAAGGATTTAGCAATGCAGTTACCCCAGAAAAATAACCATGCTATAATGGCGACTATACCAAAAACTCCCGCTAGGTTGGCATTTACCTGATACAACCAAGCCCATATAACAAGCGGGAAAAATAAGACAAAAAAGGGAAAAATAGACCAGAGAGTGCCGCGAAAAGCCACCCCCAGATAGGGTTTAAAATGGTCTTTATAAAGTCGCAGAGCCGCACTGACGACATTGCCAACACTCAAAGGACCGACAGCTAAACGAGAAGAAGGAGGACTAGACATGGGATTTGAAAATATATATCTTTATCGCTATCTTAGCCAGCTTTTTAAAAATAACCGCTAAAATTTATGAATATTCAACGTTGGATCGGCAGACGAGAGGCAAATTGGCGGCGATTAGGAGTTATTTTAGGAAAAATAGATCGTAAAGGTTTAAAATCCCTTAATTTTTTGGAAATACGCGAACTAGCTAGTTTATACCGTTCTGTGTCTGCTGATTTAGCCCGGGCTAAAACCCATAATTTCGGAGAGTTACTACAGCAAGATTTACAACGCTTAACATCCTTAAGCTATAGCCAAATCTACCAAGGTTTTCGTCGTCAGGAATGGCAAGGAGTCAGGGAGTTTTATCAATGGGGATTTCCCGCTACAGTCCAAAGAAACTGGGCGTATATTGCCCTAGCATTGCTAATTTTCCTAGTCGGTGCCCTAGTCGCTTGGTGGTACGCTTGGCAAGATCCTCAATTTATCGCTCTCATTGTCCCCATGGAGTTGATTGATCAGGTACGAAACGAACAAAAACTCTGGATGGGTTCTATTTTAGGCGTTGAACCCCTAGCTTCGACGAATATTATGATCAATAACCTGTCAGTCTCCTTTAAAGTTCTAGCCGGGGGCTTAACCGCAGGTATTTTTACTGTCATCATCCTCGGGACAAATGGGGTTTTGTTGGGGGCGATCGCCGCTCTAGTCGGACAAAATAACCTCGCCGGTCCCTTTTGGGCGTTTGTCTTTCCCCACGGCTCCCTAGAATTACCTGCCATTTTCCTCGCCGGTGGAGCGGGTTTACTCCTGGCTAGGGCGTTATTATTTCCTGCTCCTTATCGGCGCAGGGATGCCTTAAAATTCTATGGCGTACAAGCAGCACAGTTGATATTTGGGGTAGTACCCATGTTGGTGATGGCGGGAATCATTGAGGGTTTCTTCTCACCTAGCCCTTGGATTCCTAACCCGATTAAGTACATTGTCGGCATGATCCTACTGACAGGACTAATCATTTACTTTAGTCGTCGGCAAAAATGTTAATTTTCATGAAGTTATGGGCAGACTAATGGTTAATAATCTCCTTTACCCCCTTGATCCCATGCTAACTCAACTCAAACAACTAGCCCGACTTAGATGGTAAGCTAGAACATCTGTCTCTAGCTACCTATGGAAAAAATCAGCAAAAAATCCCTCCCTTGGCGAGGAGTTATTCTCCTGGCGATCGCCTTTTTTTTTATAGAATTAATTATCGTTCTTTTTCGCTACCATACCTATTATCACACGGATACTTCCTACGATCAGGGCATTTTCAATCAGGTTTTTTGGAATGGATTACAAGGACGTTTTTTCCAAAGCTCTCTATCTGCTGATTTATCTGTATCCGTACCTGTTCCCTACGTTTCTTATCATCGTTTAGGACAACACTTTACCCCATCTTTGTTACTTTGGTTGCCATTTTATAGTCTTTTTCCCAAGGCATCTACCCTTTTAGTCCTCAATGTTATTTTAATTACTTCTGGGGGCATTGTTCTCTACATTCTAGCACGTCAACGTCTCAATAATAATTTAGCAACATGGATTACTGCTGCCTACTATTGTTCAGGGGCAGTGATTGGTCCAACCCTAGGTAATTTTCAAGATTTTTGTCAAATACCTTTATTTGGATTTGGGTTGTTTTTAGCCTTAGAAAAACGTGCCTGGATTTGGTTTTTTCTTTTATCAATTTTACTTTTAGCAGTGCGAGAAGATGCTGGTATTATGCTTTTTAGCATTGGATTATATCTAATAATTAGTAAGCGTTATCCAGCCTTAGGAATTGGTTTATGTGTAGTCAGTTTTCTTTATGTTGTGATCATAACTACCTTAGTTATGCCCCTATTTTCCCTAGATGTTTCCCAACGGTTTTTGTTAGATGAATTTGGTCAGTATGTAGACAAAAGTGAATCTTCCTCTAGTTTAGAGGTTCTTTGGGGCATTTTTAGTAATCCTTGGCGGCTATTGGTTGAGTTGTTTACCCCCTTTGGTACAACCTTGGGTTTTATTTTTGGTATGTTTATTCCCTTAGCTTTAATTTCTTGGATTTCTGGAGCAACTTGGCTCCTAATAGTTTGCCCTTTATTCGTTTTACTATTGCGGGAAGGTAGTTGGGCTTTGTCTTTGGATATTCGTTATAGTCTATCTTTAATTCCAGGAATTTTTTATGGGGGTGTTTTGTGGTGGGTATATCATCCCAATCTGGAGAAATCTAAGTTTTTTAAGCGTTTTTGGGCAACTTGCTTGGGTTTATCAATTCTAATAACCGTCCTCGGTAATCCCAATGATGCTCTATCTTTTATAATTCCCTATTCCTATCGCCCTTGGGTATATCTTTCCCCGCAACAAATGCTCCAACACTCTCGCAGTATCAACTCTCTTTTAACCCAGATTCCTGCCGAGAAGAGTGTAACCGCAACTGGGGATATTGTCCCCCATCTTTCCAGTCGTCGGGAGATGCTGAGATTTCCCAATGTAGAGTTAATTAATGATGCCAAGGAAAGGGTAAATGTAGAGTATGCCCTAGTGGATCTCTGGAAAAATATGCAGTTTTGGTCAATTTCCCGGGGCGATCGCCGCATTTTTCGAGAAAATACTACAAAAATTCAGACCCTATTAGACCTGAATCTTTATGGTATAGTCGACTATCAAGAAGGTATCGTTTTATTAAAGCGCGACACCCCCTCCAATCCCACTGCTCTATCGGCATGGCAAAACGATCCTTTACTAAAAATTCCCCAAGCCAATTAACCGTGCTCATTATCCAAAGGTAGAAAAACCGTCATAATTTCCCCTTCATGGGGACGTTGACGTACTACCAACTTACAGCCAAGGGCATTAAAGAGATTTTTAGTAACATCTAGATTCAGACTAACGCTTCCCGTTTCTGGTTGAAACATCAGCAACTGTCCCAAAGCTTTGAGGGGATTAGTAGTAGGATGGGCTTCCGAATAAACCTGTAACTTTAACTGATGGCCTGCGGTAGTAACTTGTACCCTAATATGTCCTCCTGTCGGCACATTACGAGTACATTTTTCCATTAATCCCGTGAGCATTTGGTTAAGCATTCGCGGATCGCTGGTTATTTGGGGTAAATTTTGCGGTAAAATCACGTCTAACTCCACATTCCGTCGTTTTGCTTGTTTTTGCCAATGGGGAATACTTTGTTGAAATACCTGCTCTATGGAAGTCGGTACTAATTGAATCCCCTGCTCTTGAGAGGGAGTAGTTCCCATTTCCGCCGCTTTTAAAATCAGTTCCATGCGATTGATCTGTTCAGTACATTCTTGATCAATCACCTCTAAACATTTGACCACGTCGGCGGTTAGGGAAGCCCGTTTTAAAAGCAGACGAGTCATTGTCCGAATTGTTGTTAGGGGAGTGCGAATTTCGTGGCTTAGGGCTTGTAATAACTCAATATCAGGGGCTTGGGGGGAAGTAGTGACCGGGGGTAGGTCATTATGATCGGATACATTATTGAGTAGATGACGGCTAAACTCGGATACTAACTTATAACTAGGTTCAGAGGGCGGAAACTGCCCAAGGATATCTTCTAATTTTCCTTGGTAATGGTCAACAGTTAAACGAGAATGTAGTATTTTCCACGCGGATAGGGTAGTCTGTGGAGCAAAGGAAAAATTAAACGCCGACAAACCCCACTCATCTTCCCCTAAAACCATGAGTACTGAAAAATCTGGGGTAAAAACTAGACAAAACTGCTCATTAATTAGGGGATCTTCGGCTAAAAGCGGCAATTCTAGGGTTTTATCTGGGACTGTATCTAAAAAATCCCCGGTGGTGGTGGGAAGTTGGTAACGATGAGAAGCACTAGGGGTAAAAATACCCGTGTAGAAATTTTGCAGTAATTGGGTGTGAGCCAAAACAGGAACAGGCCCTGATAAAATCAGCCCTTCTCCGGCATAGGTGATTAACAACTGCTCAAGGGAAGCGATCGCAGTACGCCATTGTTTCTGAGCTCCGTAGCGTCTTTTGTCCATCCAATCTTGAGTTCCGATAGTTGTTTTAGTCTGATTCTGAGGGAGGAAAAGCTCACTCAGTTTAGACATCGACCCATTAACTACGACCATTTTTTTCCTAATACAATGAACTATGCCTTGATGATAGCCCCATTTTTAGCTTTACTAAGGTGTAGAACCGAACCGATGACAGGGGAATATCAGGCTATAGGGGAAGGTAAGGGGCAAGCGGCGATACAATCAGCCAGATAACTAGCATCCTGAGCCACTCCCGAAAAACGACCAGATCCCCAGGTATAAAGCCAAGGTAAGCCAATAAAGTACAAACCCCTAACCCCAGTGACACCGCGCTCATGCTCCGGTTCACCCTGGGGGTTAAATACAGGAACTTCTAGCCAAGTAAAATTAGGATCAAAGCCCAGGCACCAGATCAGAGATTTTATATTAGCCTTCTGATAATCTAGGGTAAGTAAGGATTCTGTAGGCGACCAAACCGATTGATAGGGCGGTTCAGTGGGGGCTTGGATTTGGTGTTGGGCAATATACTCATCAATGCTTTTTTTGATACTTGCCGCCGCAGCATCGGCATTATCTAGATTTTCCTTGAGGTTGTCTTGAAAATAAAAAAGGTTATCTTCAAAGCCTTGTAAACGTCCATAGAGTTGCATCCCCTCCTGGGCAAAGCGACGCAGATCAATTTCCCTACCCCCATCACGCCCTGTCAGATAATGATTAGTCTTGTGGCGGACAGTTTCCTTTTTAGGATGCTGATCAATGGGGATATTATAATAACCCATGAGATCCAACCAATCTACCACATCCTTACCCCGATAACGGCGAGGCGATCGCGGTGCACTTCCTGTCACTAGATGGACTTGTCGGCCCGCAAGATGAAGATCCTCGGCAATCTGACACCCTGACTGTCCGGTGCCTATAACTAAGACAGAGCCATCGGGCAAGGATTGGGGATTTTTGTATTGGGAAGAATGTAATTGCACAATACCTTTAGGTAAATCCTGGGCTAGGGGGGGAATCTTGGGAGCATGATAGCCTCCCGTGGCAATAACCACCTGATCCGCCGTATAATTGCCCTGACTTGTCTCCACCCTAAAGCCCCATTCCCCTAAAGAAACCCGAGTTACATTAACGCCTTCTTGGAGGGGTGGGTTAAATAGTTGAGCGTAGGCCTCTAAATAGGCAACTATAGCGTCCTTGGGCATAAACCCCTGGGGATCTTCCCCTTTATAGGGAAAACCAGGGAGAAGACATTGCCAATTAGGAGTTACCAGACAAAAACTATCCCACCGTTGCGATCGCCAGGAATGTCCGAGTTGATACCTCTCAAAAATCAGATGTTCAATTCCCTTTTCCTTGAGGCAATAACTAATAGCCAGTCCAGCTTGCCCGCCGCCAATCACAAGAACAGAATAATGGGTTTGCATAGTTGATCACTATCCTTTACAACCAAGTTAAATCAAACCATCAAGGTATTTTTGTAACAACAGATACGGGATAGAAAGAACATCAACTCTATCCTGCTAAATATCACCCTATCCAAGAGGAAAAAATATCATGCCAGAAGTAACAACCCCCGCCCATAAGCCAGGCGATTTTTTTGTTGACTACGAAGAAAAAGTATTTCCCGATGTGCAAGCAGAACCAGGGGAAAAAGCTCTCCTAACCTTTCATACAGTAGCCTTTGAGGGTTCTATTGGTCTAGTAAACCTGATGCAGGCCAGTCGTTTAATCAAAAAAGGCTTTGAGACTTCCGTACTGCTCTACGGTCCTGGTGTCACCCTGGGTATCCAAAGGGGATTTCCTAAAATTGGGGATGAAGCCTTTCCAGGCCATCAAGCTATGAATGACCGGGTATCCAAAATCCTCGCTTCTGGGGGAAAAGTCTACGCCTGTAGGTTTGCCCTGCAAGCCCTCTATGGTCACGGCGAGCCCTCCCTAATCCCTGGGATTCGAGCCATTAATCCTTTAGACGTGCTGGATTTGATCCTCCTACACCGCAAAGAAGGTGCTCTGATCATTGATACCTGGACACTTTAAAACATGGAGGATTTACCAACCATTCGGGCAGGGGCGGCGCAGATCAGCCCAGTTCTCCATAGTCGTGATGGAACCACCGAAAAAGTGCTGGAGACGATCGCTAAAGCCGCCAAGGAAGGGGTACAGTTGCTGGTTTTCCCAGAAACCTTTGTCCCCTACTACCCCTATTTTTCCTTTGTACTCCCTCCTGTCTTGATGGGGAAAGAACATCTGCGGTTATACGAAGAAGCCGTTACAGTACCAGGTGTAGTCGTGGATGCCATCGGTGGGGCGGCGCGTTCCCATAATATGGTAATAGTGTTGGGAATTAATGAGCGAGATGGTGGCTCACTCTATAATAGCCAACTGATTTTTGATGCTGACGGCACCTTGCTCCTCAAACGGCGGAAAATTTCCCCAACTTACCATGAGCGCATGGTTTGGGGCCAGGGGGATGGCTCAGGGTTAAGGGTGGTAGATACGGCGGTGGGTCGTTTAGGTGCGCTTGCCTGTTGGGAACATTACAATCCTTTGGCTAGATATACCCTAATGGCCAACCATGAACAGATCCACTGTGGACAATTCCCTGGCTCAATGGTAGGAACAATCTTTGCCGAGCAGATGGAAGTTACTATGCGTCACCATGCCCTGGAATCGGGTTGTTTTGTAGTCAATGCCACGGGTTGGCTCACGGAGGCACAGAAGCTAGAAATTACCCCCGATGAAACTCTACAGAAAGCCCTAAGTGGCGGATGTTATACGGCAATTATTAGCCCAGAGGGAAAACCTCTAGGGGAGCCGATTCGGGAAGGGGAAGGAATAGCGATCGCCGATCTAGATTTTTCCCTCATCACTAAGCGTAAACGCATGATGGATGCGGTGGGTCACTATGGGCGACGGGATCTCTTTCAACTACAGGTAAATCGTCGGGAATGGTCGAGTCTGGATGCTGTTGACAGTCTGACGGAACCCGAGGTGATCGCCAGCATAACTTAAGTGAGAGGAAAGTTTATGGATAAACAACGTCTAATTACTGAACTTCAGTCCCAGGGACTCAGGATTGTTGATCCTACCCTAGGGGCACCAGGACGTAGGGGCGGGGCAGGCCCTTCGGATCATAAGGCGATTTCTTTAGATGGTACAACGATTATGGTGCCAATTTACACGGGTTATGCCCAAAAATCCCCCTATACAGTCCAAATAAAGGAAAATCAAGCTATTCTAGAACGGGATCAAGAGGTAATAGCCCAGGTTGAGTTTCCCCATCAGCCTCGGTTTTATCAACTCAGTACCGCCGATGGTATTCCCTATTGGAAAATTGCCCTACTCCATAGCCAAGACGTTTTAGCGACTACTGTTTTACAAACCTGTATCCGCTATCGAGAACCGACAACGGCTTGTCAATTTTGTGCGATTGAAAAATCCTTGGCGGCGAGTAGTACCATTGCCCGTAAAACCCCAGCACAACTAGCAGAAGTGGCAGAAGCAGCAGTTCACCTCGATGGGGTTAAACATATAGTAATGACTACCGGGACTCCGAATACCAGCGATCGCGGTGCTTCCTACCTAAGAGAATGTGCTGAAACTATTCGGGCTAGGGTGAATATTCCCATCCAAGCCCAATGCGAACCCCCTGACGACTTTATCTGGTTTGAACGCCTAGCTGCTAGTGGTGTAGATAGTCTGGGTATGCACCTAGAAGCGGCTGATCCTTTAGTACGGGCGCAAATTATGCCAGGGAAAGCCACTGTCTCGGTTGATTATTACTACCGGGCTTTTGGGGCGGCGGTAAAGGTTTTTGGTTGGGGACAAGTAAGTACCTATTTACTAGCAGGACTGGGGGATAATCTAGAAACCCTAGTGACAACGGCGGAAAAACTGATTGATCTGGGGGTTTATCCTTTTATTGTTCCCTTTGTTCCCATTTCTGACACTCCCTTGGCTAACCATCCCGCCCCTGATAGTGGTTTTATGTTCTCAGTCTATCAAGAGGTGGGACAACTTCTTAAAAAAGCAGGAATGTCATCGGCAGCAATTAAAGCCGGCTGCGCTAAATGTGGAGCTTGTTCGGCTCTCTCTAGTTTTGAGGCTTAATTTTATTATGTCAACGGATCGTTATGGTTTTCAGTTAGCGCGATCGCCCTTGGAAATCAAGGGTTATTATAATTTACGCCAAGCTATTTTCTGCCAGGAGCAGGGATTGTTTTCAGAGAGTGATCGAGATGAAACTGACGAAATAGCCTATCCTATCGTCGCCATCGACAGAGAAGCCCCAGAGGGGCAAAATATAGTCGGTGTCGTCCGCATTTATGAAACTGAGCCTAGATTGTGGTACGGAGGACGCTTAGGAGTCCATGCCGATTATCGAGGGGTTGGGGGCATTGGACAAGGCTTGATCTATAAGGCAGTTACGACGGCCCGGGGTTGGGGCTGCGATCGCTTTTTAGCCTCTGTACAATTGCAAAATGTCCGTTTTTTTAAACGACAACATTGGCATTCCTTGGAAAAAATTACTGTTTGCGATCGTCCCCATCATCTCATGGCGGCGGATCTAGACTTTTATCCCCCTGTGTCCGAATCTATGTACCCCGAGGCGATTTAAACCCTATGTTAGCTAGTCTCGTTAGGGAACTCCAACAAGCCCTCGGTATTCTCCATAAGCGCGATATTCAGGAGATTTCCCAAAAACTTGGATCATGGGTCAAAAGTCGTACTACCCAAGAGCCGATTTTTTTGGGGGATGACTGTGGGGCTATAGCCGACGGTGACAGTTATCTGCTGCTGGCTTCGGAGGGCATGTCCCCAGAATTAGTAGAAACCGATCCCTGGTTTGCGGGATGGTGCGGAGTTTTGGTAAATGTGAGTGATATCTATGCCATGGGAGGTGAACCCATCGCCGTAGTAGATGCTCTTTGGAGTCGCAATACAGATCAAGCTCAACTGCTCCTAGCTGGTATGATGCAAGCCTCGGAGGTTTTTGGGGTGCCGATAGTGGGGGGGCACACTAATACCCATAGCTCCTACAATGCCCTCTCTGTGGCTATTTTGGGTAGGGCACGGCATTTGATCACCAGTTTTGATGCCCAAGTTGGGGATGCTTTAGTGCTTGTGACTAATTTACAAGGACAACCCCGTCCCCATTTTCCCCTCTGTTGGGATGCGGCCACTGGGGCTGAACCTTCTTTATTGCGATCGCAGTTACAGCTTTTACCCCAAATTGCCCAAGCCAGGCTGTGTAAGGCGGGGAAAGATATTAGCATGGGGGGTATTATTGGCACGACACTAATGTTGTTGGAAACTTCCCAATGTGGGGCTATTTTAGACCTAGATGCCATTCCTTGCCCTCCCAATCTTTCCCTTAAACAATGGTTATTAAGTTTTCCTAGTTATGGTTTTTTGTTAAGTATTAATCCCCTGAATCTGGGGCAAGTTCATGACCTATTTAATCAACACAATTTAACCTGTGCTACCATTGGGCAAGTTATAGGCGATCGTCATCTAATTCTTCAATACGGTTCAGAATCTCAAATCTTCTGGAGCTTAGAGCAAGTGTCTTTAACAGGATTTAGACAGAATATATTATAAATAAAACCTATGCCAGAAACCCATGTTAAGATCGAATGGCCCGACGGAGTACAAGAAACTTGTTACTCTCCTTCCTCGGTAGTGAAAAAATACTTTTGTGTCAATGAAAGTTATAACCTAGAAGATTTTTTAAGCCGAGTGAGTGAAGCTCTAAATCTTGCTAGTGAACGGGTCAGGGCAAAGTATGGCAGTCCTTGCGGTTTAGCCCTAGGGCAATTACAAGAAATTCAAACAACTGCTAAAAACTATAGTCAATTACAACAGGCAAAAGTTAAAATATTGGAATTTTTAGATTAATTACTAAAGGGGTAAAAGAGTAAATAATCTCTCCTACCCCCTTAAAATCAACTATCTTTCTTGATGGGGAGTTACCGGCTTACGGGAAGAGGAATTAAACTGGCGATTAGACTTATTCGCGCCCGAGGGAATCGGCTTCCGTTTAATTGAGGGTTTATTACTATTAGAATCGGGAACTTCCCAATCCGTTTTCATCCAACTAGGACAGTTTTGGTCATAAACCATTTGCAACGCCGCTGCTGCGATCGCGTGGGGATCGTACTCAGCACTTAACTCTTTTACCAAAGGTAAGAAAGAAGCCATTCTTTCCCCGGATAAACTCTCTTGAATTTGTGCTTGTAACTTTTCTAGGCGTTTGGCTTCCACCTGGGAACGGCTAGGAATTTCCGTAGGTTCGAGTTTTTGACGGACACGATATTCAATCTGTTTAAACATCCGACGGTCAATGGGTTCTACCAGAGAAATAGCAATCCCTTCTTTTCCGGCTCGTCCTGTACGTCCGATACGGTGAATATAGGTTTCTGAGTTATCGGGCAAATCGAAGTTAATAACGTGGGTAAGTAGTTCCACATCCAATCCCCGAGCGGCGATATCCGTGGCTACAACCAACTTAATTTTTCCTTCCCGAAAACGTTGTACTAGGCGTTCTCGTTGGGCTTGGCTCAAATTACCGTGGTACTCATCCACTCCTTGACCCGTTTCTTGGAGTTTGCTAGTCAGTTCGGCGGCGGTTTGTTTAGTACGGACAAAGATAATGGCAGAACTCGGGTTTTCAATCTCTAAAATCGGTTGTAGAGCTTTAAATTTAGACCAGCCCCTGGGGACAAAATACACCCTTTGATCAATACGAGCAGGAGCGGCTTGGGGTTGGGTAACGCTGACGGTTTCGGGGGTTTTTAGGAATTGGTTGACTAGATCTCGGATTTCCCGGGGCATTGTCGCCGAAAAACAGGCGGTTTTGCGTTGGGTTGGGGTTTGTTGCATGATTTTTTTGACATCATCAATAAAACCCATACTGAGCATTTCATCGGCTTCATCTAGAACTACCCACTGGATATTATCTAAACGCAGTTTGCGACGGTCTAGTAAGTCTATCACCCGTCCTGGGGTACCGACAACAATCTGCACTCCCCGTTCTAGGGAACGAATTTGTCGCTCCATAGACTGGCCACCGCAGACGGTGAGGATAAACAGTCGTCGTTCTCCGGAAAAGTCTTTAATGGCAGTGGCTACCTGTTGGGCTAGTTCACGGGTTGGGGTGAGGATTAAGGCTTGGACTTGATTGTTGCCGAGATCTATATGATCGAGGATTGGCAGGGAATAGGCCGCAGTTTTGCCGGTCCCTGTCTGGGATTGACCAACTACGTCACGACCTTGGAGTAGGAGGGGGATGGCTTTGGATTGAATTTCTGTGGGAATTGTAAAACCGGACGCTTCTAGATGTTCAACGCGAGCATCTGATAAACCTAGGGTTCTGAAGGAATTTGTCATGGGAAATAAATGTGTTGTGATAAGGTTGGCAAGATTGAGAGCCTTGGATGACAAGGTTCAAAGGGTATAAAACCATTGCTCAAGAAGGGCGGTTCGGAAGTTAGACCACTTCACCATAGAGATCGTAAACATCTGCATCGGTAATGGCGGCTGACACGATAGAGCCGAGATGGGCAACTCCGTTTAGATAAACCAATCCGTCAACTTCTGGGGCAAATCGAGCGGATCTCCCGATTAATTCCCCTGTGTCGGGATTTTCTTGTTCAATGAGTACATCAACCGTTTGGCCGATATAGGCCTGGTTTTTCTTGGCGGAAATGGGTTGTTGTACTTGCATCAGGCAGTCCCTGCGTTCATCCATAACGGCTTGAGGGATCTGTCCTGACATTCGGTAGGCAGGGGTTTCTGATTCGGGTGAAAAAGTAAACACCCCCACATGGTCAAACTCGTGGCGCTTGACAAAATCTACCAAATTCTCAAAATGTTCTGCACTCTCCCCCGGAAATCCTACGATGAAGGTTGTCCGTAGGACTGCATCGGGTAGGGCTTCCTTAATTGTTTCAATGATTTGATCATTCACTCTTCCCTGCCAAGGCCGATTCATGGCTTTGAGTATTTCAGGATGGGAATGTTGTAAGGGTAGGTCAAGATAGGGCAAAACGTTAGGGGTTTCTCGGATCGCGCTGATCACCTTGGGGGTTAATCCTGTGGGGTAGGCATAATGTACCCGAATCCAAGGAATGTCCACGTTTCCTAAAGCTCTCAGCAGTTCGGCAAGTTTCGGCTCGCCGTAGAGATCCATTCCATAATTGGTGGTAATTTGGGAAATCAAGATAAGCTCTTGGACTCCCTCCGCGCTTAGGCGTTGTGCTTCCGACACAATTGATTCGATGGAACGGGATCTTTGATTCCCGCGTAGGTGGGGAATTATACAAAAGGCACAGCGATAATCACAGCCTTCTGCTACTCGTAAATAGGCGACTCCTTCGGTAGTTGTCCGATAACGGGGTAGGGTTTCATCGGCGATATAGGTGGGATCAGTTGTAATTTCTTTCACCCGCTCTCCCGTCTCTACCCGTTCGATAATATCCACAATTTTGTGGTAATCGCCCGTTCCAACGACAGCTACGGCTTCTGGTATTTCTTCTAACAGTTGGGCCTGAAAGTGCTGCGCCATACAGCCAGCTATAACAATCTTTTTATTGGCTTCTGCTAGTTCAACTAAAGTACGAACTGATTCTTGTCTTGCCGCTTCAATAAAACTGCAAGTATTTACTATAACATATTCTGCTGAGTCTTCATCGCTATCTACGGAATAACCCGCTTCAGCTAATAACCCTAAAATATGTTCAGAATCAATGCGGTTTTTCTCACACCCTAGGTGAGATACAGCAATGGTAGGCTTAGTGCCCATGCGATCGGTCAAAGTTTACCTAGTAAATTTTGCTTGGGGTTTCATTAACATATCTTAACGTATTTTTTGCCCAGATAAAATCAACTCGGGAAATTTTTTTTTAGGACGCATCTGCGATCGCGTTCTGATTCCCTTGTAGAATAGTCTATTGGCTCATAATACAGATGGCTAGATGTGACGAGAGTGGACCTAACACAAATCTTTAAGACGAAAAATCCGATTATTGGCGTAGTACATCTGTTGCCCTTACCGACTTCCCCCCGTTGGGGAGGTAGCCTTAAAGCCGTGATTGAACGCGCCGAGCAGGAAGCAACAGCCTTGGCCGCCGGGGGTGTAGATGGAATTATTGTAGAAAATTTCTTTGATGTGCCCTTTACCAAGGAGCAGGTAGATCCTGCTGTCGTTAGTGCAATGACTTTGGTTGTAGATCGCTTGAAGAATTTGATTGTCTTACCTGTTGGCATAAATGTACTGAGAAATGATGCTAAAAGTGGTATGGCGATCGCCAGTTGTGTCAATGCCCAATTTATCCGAGTTAATGTCTTGACGGGGACTATGGCGACGGATCAGGGGTTAATTGAGGGACAGGCCTATCATTTACTGCGCTATAGGCGAGAATTGGGGGCATCGGTGGCGATTATTGCGGATGTCTTGGTTAAGCACGCCCGTCCTTTGGGAACTCCCAATCTCACAACTTCTGTACGGGATACTATTGAAAGGGGTTTAGCTGATGGGGTAATTCTTTCGGGTTGGTCGACGGGGCTACCCCCTAGTTTAGAGGATTTGGAATTAGCCCGTGCTGCCGCCCATGGTACTCCTGTTTTCATCGGTAGTGGGGCAACTTCAGAAAATATAGCCCAACTGATGCAGGCCGCCGATGGGGTCATTGTCGCTAGTTCCCTTAAGCGTCATGGTAAAATCACAGAACCTATTGATCCCATTCGTGTTTCTCAGTTCATTGAATCCGCCCGTCAGCTACCGGTTGCTGATCCCTCAGGGCAAAAACAGATTGACATTCTCAGTCAGAAAATTGGCGATCGCGGCTAGGTTTCTTTAGATAATGTCGATTAGCCCGGTGAGAAAAAGCTAAGTTCTTAAATTGGCCAATTCTTTCCCCATAGGTATCCCCTGCTACGGCCATGGTGTTAGTATGACCAGCATGGGGGATTAAAAAAAGACTTTTAGGCACAGTCGCCGCCTCGTAGAGAAGTTGTCCTAAACCCGTGGGCACTACCCGATCTTCCGTCCCATGAATTACCAGTAAAGGGGACTTAAGCAAGCTTAATTTAGCCAAGGAATCGAAGCGTTGAGTTAGGAGCAAATCTATGGGAAAAAGACTATACAGAGGCTGGTATCTAGCCATATCTGCCATGGAAGTAAAAGCACTATCGACGATCACGCCAGCCACTTGAGGTTGACGCACCGCCAGATCGATGGCAATAGCAGCACCGAGGGAATGTCCATAGAGAAAAATATTTTCCGGAGCAATACCCTTGGTTTTAACCAAATATTGCCAAGCTGCCTGGGCATCTCGATACACTTCCGACTCCGTAGGAAAAGCACCTTTACTTTTACCATAGCCGCGATAGTCGATCATCAGTAGGGAAAAACCAGCTTCATGGAGAGTTTTTGCATACCCTAGGCTGGAGCCAATATTACTGGCATTGCCATGGAAATAGAGCAAGACATCGGAGCTCGTCCGATGGGACAACCACCAACCGTGTAATTGTGCCAATTTTCCCTGCCAAGTGAGGACAGGAATAGACACATCTTCAAAGGATAGTCCTACTTGGGCGGGAGTCGCCTCTAGACGGGCCGAAGGTAGGAAGATTAAATGATTTTGCCAAAGCCTCAAAGCCAAACAGAGCAAGAGATAAAGGACAATACTGGTACCGATCCCGCCTAGTAAAAATTTTATCAACAACGTAGTTGTCATGGTTTAATCGCCTGAAGGTGCAATTCTATAGACTACTTCAATGGCGGTTTTTGTTCATGCCAATCGGTAGACTGTTCATAAGCATATCCTACTCGTAAAAGAATGTCCTCTCTCAGCACTTGACTAACCAACTGTAGCCCAATGGGTAAACCCTGACTATCAAAACCACAGGGGAGGCTCATCCCGGGTAACCCAGCCAAGTTAACGGGTATAGTCATGAGATCGGAAAGGTACATACCTAAAGGATCTGCGGTTTTTTCCCCCGCTTTAAAAGCCGTGGTGGGGGAGGTAGGGGAAACTAAGACATCTACTTTGGCAAAAGCCGCCTCAAAATCCTGCTTAATCAGGGTGCGTACTTTTTGGGCTTTCAGGTAATAGGCATCATAATAACCCGCAGAGAGGGCATAGGTTCCTAACATGATCCGTCGTTTTACCTCAGTCCCAAAGCCCGCAGCACGGGTTTTCCTGTACATGGAGATTAAGTTATCAGCCTTTTCCCGAATACCGTACTTTACCGCGTCATAACGGGCTAAATTGGCAGAAGCCTCCGAAGGCGCGATGATATAGTAGGCGGGTAATCCATAGCGAAAACGAGGACAGGAAATGGTGCTAACTTGGGCACCTAGGGCTTTTAATTGCTCTATGGCTTCATTGACACTCTTCGCCACAACCGGATCTAAACCTTCCCCAAAGGTTTCCTCAATCACGCCGACTCTCACCCCTGCGAGAGAAGTGTTTAAAGATTGGGTATAGTCAGGAATTTCTACTTTTAAGCTGGTGGAATCCTGGGGATCGTAACCGGCGATCGCCCCTAGTAAAATTGCAGCATCTTCTACGGTACGCCCAAAGGGACCAATTTGATCTAAAGAGGAAGCATAGGCCACTAAGCCAAAGCGAGACACTAACCCGTAGGTAGGTTTTAAACCCACTACCCCACAAAAGGATGCTGGTTGACGAATCGATCCCCCAGTATCGGAGCCCAAGGCGACAACACACTCCTGGGAGGCAACAGCAGCAGCAGATCCCCCAGAAGATCCCCCTGGTACCCGAGTTAGATCCCAAGGGTTGGCGGTTAACTGATAACCGGAGTTTTCTGTAGAGCTTCCCATGGCAAATTCATCTAGGTTAGTTTTGCCGACAATTACTGCTCCAGCTTCCTTGAGCTTACGGGTAACGGTGGATTCATAGGAAGGAATAAAATTTTCGAGGATTTTGGAACCGCAGGTAGTGGGAATCCCCTCCATACATATATTGTCTTTTACCGCGACGGGAATACCTTCTAAAAGCCCAATGCTCTCTCCTGCGGCGATTTTAGCATCTACTTTTTTGGCGGCTTCCAGGGCTAAATCCGCCGTTATCGCCAAGAAACTATGGAGCTTTGGTTCTAAGGTTTGTAAGCGATCGAGGGTTTCCGTGGCAATTTCTACGGCAGTTCGTTCTTTTTTGCGTAATTGTTGATGTAGGGTTTTAATTGATGTCATATTTTCGCTAAACAGATAGGCGGCTTATCCCATCATCCCACAGAAGATTTTATAATAGGCGTGGGTCTGTCTTCAGAGTTTGTTTTATCGTGCAAGAGTGGATTATCTATCGGGAGTTTCGTTTTGAAGCGGCTCATACTCTACCCCATCATCAGGGAAAGTGTCGCCGTCTCCACGGCCATAGTTGGGTAGGACGGGTGTACGTTAGGGGAGATGAGTTAAAAACATCTGGAGCCGAGCAGGGGATGATTATGGATTTTGCCGAGGTTAAGCGCTACCTACAACCTCTTTTAGATGATTATTTAGATCACTATTATCTCAATGATTCCCTCGGTTTGGAAAGTCCCACCAGTGAGGCGATCGCCCAATGGCTCTACGAAAAACTGGTGATGGTTGCTTTACCCGGCTTACACGCGGTGGAAATCCATGAAACCTGTACCTCTGGTTGTATGTATCGTCAGGTTTAGATGGTATTATCGTACTAACGTCCAAGAAAAAATGAGGAGAAGATGGTAGAGAACAGGACTGATTTCGACAACCCGTGGAAGGAAGCCATATCCTTATACTTCCGACCTTTTATGAAATTCTTCTTCCCTCAGATAGAAGAAGAGATAGATTGGGAAAGGGGTTATGAGTTCCTAGATCAGGAGTTCCAGCAAGTAGTACGGGAAGCCGAGACGGGGAAGGCTTACACCGATAAACTGGTTAAGGTTTGGAGGAAAAATGGTACAGAAGTATGGGTATTAGTGCACGTCGAGGTACAAAGCCAAGTACAGGAAGAGTTCCCCGAAAGGATGTACATTTACAATTACCGCATCTACGATAGGTACAGGAAACCCGTAGTCAGCCTTGCCATCCTTGCCGATGAAAGGGAGACGTGGAGGCCAGACAGATACCGTGAGGAACTTTGGGGTTGGTATGTAGAGATGGGATTTCCCACAGTTAAGCTCTTGGACTATCGGGAGAGGATAGAAGCCTTAGAGGAAAACAGCAATCCCTTTGCCGTGATCGTAGCAGCCCACCTAACCACCCAGGAGACGAGAAGGGATGGAACCGGTCGGTACGAAGGAAAATTAAGGATAGCCAAGAGCCTTTACCGAAGAGGCTATGGTAGACAGGATATACTAGAGTTGTTTCGGTTAATTGATTGGATGGTCAATTTACCAGAAGCAGCCGAACAGGAGTTCAAGAGAGAAATCCAAGATTTTGAGGAGGAAAATCAGATGCCCTATATTACCAGTGTGGAAAGGTTAGCTCGTCAGGAAGGTATTTCTGAGGGTATTTCCCAGGGTATTTCTGAGGGTATTTCCCAGGGTATTTCCCAGGGTATAATCCAGCAGAGGAGAGAGGATGTCCTAGAGGTGCTAGAGGTAAGATTCCAAGAAGTACCGACTGAGGTAATCCAGAAGGTCAACGAGATAGAAGATCCCGCCCTCTTAAAGATATTGCACCGACAAGCGATCGCCCTTGGTTCGGTGGAGCAGTTTCTGGGGTACTTGCAACAGATAGGCTCTTAGTTTCATGTATCAAGAGCGATCGCTCTTATTTGTATGGTATTATAGTACTAACGCCAAGAAAAGCGATCACCAAAGACAAGATCCCTGCGTGATCGAAGAGTAGGGAATGGACTTGGGGTCTTTTCTCTGTTCACTATTTATCATCAAGATCCCAAGGGCTGAAAACCTTCACTGTTGAAAAATTAAAATCGGCGACGTTTCTAGTGACGATAGTTAATTGATACTCGTAGGCTGTTGCGGCAATCAAACTATCTATTATCGGTAGCTTGATTCCTTTGGCTTCAGACTGGCCACAAATAACCGCCCAAGAGTTTAATGTCTTCTCATTTAAAGGGATGATTCTATCAATAAATCTCGTTTGCAGTTTTTCCAACCACGTACTTAATTTATTGTATCTACTGGGTTGAGAGTCTTTGATTCTGATTATCCCTTTTCTTATCTCCGCTATAGAGAGTATGCTTATGAATAAACCTGTCTCTTCTTGCTCATCTAGCCAATCAATTACTTGAGAGTTAGAGTTCTTTTTTGTATATTCGGAGAGAACACAAGTATCTAACAGATAATTCACAGGATAATTTCTCTCCCAGTATCTCTATCTCTCGATAATAACAGATCATCGTTTTCTAACTCAGGAAGAAGTAAAAGTTCGGATAGTTTTTGAGTAGGGATTCGCTCTTGGTTTTCCTGAATTACAGTGATTAGCACAGACTGCCCTTCTAGAGAATTTAGAGATTCAAGGGGATGAATAACTCCATTCTTAACAGTTCTTCTGATTGGTTGCATTTTTTCTTTGGGATTTTTATTCCCCTTTATTTTATCATATCTCAAGTCGAACTGTGAGAGGATAAAATAATACCTATAAAAGCATTTTGAGAAAGCCTTCTATCTGCCATGGAAGGAATTTGCAAAGTGCATCTCAAATACCATTGACAGCTAAGTTGTGGCTCATGATCAACGCTTTGGAACGGAAGGATTTCGTTATATGCTACGGTCCTTGAAGTCTCGGCGCGAGAGAAGAGATGCACCCCCACACTCCCTCCTCCCTCGCTCCCACCCTCATCCACCAAACACAACGAAATCGGCAGTACATTAGTAAGGGAAGGTGATAATTATGGGTTTCTGTAGTACGATATGCTAACCCTTTATCTAGCTCCCAATCCAACCACAATAGTTCATCAAGCCAACCTACGCGATCGCCAAAACGTTTCCATATTTCATAATTATAATCTTCTGTACCCCCAAGGTCACGGTAAATTTTTGCCTGTCCTTTGATCCCGAATTGCTGTTTACTGTATTGCATCCAGAGTCGGCCGATTTCATTAATTACATCTAGGGATACCCCTCTAAAAAGATCATCGAAGTCATCATAATTTTCTATGACCATCCATTGATACATGATGAAGGCGGTTTCATAATCAGCTTTCTTCCAATTCTGTTGATCTAGGTACTTCTCTAAACTTTGATAGATTTGTACTTGATTTGCCTTTAAATATGCTTTCTTTTTTCTGAGTTCCTCTTCATAGGCGCGAGCGGCTTCGTCGTTGTGTTGAACCGAGATCATCTTGGTGAACTGTTCCCTAAACCGATCGGGGTTTTCGTGATCTGCAAAAGCCAGACGGAAAATATCCCCCCATCTTTCCTTATTTTTGTTCTCTTTATTCCCCCAAAGACGATCAATCTGTTGGTAAGCTCTGCGGGAAAACGACCGAATTGTTGGCTCATCCGAGGCGAACTCTTTTTTAATCGGCGATATAAAGGGGCTGTTGGTATTATTGTCCACTACTACCCGAATGAACTCCTCGATCCTGCCATCGGCTTCAAAGTCTCGGATCAGGGCAAAAGACCTTAATTTTATAGGTATCCCCTCTGGCGTGCGCGAAGTGTGCCTTTGGCATCGCGCTAACCTGTACTTCCATCTGTTCAGCCAGAAGAATCCATAGGTCGTCTGGATTGGGATAAGCACCGACGATTCCCTCCCTCAAGATTTTGATCTGTAGTCCTGACAATTTTAATGGTTTACTCATCTGCTACCTTCTTGATAACTCTACGAAGTAGAGTGCGGATTACCTGTTTTTTGGTTTCCTGTCTTTGCAGACAATACCTTTTTAGGGCTTCAAATTCGCTTTGGGACAGTTCAACGGTTAAAGCACGGACGGGTTCTCCACAGACTTTTCTGGGCATGGGATTTAAGAGGTTTTCCTGTACCCAGTTTAACTTAAGATTTTGAGCGTGGGAAACCTATTTCTTGCCTTTGAATGAGTTGAGTTTTTATCGAGAAGAATCACCGTTTAGGGCTTTCATACTGTCCTGAATAGTTTTAATGGGGAGGAGGAGAGACAAAGGAGCATCTTGTAGGGCAACAAAACCGTATCTGAGGTAGAAGTTTCTCGCTGGCTCATCGCTGGCATCTACCCTGACGGCGAAGATGGCCATCTCGGAGGCAACCCGAACGGCTCGGCTCAGAGCGTGCATCAGCAGTACATCCCCCAATCCTTGACCCTGCATTTCTCTATCCACAGCCAACTGCCCGATCAGCATCGCGGGGGCGGGATACTAGGGCAAACCCTTCCTCACCACCTCGGGTAAGTTAGCAAATTCTATACTTGAGGCGCTGGCAGAGTAGTAACCGACTACCGCCTTGCTTTCGAGGGGAGTGGCAACAAACGCCATAGCATAGCCCTTCTTAATGTTCTGCATGGCGTACTTTTGCAGATATTCGTTGAGCCGTGGCTGTCCGCAGTCAAATCGGGTGCGCTCATGACTATTATCCAAAGGGGCGATCTTCCATCTCATGGGTTTCGTATTCCTGTTGGAATTTAGCCATCGCCTCTCTTAGGGATGGGGTGGGGGTAGGGGGAGACTTAAGCAGTTCCATGAACAGATCCCTGTCGCGGTCACTCAGAACAAGCGAATGGTGAGCTTCGAGTTCGGTTTGTGCCAAGTCCAAGCAGTGGGAGAGGAGGTATGCACTTAAGCTCATACCCTTCAGGTCGGCTGCCCTTTCGAGTAAATGCTTCTGCTCCTGAGTAACCCTGAGATCAATGCGCTTCTCTTTGCCTTTAAGGGACATGATGGTATGGGTAGATTAGGGGGAGATCAATACCATCTTACCTAATTGCGGCAAATGTACACACATAAAGACCAAGGAAAAATCTTACTGTTCGGAGAAACAGCACTCCTTATTCCAGTTTAAACAGGAGATCCGCAGGTCAAGAACCCTGTCATACTAAATCCGCTTATGTTACCAGATAATCGTGAAGGCTAGGCAGGAGGAGGATCACTATAGTATTAAAACAGGATTTAGTATCACCCCAATCTTAAAGGTTTCCCAGTCATTTACTACTGGCTCCGAAGATATGAAAGAGGGGCTAGAAGTGGGGAGAGAATAAATTTCATTTTCCCCTGTAGTATGCCTTGGGAGGCAGTAAACCCATCGGTGTTACTCGTAAGTGAAAAATGTTGATCTTGCCGTGACAATGCAGTTGCATTACCATCAAGGTAGAGTTTTCAAAATCTGAGAAGTTAATGACTGTAACACAAGCTTCCTTAGCGGAATCTACTCTGACTGCCCGTTACCAGACCACTATCCCCGAACCTGTTCGTAAAGCTCTGGGCTTGAGTAAGCACGATAAAATCTCCTACAGCATCGGCTCCGATGGTCAGGTAATAATCTCTCGCGCTGAATCAGAGGAAGATGATCCTCTACTGGGTCAGTTTCTCAATTTTCTGGCACTCGACATCGAAAAGAGTCCCCAGAACCTACAGGCGCTCGGCTCCGATTTAGTAGAGCGTGTTCAAGCGTTGGTTGGTCAAATAGAGGTTGACCTCGATGCACCACTCTCGGATGAGGACGAATAGCCTTGTCAGATAGTCAGCCCTTGGCAATCAATGAATGGAAAATCTTTGCTCATCCCTTGTTCCTGAAGCAGCTTGAGGAACTGATGGCTCAGGTGGAACGCTTGCGGCAAAAGCACCCTCAAGACTACCAGAGGAAAAACCCCACCAAACGTTTAGCTGCGATCGCCAAGTTGGCCTTTGAAATTATTCCTGCGGACCCAACACGCCCTGAGTACTGTCAGGGGAAGACACTCGGAGATGAATATAAGCATTGGTTTAGAGCCAGGTTCTTAGGGCAGTACCGGCTGTTTTTCCGATACCACCAAGAAGCCAAAATTATCGTGCTGGCATGGGTCAATGATGAAGGCTCTAAACGTTCTTACGAAAGCAAGACAGATGCCTACCGAGTTTTCCAGAAAATGCTAGAAAGCGGTCAACCTCCCAACGACTGGGACGACTTACTCCAAGAGGCTCAAAATGAAGCTGAAAACTTGATAAAAGTCTATGAGGGTGATCTTTATAGCCAAGGATCTTCCCTTTAAAGCCATAAATCACATCAATAAAGCGATCGCCGAAGACGAGATCCCTGCGCGATCGAAGAGTACGTTAAGCCGTTCCTTTCCATGCTATCAAATAGCTAACCCTAGGGCAAAAACTGGGTTAAATCGGCAAGCGTTGGATATCCTTATTAGCACCAATCACCACCATAGCCCATCCTTTATATAACCTCTCTTCGGGATTAGGATTAATCTTAAAATTCTCGACACTACCCACCGCTAAGACACTTAATCCATAATGGCGACGAAGATCTATTTCCTTTAAACTTTTGCCATGAAATTCTTCGGGAATAATCACTTCAACAATACTATGCTCAGGATCGAGGTCAAAACGCTCTAAAATAGCTGGTTTAGTTAAACGCATAGCTAACTCACATCCTGCATCATACTCAGGAAAAACCACTAAATCTGCTCCAATTTTTTGGAGTAATTTTCCGTGAATTTTGGAAGACGCTTTAGCTGCTACATAGGGTACCCCTGCTTCCTTAAGATTTAGGGTAGTAATCACACTCTCCTCCACATACTTACCAATGGCAACAATTACCTTATCTACCTCAAAAATTCCTGCTTGTCTGAGGGCGCTTGGCTTGGTTGAATCTAGCTGAATGGCACTATCGACAATCCTATCATTAAGAGCTTGGGCAACTAAGCTTTCATCAATATCCGTCGCAATTACAGCATAACCCTGTTTGCGAAGAGTTTCACAAGCACCACGCCCAAAGCGTCCCAAGCCAATGACAGCAAACTGATTACCCCCCGAACGAGATTTTGTAAAAAAATTAAAACTCTGCATAACTCATCCTACTAAAAGATTTTCTTCAGGGTAATTGATCGAAGTCGGTTGAGGATCTCCCACAATAGCCGCCATAAATAGAATTATTCCGACCCTACCCACGTACATCATTAAGACTAACACTAACTGGGACAAACTCGAAAGAGCCGCAGTAATACCCGTCGAGAGTCCCACCGTACAAAAAGCAGAAATAACTTCAAAAATTACTTGAATAATATTAAATTTTTTATCAACTTCTGGCTCTATAAAAGCAATAGCTACAACCCCAAGAAGCATAGCAAGTACCGAGCCAAAAACTACCGTCACTGACTTTAAAATCAGCGGAGTGGGAACTTCTCTTTTATACAAAACCACTTCCTCATGTCCCCTTAAAACTGCCCTAGTACAAATAGCAATAATACGGGTAGTAGTAGTTTTAATACCTCCCCCTGTACCACTAGGACTAGCTCCAATGAACATTAAAGGCATCATTAAGAGCCAACCCTCAGCAGTCATTTTAGTAATATCTATACTGTTAAATCCTGCGGTCCTAGTCGTTACAGATTGAAACCAAGCCGTGAGAAATTGATCCTTAAAGGATAAGCCAGCTAAGGTAGCGGGATTTTTTGCTTCAGCCAACCACATAGCTATAGTTCCTACAACTAATAAAAAAATCGTTGTACTTACCACTACTTTAAAATTCAAAGAAAAAACGAAACCCTTTCTTTTTTCCCTGAAGCGAGTTACTAACCAAACATAAGCCTCAATGATGAATTGATAACCAATACCACCAAAAATAATTAATCCCGTGATAGCTAAATTGACGACAATAGAGGATTGATAGGGTATTAAATTGTCTTTAAATAGTCCAAATCCTGCATTATTCCAAGCACTAATGCTATGGAAGAGGGCTAACCAAATAGATGAGAGTAAATCATATTTTTGAGCAAAAATAGGAATCATCATAAAAGTTGCCGTTAGCTCAAAAATTAGAGTTGTGGCAATAATAGATTTAATTAAGCTCTGACTCCCTTGTAAAAAAGGGCGATCAAAGGATTCTTGAATAGCCAGTTTTTGTCGAATATCAAACCTTCTACCTAACAACAACATCAAAAAAGTGGTACTTGTCATATAACCCAACCCACCTATTTGAATAAGTAGGGCAATAATCAACTGTCCCCAAAAAGAGAAAAAAGTTCCCGTGTCCACAACCGCTAAACCCGTCACACAAACTGCGGAAGTAGAAGTAAAAAGAGCAACTAAAGGATTAATCCATGTACCATTAGCCGAAGAAAAAGGCAAAGTTAGTAAAACTGTTCCAGCTAAAATAACAGCAATAAAACCGAGGCAAATAGTTCGAGAAATGGTCATGGGTTTAGATAGGGAATAAGGATTTTTTAGATAAATAAAGTTGCCTTTGTTTTAACACATCCTCATAGAGTCTTTCAAGGTGGCTAATATTTTGACTAAGAGTATAACGCGCCAGAACTCGTTTGCGGGCTTTTTGTCCTAAAATCTCCGTCATTTCTGGATGATCTCGCATAATCGGTAAAAGAATTTTCAGTTGGCTACTGACATCCTGGGTACTCAGAATAATCCCCGCACCGTCTTCTAAGACTTCCCCATCAGCACCCGCATCCGTTGCGAGGATAGCCGTTCCGCAGGCCATGGCTTCCAGTAGGGATAAAGATAACCCCTCTACCAAAGAGGGTAAAACAAAAGCATCCGCACTGCGAAGAATATCAATACGTTTTTGTTCATCGGCGATCGCCCCAAGCCATATAATGCCATCGGACTCCCCATAAAAAGGTTCTAGGGAGGAAGTTAAGGGACCATCTCCCACGATTACCAACTTAGCCCCATCCCCCATTTCCGCATATTTCCAACCCTTAAGCAAGGCTTCGACATTCTTTTCCGTGGCGATACGTCCGAGATAGACAAATAGGCGTTTGGCTTGGAATCGGGGCTTATAGATACTTCTGCCTGGGGAATATTTTTCAGAATCTACCCCATTGGGAATTACCACCAAATTTTCGGGAGCAACCCCTAATTTAATCAAAATTTCCCGTTGTCGATAGGAAAAAACCACTACCCGATCATAGTTAGCCAAAAAAGGAGCGTAGAGTTGATAGGGAATAAATTGGGTTTGGGCTTTAAGATTAAAAGACTTACCCCCAAAGGGAGTGTGAAAGGTAGCCATTAAGGGAATATCTAGCTCCTGACAAATTTCAGGAAGTCGAAAATCCAAAGGAGAAAGGGTTAGCGAGGCGTGAACAATATCAGGCTTGAGTTTCCGCAAAGACTCCATCAGGACTTTACTAGATTTTGGGGTAGGAATCGTGTAAACCTGAGACTTGTAGAGAAAAGGAATTGTTACCTCCGCACAGTCTGGCCAATCCTGAGAAGAAGGCTCATCCTGGGCAAAGTGAAAGAAACTGACTTGATGACCGCGATCAAGGAGAGCATTAGTCACTTCCCGCCCATAGGTGACGTTACCGCAAAAGGGTGATTTTTTACCCAACCAAGCAATGTGCATTCAGATATTACTATAAATGGACTTGTAAAGGAAAATAAAAAAAGTTTCATTACCTAGTATCTGACAACTAATAGAGTTATTTGTCAACTTTTATGGATCTATCCCCATCCCGAGGGTAGAAATAGGACGAAGTTAATAATCCCCCGGCGATCGCCATTAAAGCCAGACTAACTAAGACAGGACGTAACCCGAAGCGAGTTTCCGCAATTCCCGCCACCGCCAAGGGCAAGGAGAGGGCGATATTGACCACATTGTTTTGTAGTCCAAAAACCTTACCCCGCATAGAAGGGGGAGTTTCCGATTGAATATCCGTCTGCATCGGTACCCCCACAAAGGCAGCAAACAGCCCTAAAACAGTAGTGGTAAAGAGGGCAAGGGCGAGACTTTTGGTAGAGAGAGAGAGCGCTAATAAGGACATTCCCACCCCTAAAGATCCCCAAAGACTTAGTTTTTGGTGGGAGAAACGCTGGCCGACATTGCCAATCAAAGTTGCACCGATCGCCATACCCAAGCCCGCTGTGGCTAAAATAAAGCCAAATTGTTCCGCCCGCATATTCGGTAAGCGTTCCGCCAAACTAACCGCTAAGACAGAAAGCGCGGCAAAAATCGAAAAAAGAATGACTAATTGCACCATAGCATTGCGAATCTTCGGATTTTTCTCAAGATAGCGCAAACCGTCCCTCAGATCCGCCAAAGGATGGGGCGTTACTCGGTCAAAGGGTTCAACTTTTTCCTTAGTTTTCAGAAACAACAAAATCAATCCCGAAATGAGGTAAGCACCTCCGACGACCGCAGTTTTGCCCAATTCCCACGGAATACCAACAACATGACTAAGCCTAGCTGCCAGTCTCAGGAGAGGATCACCAATGGCAAAACCGATAATTAACATTCCCATCATCGTGGTGGTAAAAAGGGAATTAGCAGGTAACAGATGGCGACGCTTGACTACTAAGGGAATGATTGCTTGTTCGGCGGGGGCAAAAAACTGAGTTAGGGTAGAGTCGATAAAAGTTTGTAACCAAAGCATGAGAAAACCCGCAGGGAGATAAAAAATATCCTGGGGTTCGGCTTGCCAATGTCGCCAGGATTGCGGCAACCAATGCAGGGGAATAGCTAGAGAATGCCCATCTAGTAGCCAGAGCAGGGGAGGAATTGTCATGACTAGGGCGGCCCTAATAAAGTTAGAAACGACTAAAACCCCTTTTTTTGACCAACGATCTACATAAACACCGCCCACCCAACCAAATAACACCGCAGGAATCGTAAAAGCCATCATAATCGCAGATACCCAGGCACTAATGGGTTGATCTGCTTTCTGAAAATGTCCCGCAATCAGGGCAATCATTAGCACTAAATAGATTTTGTCGGCCAACTGGGAAAAAATTTGGCCAACCCAAAGAATCATAAAACGAGGATTGGCTAAAACTGGACCAAAGCCTTGTTGTGGGGGAGGGGGATTAGGAGAAGGGCGGGGTTGAGTCATAACGGGGGAGGGTTTTTCTAAGTCCCTGAGTTCCATGGTAGTTTTTAGAAATCAATAGAGGATAAGCTATCAAGGAGAGTTGCCGAGCGCAGGGAATAACCGAGGTGATACTGGGCATAGTCCCTTAAGAGATGCTCGATATTTACCCAAGCTCTCTGGAGAGGATAACCCAACAAAGAGGCAGGAACTAACTCAGAAAAATTAGGGAGAGTAGCCTGGCTCAAATTTTGTAGCACTGTTAATTCTATCGCTCCGAGCTGCCGATTTATCGCTATTTTGCTAAATTCTGACCCTTCAATTTCTGGGATCAGCACAATTCCCCCGGCTTCAAAACTAAAACCAATTCGCCATTGGGGATGGCTATAGTCTGGGGTGGGGGTTTTTTGACTAACACAACATTGCTGTACCCTCGGACCAATACCCGCTATTACCAGCAAGTGAAAAACCGACTGGGCTAGATAAACTAATACCTCGTCCTTGTTAACTAATATTTCTAGGCGGTGTAAATGCTCTGTAAGTAGTTCGTAGATTTCCATCTGGGGTTGCTCACTCAGGGCTAAGGCTAGGGTTAATTCAGCCAGATACTGCCCGGCGGTCAATTTTCCTAAATCTCGACTGAGCCCAGGATAGGAAGCTAGGGTTTCCGCTTGGATGATTTTATCTAGGGAGCGACCTTTGACTAACTGTAGTTGATTCACCACAAATAACTCGGTTCTTCCCCGCAGGGATGATTTATGTTTCCTGGCACCTGGCACTATCGCTTGTATCAGTCCCCGTTCTCGACTTAAAATTGTGACTAATCTATCTGCTTCTTGGAAGGGCATCCCTTTGAGCACTATGCCCGTAACTTGGTAGGTTTTGGTCATGATTGCTCGGGAGATGGGTCCTTTTGTTGGCGCACCAGTTCCACTCCCTTGGAGGTTCCTAGACGACTCGCTCCTGCTGTAATTAGGGCGATCGCCTGTTCTAAGGTACGGATGCCTCCAGAGGCTTTAATCTGTACATCTCCTTGGGTTAATTCCTTTAGTAATCTCACATCCTCTACCGTTGCACCTCCTACCCATCCCGTGCTGGTTTTAAGAAATGTTGCCCCCGCATCCATACAAATCTGTGCCGCTAGGCGTTTTTCGGCATCACTGAGGAGGGCTGTCTCTAAAATTGCTTTGATGGTTTGTCCTGTTTCTTCGCAAATTGTCGCTATTTCTCGGTAAATTTCCTCAGATTTGCCCTCTTTAAGCCAACCTAAATTAATAACTACATCTAACTCCGTAGCACCATTTTCGGCTGCTTCTTGGGCTTCATAGAGTTTCACCGACGAGGTGGTGGCTCCCGTGGGAAAGCCAATAACTGTACAAACCTTGGGTTTACGGTTATGGAGTAGTTGCACGGCCTGTTTAACGGCTCCAGGATAAACGCACACCGTCGCAAAGCCCAACTGATCCGCTTCACCACAAAGTCGCTCAACTTGTTCAGAAGTCGCTGTCGGGGTTAACAAGGCGTGGTCAATATACCGTGCTATATCAATATCCCAATTTGTTGCGGCCATGTTTTACTGTTGCCAAAGACTTCTCTAGTTATATTCTCGCAGAATTTGGTTAACTTGGGGGGATGATACTAAATCGGCTTAGGTAAATATATTATCGTGAAGGCTAGGCAGGAGGCAGGAGGCAGGAGGCAGGAGGTGGTCAGGTTTAAGAGAAAAGGGATGAATAATTGATCACCGATTCTAGATAAAACGGATTTGGTACGAGAACTTTTTACCCCGATTCTAGTCTTGATCCTATAATTGAGCCACTGGAGTGATCAGGCAATGGTCAAGTCTAACAAGACCGTCCCTTGGGTCTTTAAATTTGAGGATAGTCAGTCAGGACGCTATTGGCACATTCGTTTGGTTGGTAACGCTGAAGTACCTGAATGGGTTTTTTCTGATGTTTTAGCTGTTCTTTATCCTGAGGTTAAAACCGAAGAATATTCCCGCTACTTCGCTGATATTCCTGCCGTCTGGAAAAGTCAAAAACAATTACTAACCCCCGAGGGTGAACAGTTAGTTTCTACTCTCTATGAAGCGGGATTGTATTATCTAATTTCTCGCTCTAGTAACCCCCTAATGTTGGCTTTTCAACAATGGGTTAAGCAGGAGGTCTTACCCGCAGTGCGCCCAGATAGTAACTATTTTCTGCTTGGACAGTCCGTAGCTGAAGTTCCCTCAACTAAGGACAAACTAGAAACCGTTCGCTTGGGGATGAATTTACTCTACGAATTGGGCGGTATTGATGAATATACCCGTCTGGTTCTTAGGGAAAAGGTCAAGGATATTTTGTTAGAAGATGCCCTGGATGAACCTAAGGAATACTTTAAAACTAATGGTCAAATAGTCAATAATTTAGATGGTTCTTTTAATCCCAATCTCTCTTTTCCGAAATTGGGGGAAGAATCCCTCATTAATGGGGATGGCAACAAGGGATGAGCCAAGCTCGTCAGGTGGCCTTGGTGATCCTGCGCCAAATCGAGCAAAGAGGTCTATATACGGATATAGCTTTGGATCAGGGGTTGAAAACTACTAACCTCAATGATCCCGATCGCGCTTTGGTGACAGAATTAGTCTATGGTATTGGGCGGCGGAGGCGATCGCTAGATGCCCTCATTGACCAACTCGGAAAAAAAACAGCCCAACAACAACCCCCCGACCTACGCCACATCCTGCATTTGGGACTCTATCAACTTCGCTACTTAGACCAAATTCCCCCCTCGGCTGCGGTCAATACCAGTGTGGATCTAGCCAAAAAAAACGGTTTTACCTCCCTTTCGGGGGTAGTTAATGGCATTTTAAGACAATATGTCAGATTAAAGCAAAAAAATACCGATCCCCTGCTACTACCTCCTAATCCTGTCCAAAAATTGGGCATATTACACAGTTTCCCTGATTGGATCGTAGAACAATGGTTAGAGCTATGGGGAGAAACGGAAACCGCCCAACTTTGTACTTGGTTTAATCAATCGGCTTTAGTAGATTTGCGAATTAACCCCCTAAAAACTACCCTAGCCGAGCTAGAGCGAGCAATTAATGAGTTAGGAGTCCAAACAGCCCGTATTCCCCATGTACCCCAGGCTCTACGTCTAATTAGTGGTCGTCGTTCTATTCCATCTCTACCCCATTTCGCCGAGGGGTGGTTTACGGTTCAAGATAGCAGCGCCCAATTAGTCAGCCATTTACTAGATCCCCAACCGGGGGAAACCATTATTGATGCCTGTGCAGCCCCTGGGGGCAAAACTACCCATATCGCTGAACTGATGGGGGATAGGGGGATAATCTGGGCCGGCGATCGTGATCGCAATCGACTCAAAAAAGTCCAGCAAAATCAAGAACGGTTACAATTGCAATCTATCCACCTCCAGCATCTAGATAGCCGCAACTGTGAGCAATTTAAAGGTATTGCCGATCGGGTTTTATTAGATGCACCCTGTTCGGGTTTAGGTACCCTCCACAAACGTCCCGATATTCGTTGGCGACAAACCCCAGAAAAAGTTACAGGATTAGTCACTCTCCAAAAAGAACTCTTAGAAGAGGCCGCAACTTGGGTAAAATCAAAGGGGAGCTTAGTCTATTCTACCTGTACCCTCAATCCGAGGGAAAATGAGGAGATTATCTCGGACTTTTTGGCAAGCAATGGGCAATGGCAAATTGTTCCCCCAGCAGCCGACTCACAGTTTTGGGACTATTCTACTCCCGCAGGATGGCTGAAGATTCTTCCCCATCGGCATCAAATGGATGGCTTTTTTATGGTTAAATTAGTAAAAACAGTTTAAAACAATGAATACTCTCGATAAAAACAAACAAGTCTTTAAAATTCTCTTTGCTGCGGCTTGGATTGATGGTGTTATCCAAAAGGAAGAACGGGAATACCTACAAACCTTAGCCAAAGAGCAAAATTTAAGCGAGGATGCGGAGATTAAACTAATCCTTTCCGAAACCAAACCGATTACCCCCCAGGAATATCACAACTGGTTAGAAGATTATCTAGGTAATAATCCTAGTGTAGATGATCACCAAAATCTCCTAGAAGCCATCAGTGCCATCATTTATAAGGATGGGGATATCCAAACCCAAGAAGCTCAACTTTTAAGCGAATTACAATCGTTGGAACCAACTCTAGAAACACGCAACTCTGCCTTTGATAAAATTTTGAGGACAATTCAAAAACTCTACCGCCAAGCAGTTAGTGAGGAAAGACAGTAGATTAGGACCAAGGTAAGGTAAACCAAAACTCTGCCCCTGATCCTAGATGACTAATTACTCCTATATCCCCACCGTGGGCTTGGATAATTTGCTGGCATAAATACAAGCCTAATCCTAGTCCTAAAGTTTGTTGGGTAGAACCTCCCCTATGGTAGGGTTGGAACAGGCTTTTAGTCTGTTCTTCTGTCATGCCTATGCCATTATCTAGCACAGAACAACGAATAAAATCAGCAGAATTTTCTAGGATTTTTACCGCGATTTTTAATTGAATTTGGGGAGGATTAAATTTAAGGGAATTGGCTAATAGATTTTCAAATACTCGCCAGATTTGGTGGCTATCTCCCCTAACTAAAGGTAGATTTTCGGCAATTTCTAGGTTGAGAACTGCTCCTTCTCGTTCTAGCAATGGTTGCCATTCTTGGGCTAAGTTTGTCAATAATTGCCCTAGGTCAAAGGGTTCACACCTTAAGGGGACTCCCGAGACTGCAAATTGTTGAGTTTCCACAAGGGAATTGATCAGGTTCAATTGGCGATCGCAACTATTCTGCATCTGTTCTAAAATAGTCCGAGAAATACCTTCGGGGGCTTCTTTTTTGATTAAATTATTTAAAACTACGGACATTGCCAAAACAGGATTTCTCAAATCATGGGAAACAGTATGAAGATAAATTTTTAGAGTTTCTTCTATCTTTTGGCGTTCTTGGATTTCCTGCTGTAGTTGCTTATGCTGCCGCCTAATAGTCAATTGATTTTCAATTCTAGCAATTACTTCTTGGGCTTGAAAAGGCTTAGTTATATAGTCTACTCCCCCGATTTCAAAAGCTTTTACCTTATCCAAAACATCATCTAAAGCACTAATAAAAATAACAGGAATATCTTTAGTATGTTCTTGATTTTTGAGAATTTCACAAACCTCGTACCCATTCATTTCAGGCATATTAATATCTAGTAGAAGCAGATCGGGGGGCATAGTTTCAATGGTATTTAAAGCCATATTACCATTTAGAGCTTTTCGCACTTTATACCCTTTTTCCGAGAGCATTATAGATAATAATCTCAGATTATCTGCGGTATCATCCACAACTAAAATACTTTCTGTTTCATTCCCCATAGTTTTGAGTTAATTCTAGGATTGAGTCAAAGAGAAAATTGTGGGCCAAATCCTGGAGAGCCTGGGCTAAAACCCTCTGCTCGGGGGGAAGTTGGCTAACCAGTTCTAAAATACTATCATCACTACATTCTTGGGCGCTTTGTTGTAATTGTCTAATCCAGTCTAGGGACAAAAGGTTAATTTGTTGTTGTAGGTTAGGGGAAACTATCTCAGGGGGGCTATCTGTATCTTGGTACAGGTATTCCACGCCTAAATGGTAGGACATTTTCTCCCAGAGAAGTTCTTCCCGAAAGGGCTTCCGCATAAAGTCATCACAACCTGCCTGTAGAACAGTTGTTCTGTCTTCTTCAAAGGCGCTGGCTGTCAGAGCAATAATAACGGTTTTTTCGGTGTGACTTGTCGACTTAATATGTCGAGTTGCTTCATAACCATTGATAATCGGCATTCTCATATCCATCCAAATCAAATGGGGTTGCCATTTTTCCCAAATTTCAATAGCTTCTTGCCCATTTTTGGCTTGCTGGACTAAAAATCCGACACTGGAGAGCAACTTAACCAATAATAAACGACTTTCTAAGCGATCATCTACCACCAAAATCCGATAACTAGGTTGATGAGGAGCTAATCCCACCACACGCCGCAGAGGTTGAGATTTAGTCGGTTCTAGTTTATGACCCCTTTGGGCTAAAATGTCAAAGGCAAAGATACTACCTTGAGCAACTTGGCTGGTGACTTTTATTGTCCCCCCCATTAACTGCACAAATTTCTTACTAATGGGAAGCCCTAAGCCTGTTCCCTGTTGGGATTTTCGCCCACTCTCGCTCTGGGTAAAGGCGGCAAATAGTGCTTCTATTTCCCCAGATTCAATGCCACTTCCGGTGTCTTCTACCTCAAACCAAAGTCGCTCGGAGTCTTGGGCTTTTACCCGCAAAGTTACCCCCCCAGAGTCGGTAAATTTAATGCCATTACTGACTAGATTGATTAAAACTTGTCTTAATTTTCCTTCGTCGGTTTGGATAAATTGCGGTACATCCCTAGAGCATTCAAAAATCAATTGTAGATTCTTAGCCTCTGCCCTAGGCTTGAGCATTTCGGCTAAATCGCTTAAAAGTTCGTATAAATCAAAGTTATTTTGGTTAAAGGTGCTTTTTCCTGCCTCTATTTTCGACATTTCTAGAATATCATTGATGAGTTCTAGGAGATGTTCACCACTGCGATTAATAATCTGTAAATGATTTTTATTTTCTTCATCAAGGGAAGAATCCCGACTCATCACCTGGGTAAAGCCCAGAATAGCATTGAGGGGAGTGCGTAATTCATGGCTCATGTGGGCTAAAAATTCACTTTTGGCACGATTAGCGGTATCTGCGGCTTCTTTAGCGGTTTTTAAGGCTATTTCTGCCTTATAACGGTCCTGGGCAATGGCGATAAATTCTCCGACTAGGCGCAATAGTTGTACATCTTCTGGGCTCCAAACCTTAGTAGCCACTGCATCTAAGCCTAAATAGCCAACGGTTTTAGCAGTTCTATCCACCATGGGAACAATTAAAATGCAGGGGGTAGGACTATTTTCTAAGGCCTGGCGTTCGCAGATGGCCTCCTCGGGTAATTTCTCCAAAGCATCTATTTTAATCGGATTTCCGAGCAGTAGTTGCCGAGAAAACCAGATAAATTTATCGGTCGAGAGATTTTGGGATTGGGCGAGAATAGAAGTAACCTGGGCATTTTCGCGGTTGTACCATTCGTAGGCCATGCTCCACTCCCTTTGACAGGGGGAATAGTCAATGATGTAAGCGCGATCGCTTTGGCTAAATTTCCCTAGTTCCTCTAGTATTAACTTAATGGCACTATCCAGGTTTTGTTCAATCAACTGGCGAGCCATCCGACTCAAAAGATTATCCTTATCGGCTTGTTTTTGTAAGAGGATTTGTTCGGCTTTGCGCTCGGCTTGCCTTTGCTTGGCGACATCAATATCTGTGTGAGAGCCAGCCATCCGCAGGGGTTGACCGTTTTTATCCCAAAGAGCTTTACCCCGAGATAAAATCCATTTATAATTTCCCCCCCGACAACGCAGACGGAATTGTACCTCATAGTTGGGTATTTCCTGTCCTAAATAGTTTTGTAATGTTTCTATAACTCTCTGCCTGTCTTCACTATGGAGTAAACCGCGCCAGGTATCCAAACTACCAATAAGTTCCCCATCTTGATACCCCAACATTTCCTGCCAACGGGGGGACAAAAACAGTTCATTTGTCTTAAGATTCCAGTCCCAGATGCCGTCACAGGTGCCATCTAGCACTAATTGCCATCTTTCTTCATTTTCTTGCAATTCGGCTTCAATTCGTGATAGGTTCTCGGTTTTGTCCCCCTCGAAATCATCCATAGCTAATCGCCCCCTAACAGCCTAAAATTAACTAAGGACTCCGTTAATCCCTATTCCTGTCCCTATAACCAGATTATTATAAACGGATTTAGCATGACCCAGTTATCAGATTCTATTCGTACTATAAATGATCAACTGTCAAAACGACCTATAGACCTAGACCCTGGGGGCTATTTTATTATCTATCTAGAACGGGATGCCCAGTTAATTTGTGCTAAACACTACACCAACATTATCAATGAACAGGGATTAGCCGTTGATCCAGATACGGGGGAGGTAATTCCGGCTAAGGGAAAAGTAGAACGTACAGCGACGATAGTATACACTGCCAGAACCGCGAAGGAACTCTGTGTGAAGATATTGGAGGAGACTCAACCCTGTCCCATCACTATGTTAGACCATGCGGGCTATTTGGGACGGGAATGTACCCGGGCTGAATATGCTCTAATTACAGGAGAAGAGTACATTCAAGATTGAGTTAGGAAAAATTCCTATCTAATAGACATCTCCAACAATTAAGATTTTGTCCTTGTAGTTCAGGCTTCTAGCCTGATTTCTAGAGAGGTCTAATATACTTTTGCCTTAGAAAGAACTTTGTGTTCTTTATGTTCCATGCTTAAGGATGGGTTTTTTGGCTGTGCGCTTCCCGTGCCTTCGGAAAGACAGTAAGTAATCAAACTACAAAGAAGATTGACACAAAAATACTTAGATACAGGTATTATAGCCTTTTTTGACTCTTTTATCCTGTTAGTGAGATCGCAGTCCCACATTCCCAAAGCGATCATTCTCTAACATTGTAAATCTAAATACACTCTTTCAAAAGGTTGTTTTCGATAACGTCGGTAAATATCAAAATCACCATCTAATGTAATAATTGATGAAATGTTGAGCCGTTCAGAGATCGTAACTAATGACAAGTCAGCAAAATCCCCTGGTAAGTCTGCATACTGTTCATTGAGTTCTCTAATTCGAGCAAAATCTTCTGGTATTAAGGGAATACAACGGTAAAGTTTTTGAGCTAAATCGTTGAGAAATTCATTTTGTGTACGATAATCTCTACTCAAAAGATACATTACTTCAGTCACGCAAGGAATAGTTGTAATCAGTTCACTTGAACATTGCTCAAAAAAGTTATAAACGGATTTATGATAATTATCTTGAGCACTGTAATAAGCAAATAAAATACTACTATCAGTAAGAATAATAGGAGGATAATTATTAATTGATGATATTTTAATGGTGGTTTTGAATATGTTCTGCAACGTCTTTTTTACGGTTTTCTCGTAATGATAAATTAGGATCAGCATCTTGTAATAAGTTTTCTGGATGTTTTCCTCGTCTTTGAGCTAGAGTTTGACGAGGTTTTATAGTTTGCCAATGTTGATAAATTAGTTTTTTTAGCAGTTCTTCAGAGGAGATATTCTCTTGAGTAATGATTTCTGTTAGGTAGGTTTCCGTTTCTCGATCTAGCTTGATAGATATCATTTTTATTTTCTGTAATGGATTTCCACATTGCTTCATTATACCTCTAAAAATATGATTGCCCATTCCTGAGCGAAAATCCTTATTATCGTCACCGTTTCCTCACCAAGATTATCCGTCACTGCGTCTACTCTGCTACAATTTAGATGATTTCAACACAATTAGGCTTAAAGATGCGAAAAAAGACAAGTTGGCTACAATTTTTGGGGATTACTTTCCTCGTGGTTATGATCGCAGTGGTATTGACGACTCGAACTTTGGCTCAAGCGCCCCAGATTACCCATCCTCTTGATCCTCTGACTACCCAAGAAATTAATACGGCGGTTAGTGTCTTAAAAAAAGAAAAATCCTTGAGCGATCGCGCCGCCTTTCCCAATTTATCCCTACAAGAGCCTGATAAATCAAAGGTTTTAGCCTTTAAAAAAGGTGATCCTATTACTAGAGAAGCCTTTGTAGTGGTCTTAGAACCAAGTAAGAATAAAGCCTACGAAGCGATCGTTGATCTCCAAAAAGCCAGTCTTTTGTCTTGGAAAGAAGTGACCGATGGACAACCCGCGCTATTAGATGATGAGTATGAGTTATTAGAAACACTGGCGAAAGCCGATCCCCGTTGGCAAGCCGCGATGAAAAAACGAGGTATTACTGATTTTGAAAATGCGATCGTCGATGGTTGGGCGATGGGCTTGATGAGCGAGAAAGAAAAAGCTTCCAGAAAAAGGTTAATGCGGGGTGTGACCTACTACAAAGACAAAAAGCGGATGAATTATTATGGTTCTCCCGTTGAAGGTTTAATGATCACCGTTGATCTAAATAATAAAAAAGTTACCGAAGTGCTCGATTATGGTGTTGTTCCTGTTTCTAAAGCCAATTTTGATTACGATCAAGCATCCCTGAAACCTTTGCAATCGGCTCTTAAACTGTTACAAATTAAGCAACCCCAGGGTGTAACATTTAAAATCGACAAGAATGAAGTTACCTGGCAAAATTGGAAATTTCGTTACCTCATGCACCCCAGGGAAGGTTTGACGTTATATCAAGTTTCCTATCTAGATAAAGGCAAAGAACGTCCTATTCTCTATCGGGCTGGCCTATCGGAAATGGTGGTTCCCTACGGCGATACGTCTCCTTCTTGGGTCGTCAGAAGTGCTTTTGATGTGGGGGAATATCGCTTTGGTTGGCTTTCTACGACTTTGTCCAAGGGCAAAGATGTTCCTGAAAATGCCCTGTTATTGGATACTTTGTTTGCCGATGATACGGGAAAACCCTCGGTGAGTAAAAATTTAATTGCTATCTATGAAAAAGATGCAGGGATTCTCTGGCGGCATTATGACTCCAATACGGAAACCTATGAAGGTCATCGCAGTCGGGAATTAGTTTTAACCACCGTCGCTGCGATTGGTAATTATGATTACGGCATTAACTGGGTTTTTCATGAAGATGGAACCCTAGAGGTACAAACTGATTTGACGGGAATCATGTTAGTTAAAGGAACGGAAGCAGTTACGGAAAGCCATGATCATGCTCAATTTGGCCATTTGGTCGCGCCCAATGTGTTAGCAATTAATCATCAACATTTTGTTAGCTTCCGTCTGGATTTTGATGTGGATGGTACGGCCAATCGAGTCACAGAAATGAATGTAGCGGCTCTTCCTCAAAGTGAGTCCAATCCCCAGGGTAACGCTTTTAAAATGGAGGAAATTCCCCTCAATAGCGAATTAAAAGCGGTAAGGGATATGAATCTGGCGGAAAGTCGTTCTTGGATGATTGAAAATGCCACCCAGAAAAATTCCTTAGGAGGCGCGATCGCCTATATGCTCATGCCAGGTAGTAACAGTGTTTTTTATCCTTTAAAAGATTCTAATGTGAGCCGTCGGGGACAATTTGCCACCCATCATTTTTGGGCTACCCAGTATAAACCGAATGAACTTTATGCTGGCGGAGATTATCCGAATCAGGGCGTAACAGATCAAGGTTTGCCCCAATGGGTTGCCGATGATGAATCCTTGGACAACAAAGATATTGTAGTTTGGTACACCATGGGAATCACCCATATTCCTCGACCAGAAGAATGGCCGATTATGACCGTTCACCGAGGCAGTTTTAAGATAATGTCACGAGGTTTCTTTCCCCAAAATCCTGTCCTCAATGTGGCTGATCCCGAAGTTCCTGCTCAAAAATCGGGACCACCCCTCTGCCCTTGGATCATCTCAAATCTGGGTAATCAGTGACACTATAAATTCAGTTTCCTACAGATTAAACTGAATCCTGCCTCCTGCCTCCTGCCTCCTGCCTTGTCCTCACGATAAGATGGTTATTTAACAGGATTTAATATCATTTCCCTGGTAAACCCACATACCAAAAATAGGTAGCCATGGGGATAGCTGTAGCTAAAACCAAAAGGACAATTACCCATAGAGTCGCACTATTATCATCGGTTTCTTCGGCACTGGTAAAGGTACTTTCGATGGATACAGTTCGCGCCTCCGGTGGTCCCGGATCTGCTGAACCGGATAAAACAGCCCCTAGCCGTTGGCTGGCATCTATTAAGGCTTGATTGTATTTAGCTCCATCCTTGAGGGGCTCCCTCATGGTTTCATTGATGACACTGGTGGTTATAGCTTTAGTCAAAATCGGATCAATCTCTGCACCTTGGCGAATAGCACTCCCATTGGTCAAGGTATCTAATACCAGTAATACATTATCTGCCTGAGCTTCGGGAGTAGGATACCAAGTCTGAAATAATTTGTCGGCAAAACTGTCTATAGTTTCACCATAATCTAAACGACGGATGACGACAAAGCGCAATTCTTTCCCACTCCGGTCGGCTAATTGCTTTAAATCCTTATTTAGCTTGCTTTCACTGGCTAGACTAATGACATCGGCCTGATCGACTATCCAAGTCTGGGCGCCAGCATCAAGGGAGGGTAGGTCATAAACCCCTGTAGCATTAGCTTTTGGGGCAATTCCTAGAAGGATGAGGCAAGATATCAGCAGAATCAGTAACTTTTTCATAAAGGGTACCTACTTATAATTCCTTCTTTAGATCATAAGCTGTTCTGACTTTTCACGGGAAGTATGCTTTCCAAAATCACCCCGTCACCCCGTCACCCCGTCACCCCATCACCCCATCACCCCGTCACCCCGTCACCCCGTCACCCCGTCACCCCGTCACCCCGTCACCC